>JAABQY010000151.1 GCA_011391225.1 Desulfobulbaceae bacterium | reverse complement strand
CCTTCTTCGCGATGGCCAGGCAATGATTATTCTTGCCGGCGAATCAGAAAACACCATCAAGGCATCGCTTGAGGCAACTGGTCTAGGTGTCGAGGTGATGTTCGTCCACAACCTTTGGGGGCCGCAGGCTCTTACCATGAAGGACAAAAACGCAGCAGTGGTCAGAACCCATCGGAGTGGCTCTTTCTGCAGTGAGTTCGAAGCCTTTCTCTATAAACACGGCGCCGATATCTACCATGACAGTGCCACAAAACACGATCTGCTCATGGGCATCGGGCAAAAGCTGCCCACCACCATCTCAGTAGCTTTAGCGAAAACTCTGCGGGAATTCAATATTGACTGCGACGATATCGGCAGCCATTCGACGCTTACCTCCCTCTATGGCATCTTGGCAATGGCCCGTATCCACAACCAAAATCCGCGAACTTATGCTGAGATCATGGCGACAACCGGAGAGGGGCGCAAAATAGTGCAGGCCTTTGCCGCCAATATCCTGCAACTCATTGACCTCGCCGAACAAGGCAATATTGCAAAACTCACCAACATAATGGAAGAGAATAAAAAATTCATGCCTCCTGCCTTTCTCCAGTCGCGGATGAAACAGGCTAAGGCCGTCGATGAAGTCATGAGTAACCCAAGCATGAAGTCCTGAGATAACGGTTGTAATTCCATCGGCCGCAATTATAATTGCATTCTACAATAGATTTTCTGCTGTTTATCAATGCCGTCAATTCAGAGTGCTGCGTGTAAATTTGTGTGCCCGACGGTTTATAATTATTTTGAAGGAGTTGCTGAATGGTTCGAGATTTAAGTTTTATTGATGAGGAAAAGTCATGCCCGCACTGCAAGAACAAATTGTCCTGCTGTGAAGCACCACCAATTCATGTGGGTGATGGGTTGGGCTGGGGATCGGAGGTTATGTTTATTTGTTTAAATGATGCCTGTTCACTGTTTTTAAGAGGTTGGGACCAGATTGAATTAAAATATGGGCACCACGCATCCTATCGATACATGGAGTTGCCGGGAAGCCCTGAAGGAAATTTGATGATGGTCGGCAATGCCGATGCATTCAAAGCTTGTGTTATTAATAAAGAAGTGCTTTTGGCGCAAAACGAACGCTATTACAAGGAAAAAGAGGCTGTCGAGGGGTTGAAAACCTGTTTGGAGAAGAACGATCCGCAACCAGTTATGACCCTTTTGCTTGACGAGGCCGCCAACAAGAACGATCGGCTGGTGGCCCTGGAGTATCTCAAGAAACTGAACGATGTAAAGTGCATCGATCCACTCAGGAATCATCGTTTCCGAGATCCAGCGATGGAGTTTGCCGTGAGACAGGTACTTGAGAGCATCCTGAATGCGAATTTCAAAAAAGAGTGTCCACATTGTATGGAAATTATCAAGGCACAAGCGAAAAAATGCATGTTCTGCAAAGAAAACCTGTAAATATGTAAATATTTTACGCTTGCAAAACCTTTCTCAAACGGTTATACAGGACGGGCTTTTCAGTACAATACCCGGTTTATATGGTGGGCGTAGCTCAATTGGTTAGAGCACCTGGTTGTGGCCCAGGAGGCCGTGGGTTCAAGTCCCATCGCTCACCCCACGAATAACAACAAAAGGGACGGCATTCTTTGCCGCCCCTTTTGTTGTTTCTAGTCCATGTGATATGCTTTCATTTTCATCCTCTGGCAATTTCATGTATCTCCTGCTCACTTTTGCCGGATTCTCGAAAATTATCGTGGTTTCCAATGGACCGGGAGTAGCTTTTTACTCGAAGATCCTTTAAAGTAATGACCTTTTGCAGGTATCTCCATCATTTCTCTCACCATATTAACATCCGTCGCCCATGCAATCTTTAGCCAAATTCGATCATCCGGAAATCCGTTCGCTTCTCTTAAAACCACCTCGGGATCATAAAGGGAGTTGTCCGGCAAACGCCGAAGAACTGACCCTGACAATCTGTGAAGGCGTGTTTTTATCGTGCCGGTTCTATCTTTCTGCCCAGGAAGGCCCTACAGTCATCTATTTTCATGGTGGCGGAGAGTCATCTGACTCCTTTGACGCGGAGGCTGAAGCATTCAATCAGGTCGGAATCAATGTGTTTCTGACCGCACTGAGGGGATTTAGCAAGAGTACCGGCACCCCTTCAATGGCAACATTGATTGCCGATGCCGGAGTGCAGTTTTCTCATGCAATTGAATGGCTTGCGACAAGAAAATATGCTGGTGCGATTGTTATCATGGGAAGGTCCCTCGGCTCGGTTTGCGCCATCGATGTTGTTTATAACAACCCCAATACAATCAAGGCAATGATCCTTGAGAGTGCCTTTTGTGAAACCCTTCCCCTGCTCTCAGCAATGGGAGTTGGAAAGGCAGCTGAGGGGATTTCCGAGAATGATGGGTTCAATAATTTGCAGAAAATTGCTGAGATCAAGGTTCCAACCATATTTTTCCATGGCTCCCGAGACTGTATAGTGCCTCTCTTCCAAGCAGAGAAACTCCAGGCCGCTTCAGGGGCAAAAAACAAACAGTTTCTCATCATTCCCGGGGCGCTACATGATACCGTTTCGCAGACCGGCGGCGATCTGTATTTCACGACGATCAAAGGATTTATCGACACCATCTGCGGCGTCAACACCTGGCGGCAGCGTCGAAGAAAATTTAAGGCCGACCCTGATGGAGGGCCTGCATGAAAAGAAAAAACTATCTTTCCTGGGACGAATATTTTATGGCAGTAGCGCTACTGTCTGCGCAGAGAAGCAAAGACCCCAATACCCAGGTTGGCGCCTGTGTGGCAAACGACCAAAACAAAATAGTCGGTGTCGGCTATAACGGTTTTCCGTGGGGATGTTCTGATGATGAGTTGCCGTGGGAAAGGCAAGGAAAGTTTCTTGACACCAAATATCCCTATGTTTGCCATGCGGAACTCAACGCTGTCTTGAATTCCATATCTACCGATTTGCGAAACTGCCGGATTTACGTTGGACTCTTTCCGTGCAATGAATGTACAAAGGTCATTATCCAGGCAGGTATCAGTGAGATAATCTATCTGTCCGACAAATACAGCAATACCGATCAAGTCAAGGCGGCAAAAATAATGCTCGATAAATGCCCGCGAATCACCTACAGGCGGCTGGAAACCAAGCTTGAGCACCTCTTTGTGAACTTTATTGCCCCTGAACAATAAATTGACACACCTAAGATGAGCTGCTACAATAGGTATTACAAACTAACACTTATTGTTACTGTATGGAGAAAATGTCATGCCTGTTATTGCTGCTAAAACCGTATCCGTGAAATTGGATCAAGAAACACGCAATAGAATCCAACACTTAGCCGAAACGCACCGCCGTACGGCACATTGGGTGATGCGCGAGGCTATCCAGCAATACCTTGACCGCGAGGAAAAACGTGAATCCTTTCGAGAAGATGCCATCAATGCCTGGGAGGAATACCAGGAAACCGGCTTGCATGTGACCGGCGATGAAGTATCCACGTGGCTTGATACCTGGGGCGAAGAAAACGAAAAAGCTGCACCCATATGCCACAAGTGAGATTCGCGCCGTCGGCATTACGTGACCTGGAAAGATTGCGCGAGTTCCTCCGCCCGAAAAGTCCAGATGTGGCAAAACGTGCCGCTGCCGCTATCAAGAAAGCCGTGCAGGCACTTGGGCAGCAACCACAGATCGGACGTCCTGCTGACAACTTGGGGCAGGAACACAGGGAATTGCTGATCGACTTTGGTGACAGCGGCTATATCGCGTTGTACCGCTACGACGGCGGCGATTTCGTTACCGTGCTGACGATTCGCCACCAAAAGGAGGTGGGATACTAACTCGTCTTTATTTCACTCTCTTGAGCATTGAAACTTTTTTGTCGCTACCGAGCTGTTTTTCTCGTTTTTCCCCAAAATCGACGGCCTGCAGAAAGCGCTCTTCTCCTCCCATAGTAAAAATCTCCTGTCCGTTCATCTGTTCCGTCCGCAGGGTCCAGGTTATCTTCTGCAGGGGAACTGAAAGAAGGGTGAGATGAAGGTGCCACCACTCATCTTTTCTGCTGCTGTCTCTCTCAATCTTATTCACATAGGCATAAAAGAGCATTTTCGGCTCTTTAGCGGCGATAAAGACGACATCACCAACGTCGGTAGTTTTTTTAAAGGCAACCAGCTGCCTGAGCTCTTCGACAATCTTTTTCATTTTTCGTTCCTTCTTCTATTGATCCGTTCTGCAGAATTGTACCGCCTCAGAAACGTGGATTGATTGAATTTCCGATGATTTGTTCATATCGGCAATGGTTCTGGCAATTTTCAGGATGCGATGATACGCCCTCGCTGAAAGCCCTAATCGTGCGACACTTTTCTCAAGGATCTGCGCCGAGAGTGCATCTAAAACACAATGCTTCTCCATGAGTTTGGTGTTCATCTGGCTGTTGCAATATACACCTGGGTCGTCGGTGAACCTTTTCTCCTGGAGAGCCCGAGTCTGATCGACACGGGCTTTGATCTCTTTCGAACTCTCACCCTTGATCGTACTGCTCATTTCCCCATAATCAAGACCCGCCACCTCAAGATGCATATCAATCCTGTCAATAAGCGGCCCGGAAATTTTCCCGGTATAGCGTTTGATCTCCGCTTCATTGCAGTTGCAGCTGTTGCGGCTGTCACCATAGAATCCGCAGGGACAGGGATTCATTGCCGCAATAAGAGTGAATCGTGCCGGAAAGGTCAAGGTCATATTGGCCCTGGCAATAGTCACCTCGCCGTCTTCGAGGGGTTGTCGCAGGACTTCCAGGACATGTTTCTTGAACTCCGGCAATTCGTCAAGAAAGAGGACCCCGTTATGGGCAAGAGAAACCTCTCCCGGTTGCGGGATACTGCCGCCACCGATGAGACCGGCATCAGAAATGGTATGGTGCGGAGCGCGAAAAGGCCGGGTGGTAAAAACCGTATTTTTTTCGGAGTTTTGTCCGGCGACACTATAAATTCTTGTGGTTTCAATGATCTCTTCAATGGTCATCGGTGGCAGGATAGTCGGAAACCGCCTCGCCAACATAGTTTTCCCCGAACCGGGTGGGCCCTTCAGCAAAATATTATGGCCGCCTGAGGCAGCAACCTCCAAGGCGCGCTTGACATGCTGCTGACCCTTAATATCTGAGAAGTCAACGTGATATGAGGTGGTATTAGCCATGGCCCTGAGATCCGTCCGGAGAAAGGGCGAGCTACTCTCCATTCCTGCCAGAAACTCAACCGCCTGGGGCAAAGAGCTTACGGGAATCACATCGATTCCATCGGGAGCTATATGCGCCTCCTCAATGTTTTCCTGGGGAATCAGTATTCCAGTGAGACCCTGCTCCCGTGCGGCAAGAATCATCGGCAGGATGCCACCGACTCGGTGCACACCACCATCGAGCGACAGTTCTCCAACTACGCAGTAATGCCCTGCCCTCTGCCTTTTCAGGGTTTCCGTTGCCTCAAGAATACCTATGGCGATAGGCAGATCAAAGCCTGCGCCCTCTTTCTTGATATCTGCCGGAGCCAGGTTGACGGTTATGCGTTTATTTGGAAACTGATAACCGCAATTTTTAATTGCCGCCTTGACCCGGTCCTTACTTTCGCGCACAGAACTGTCGGGCAGTCCAACCGTCGAAAAGGTCGGAAGACCGGTTGCGACATCGACCTCCACTTGGATTAACCAGCCGTGAATACCGAGTACCGAACAACTGGTAATGATTGCAAGCATGGCAGCGACGATTAACTTGATCTATTGAGTTAACACTGTAAGCAGATATTTTTTTTATAAAAATCCTGCATTTCTTCGGTAAAGGCGCCATTTTTTTCAGAATAGATATATAACGGTGCAAGAATATTGGCACCACCCCCACCGTTTTTACTGCATTCGATTAGAACCAGTCGAGCGTTGTTCTTCATCTGCGGGTAACTATAGACAAATTGCAGTTTTTTTACCTGAAGTCGATGTTTGCCGAGCAAAGTGATAAAGGTCCCAATCTGACCGGCTGGATAAATGAAATATACCGTGCCCTTATTTTTAACTGCCAAAGCTGAGGCGGCAAAAAAGTCATCAAGATTTGCGAGAATCTGGTGGCGGGCAAGTCGGGCCTCTTCACTAGAACTTTGTCGACCCGATCCGTGGCCAAAAAACGGCGGATTACAGACGATGCTATCAAATGATTCAGGTGCGACAAGAGATGAAAGTTTTCTAATATCACCTTCGACAATTTTACCGGTGGTCTGAAAGCCATTGGCTTGCAGATTTTTTTTTGCCAGGCTCGCGAGATTGTGTTGAAATTCAACCCCGACGATTTCACTGATTTTCTTGCCCCACCGATAAAGAAGAATCAGTAAGATTATGCCGCAACCGCTACCCAGATCAAGTATTCGGGTATTTTCCCGGACACTGACAAAATGAGAAACAAGTACCGAATCAACCGAAAAACGATATCCTTTGGTTGCCTGAAAGCATTTTAAGTCACCACCAAAGAGACTGTCCTCTGATATTTGTTCCTCTTTTACGTTTTCTGCACTCCTGATCGTTGCCAAAAACCACCCCAAGGCAAAAAGGACAAGGGCTTGTGCAAAAACACCACAAGCTTTTTATTTTATTGTTTGAAATTCAATGTATATCTCCTGGTAAAAATGTAAATCAATTTTTCTTAGTGAAGATTTCCGGTTACCTGCTGAAAATCGAGCGGTGGTGACTATGATTTCCTGAAGCAATCATTTTCATTGCGGCAGTCTTCTCGTTTTGCAGGATGGCGCCCGGCAAAAGTAGATGACTTATACGTCT
>JAABQY010000150.1 GCA_011391225.1 Desulfobulbaceae bacterium | reverse complement strand
CGAGCGTCCCCGGCCAATGCCGTAATACGCAAGACCCATAGCCTCGACCCGAGCCGGATCGTAAAGATTGCGACCATCAAAAATGACCTTATCCCGCAGCTCAGCACGCATGGCCTTGAAATCAGGAACCCGGAAACTCTTCCATTCGGTGACTATCACCAGGGCATCGGCACCGTGCAAAGCTGCCTCTTTGGTGCCCATCAAAGTAAAATCATCGCGGGTGCCGTAAAGACGCTGAGCCTCTTCCATGGCCTCCGGGTCATAGGCCTGAACCCTCGCCCCAGCCTGCCACAGGGCCTCGATCAGTACCCGGCTTGAAGCCTCGCGCATATCGTCGGTTTTAGGCTTGAAAGAAAGCCCCCAAACGGCAAAGGTCTTGCCGGCGATTCCCTCCGGATAAAAGGAGCAGACATGCTCGTACAATTTTTCCTTCTGCCGGTAATTGACGGCCTCAACCGCCCGAAGAATCTGCGCTTCATAACCGATCTCCCGAGCGGAACGTTCAAGGGCCTGGACATCTTTCGGAAAACAGGAGCCGCCGTAACCGCAGCCGGGATAAATGAACTGGTAGCCGATGCGCGAATCCGAGCCGATTCCCCGACGCACCTGTTCGATATCCACGCCCAAACGTTCGGCCAGGTTGGACATCTCGTTCATGAAAGAAATCTTCGTGGCCAGAAGGCAGTTTGCCGCATATTTGGTGAACTCGGCACTACGCACATCCATGAGCATGATCTTATCGTGGTTGCGGCTGAAGGGTTCATACAGCTCACGCATCTTTTCTTCCACCTCGTCACAGTCGGTGCCGATAATGATCCGTTCCGGTCGCATACAGTCGTCAAGGGCCGAACCTTCCTTTAAAAACTCCGGATTGGAGGCCACATGCAGGGGCAGATCGAGGTTTCTCTCGCGGAGCACAGCCATCATGTGCCCGCGAACCTTGTCGGCGGTGCCTACTGGAACAGTAGACTTGTCGATGATGATCTTGCCCTCCTCCATAAAACGGGCAATCGAACCGGCAACCGCCAAGACGAACTGCAGATCGGCGCTGCCGTCGTCGTCCGGCGGGGTCCCAACGGCGATAAAAAGGAGTTCGGCGTGCTGTACGCCCGTTTGCGCATCAGTAGTAAACTCTAAGCGCTTTTTGTCATAATTTGTCCGGACCAGCTCGGTCAGACCGGGCTCGAAAATAGGGATGATGCCATTTTTCAAGCCCTCAATTTTTTTTGCATCGACATCCACACAGCAGACATTGTGGCCGACATCAGCCAAAACTGCCGCCTGCACGAGTCCGACGTATCCGACCCCAAACACCGTTACATTCATGACATCCTCAAATTAGGAGTTTTTTCGAAAACATGGTGAGCGAAACAGCCAGCATAATAGTCCCATGTCGACAACTAATCAACCCTGACAGCCGTTTTTGATACGAGGCGGACAGTAGTATTGTCCCTGCCTACTCTCCCTCAAACTCCATCATGGCAAAGATCTTACAGTCAGGGATTCTGCTGCGCCCCTTGAGGTCGGGCAGTTCGATGAGAAAGGCGCATTCGAGAATCTCAGCCCCAAGGCCCCTTACCAGAAGAACTGTGGCGCCAACTGTACCGCCAGTAGCTATCAGGTCGTCAACAATCACCACCCGATCACCTGGAGAAATTGCATCCTTGTGAATTTCCAAGGTTCCAGATCCATATTCTAAAACATAGGATTCTTCTACCGTTTCGGCCGGGAGTTTGCCTTTCTTCCGGACAGGAACAAAACCAACCCCCAATTGGTGGGCGAGAACCGCACCAAAAACGAAACCACGGGCATCGATGCCGACCACCTTGTCGATTTTCATCTCCCGGTAGCGGCGTATGAGTATATCACAGGCCTCTTTGAAGGCCTCGGGATCTTTCATGAGTGTCGTTAAATCACGAAAAATTACCCCCTTTATTGGCCAATCCACTATGCTTCTTACCGTTTGCTTTAAATCCATGACTTACCTCGATCTCTGCTTAGTGATTAAACGTTTCGATTACCTTTACCAGCAATCCTGTAACATTATCGGCGTTTTTGCGAAACACCGTCAATATTTCATCCCAGGTCACATGCGGTTCATCTTCCTTCCAGCAGTCATAATCGGTCGACATGGCGACTGCCGCGTAGGGAATCCCGGCCTCATTGGCCAGCATGGCCTCCGGAGCGGTGGACATGTTGATAACATCGGCCCCCCACAAGCGGAACATCTTCGACTCCGCCACCGTTGAAAAGCGTGGACCCTCAATGGTAACGACACAGCCCCGGGAATGAACAGGCAGCTGCAGGGCCTGGGCTGCTGAGATGAGTTTTTCCCGTAATTCTACGGCGAAAGGATGCGCCATGGCGGTATGATGGGCGCCGGATTCAAAGGAATCAAAAAAGGTATTTTTGCGGAATCTGGTAAAATCGATAAATTGATCGAGTATTACCAGATGGCCCCGATCAATTTCCTTTCTGAGACTGCCACAAGCCGTTGTGGCAATGATGTAATTGACCCCAAGCTCCTTCATAGCTATGATATTTGCTCGGTTGTTGATCTGGGTAGGACTGAGCTGATGATTGCTGCCGTGTCTGGCAAGTATTACGGTCTCAACGCCGCCAATTTTTCCAGTCACCAGTGATCCTGAAGGCTGTCCGTATCTCGTGTCCACTTCAACAATCTTGGCGTCTTGAAAAATAGCCGGATTTTCCAGCCCTGACCCCCCGATAATCCCAATCTTTACCATGCTTTACTCCATTTCAACTGAAGATCAAGACGGCTGACCTACGCCAAACCGGCCATTGGAACATTTTCATCTTTTTTCCCACCTGACAATTCACGCCTCACATCTCAAGGTGGCAACAATATCGAACTCTGCAATGCCCTGCAATGTAATTGTTGACCTGTTCTCCAAAACACCTTGGAAACGATTGACTTTCCATGTACTTCAACCGATAATGCAAAAAGCTTTTAAGATTACTATTGAGCAAATTCAGACAAATCGCCTACTTCAAATTTCCTTTTTGCCGCCGTTTAGATCAGCACTATGAACTTTCCGTCACCAACTCTGCAACGACCATCAGCGAAGCGGATGTGGCTCCTCCCTCTTCTTCTTTTGTGCACGATCTGCATCGACCAAGCCACCAAGTATATGGCAAGAAAGCTGCTCGTTACTTCAATGGAAATTCCTTTGTTTCGTGGCCTCATGAAATTTTCTCTCGTGGAAAATCATGGTGGTTTTCTGGGAATTGTCAGCAATCTGCCAACCGGTCTTCGATTATTTTTCCTTAATATCTGCGTGGCGTTGCTGCTATGCGGATGTCTGATTTACCTGTTATGGTTTTCGGGGCAAAACTCCCGCACGTGGATTCCCTTGGCACTCATCACCGGAGGAGGTCTCAGCAACCTCCTTGACCGATTGATAGGCGACGGTGGTGTAACTGATTTCATCATTCTCGGCACAGGGTACTTGCAGACCGGCATTTTCAATCTGGCGGATGTTTTCATTCTGTCCGGTTCCTTCCTTCTAGGCTTCCACCTTTTCCGGCGCCCTGACAAGATGCAATGAAGTAACGATGCCACATTAACATCAAAATTAATATCAATTACTTAGGGAACATTAGGGTGTAAGCCTGCCCTGAAGGACCTTTTCGAACTCATTCTTTTTCACGAGCGTTTCCCAGGCGTTTCAGGTAAAAATGGAGCTTTCCGTTTTTTGCCGGTCTTCACAAAGGCCCTTAACTAACACATATCCATAATTACATTCACGGAGTCTCCAATGTTAAAAGTAGGATTTATCGGTTGGCGAGGAATGGTAGGTTCTGTTCTTATGGAACGGATGGTTGCCGAGAACGATTTCCAAGGCTTTTCTCCGGTGTTCTTCACAACCTCGCAGGCAGGCCTTGCGGGACCCTCGATCAGTGGCGGAAAAGCTCTCGAAGATGCTGCGAACATTGACCGGCTGGCCGAGATGGACATCATCGTTTCCTGCCAGGGGGGCAGTTATACCACCAGTGTCTATGAAGCCCTCCGTAGCCGGTGGAAGGGCTATTGGATCGATGCGGCATCAACACTCAGGATGAAAGACGATGCGATCATCATCCTTGATCCGGTTAACCGAGCGGTCATCGATCAGGGGCTGAAAAACGGCATAAAAAACTATATTGGCGGCAATTGCACAGTTTCCCTCATGCTTATGGGCCTCGGCGGACTCTTTGCCGCCGATCTGGTGGAATGGATCAGTTCAATGACCTACCAGGCGGCAAGCGGGGCCGGGGCAAAGAATATGCGCGAGCTTATAAGCCAAATGGGCGAACTGGCTGGCGAGGTCGGTGATCTACTCGCCGATCCTTCTTCAGCCATTCTCGATATCGACCGAAAAATCACCGCCAAACTCAATGACGGTTCGCTCACCATGAATAACTGGGGCGTTCCGCTTGCTGCCAGCCTTATACCATGGATCGATGTGCCGGTCGAAGGTGGGCAATCCAAGGAAGAGTGGAAGGGGATAGCTGAAACCAACAAAATTCTTGGAAAAAGCTCTGCGCAGACCATCCCGGTCGACGGCCTCTGCATACGGGTCGGAGCCATGCGGTGCCACTCTCAGGCCCTTACCATCAAACTGAAAAGAGATATCAGTGTTGAGGAAATTGAAAGAATCATTGCCGGTCACAATGAGTGGGTCAAGGTAATCCCCAATGATCGACAGATAAGCTCTCGCGAGCTTACGCCGGTCAAGGTAAGCGGGACGCTGACCGTCCCTGTTGGACGACTCCGTAAAATGAAGTTCGGACCACAATATCTGGCAGCCTTTACGGTTGGCGATCAGTTGCTGTGGGGTGCAGCCGAACCGCTGCGGAGAATGCTGAGAATCGTCTTGAACCATCTCGGCTGAAATTTTCTGGAGCTGTAATTTTATGATTTCTCGGCCAGCCACCAAAGGTGGTTTTTAAAGAAATCTTTTTTGGTGTACGAACCTATTGTTTTACCGGCAGATCCCGCTCGGGTTCGATATCCAAATCTTTACTGCTGCCGACCTTGGCGGGTGAAGCAAAGGCCTTGTCAAGACCATCCACTTTTGTCGGCGAGATCACTCCCTGATCTGCCATAACCACGAGTCTCGGATCAATAGCCATCATTTCCTGCTCAACCCGCTCAAGATTGCCGATTACCTTAGGTTTGATATCCACTTCGGGGTATTTCACGAGGATGCTTTTCAACAATCTATGGGTTTCAATGAGAAGCTTCTTCCGACTCTCTATATCCGTGGTTTTGGTAAACCTGGTGAACAGGTTGGCTGCCTTTTTTCGATCGGCCTTTGCCGCTTCAAGAGACATCTCCTTGATCTTCTCGTTTGCCTTGGCTGAATATTCGCCCTCCAAAAGCTTGGTGAAAACCGCTATGGCTTCATCATATTTTTCTGCTTTCGCTAAATTCATTCCGTTATTCCACTGATTTTGCAGTCCTTGAACAACAGCCATCCGCTGCGTCTCCTTCTCAACCGCATCAGTCAAAGTCAACTCCTCGTTCTTTCCTTTAAGGGCAAGTTGTTTGTCCGGGCCGATTACATCGGGAGGCAAGGTTTTCAGGAGATCCTGCGCCTCCTGGAATTTTTTCTCAGAGCGAAGTTTTTCGACCTCACCCATAAAACCTTCAAACCACTTATCGGCGGCGGCTTTCACCTTTGCTTTAATAATGTCGATGTTCGGCGCGACCGGCGAATAAGGATATTTAGTGAGGAAATTATCCGCCTGCCAAAGCAATTTATATCCACCCTGCTCAGCAACATATCCCAGATAATCACGAAGTATAGCAGAGTATTCCTTCAACTCCGGGCCGCTGTCTTTGGAACGATCAAGCATTAACAATTGGAGTTTCGACCACTCCTCAAGGCGACCGATATTCTGATAGTCATCGGAGATCTTTTTATACTGCACAGCTGCAGCTCTGTAATTACCCGAGGCCGTATATACATCAGCGAGAATTTTTCTAAGAGACACAATGTCGGTTGCCTGCACCTCTGAGGAAGACATCCGATCAACAACCAGCTGATACATTTCCGCGGCTTTTTCTTCCTTATGGAGATAGAGCAGGGCATTGCCATAGTGAATCTGAGTGCGGAGGTCCACGCGACTATTCTGCCCGGCGGGGATTTTTTGCCAGATCTGAACAATTTCCTGGTGTTCACGATTTTCGGCATGTCTGTCAATCAAGGTTTCCAGTTGTGACAGATCGGCTGACTCCTCGCGCTGATTCCATCCGGCGCTCTTGTCGGCAGAATCCGCCAATAACCGCCCACAGGAACTTTCCAAAAACGCTATATCATTTTTCTCAATTTCAATAATTCCGGCATTGCTGATCCTTTCAGCGGTGGCTACCCTCTGAGTCTGTAACAATTTGCTGCGCAGTTCGCTGTAGCTACTTAAAACATTTTGTAATTTGCGAAAACATCGAACCATTTCCGCAGCCTCATCATCTTTGACTTTTACCTTCACTGATCGGCTATCTAAGTCTTTCCAACGTTCAAGTTTTTTTCCGTATTCAAAAATACGGTCATTGATAAAGGCCATGGAGGGAAGGTTGTCGGGAATATTTTCCTCGATTATTTCCGATGGTTCAGGCTCCAACGGCTCCAATGTCATAATGGGCTGGTTAGGACTGGCCATCTTCGTTTCCGAGATGGGGCCCACCTGCGGTTTCTTGTTGGAGGGAGTTGTCGGGGTTGTTTGGACCTGGTTTTTTTTGGGAATTGCACAGGCCCCAAGGCTTATGGCACAAATCAGGACAAACGCATACCAGATGATTTTTTTCATAGGAGTATCAATCTCTTTAAAATAGAATATATGTAGTTTGAATTATTAGTTGCCGCTTCCGGCAGCCATT
>JAABQY010000149.1 GCA_011391225.1 Desulfobulbaceae bacterium | reverse complement strand
GTCGACCAGCTTTCCTGACAACCTTGACCCTTTAGTCTGCGACTCAGTGCCTGGACCGCCTGATAGGTCAGCACAGTGATGAACAGATGCCCTTCGGCCCGATCCTTGCGATGATGGTAGATCGATAGCAGTCCCAATTCCGATTTGAGGCTGCGGAAGACCGCTTCCAGGTCGGTGAACATGGTATAGGTCCGCCACAGGGGTGTTGGTGTTCTCATCAATATGTTACTATCGTCCCGGCAACCGGCAATTATTATATGGCGAAATACTTGCCGCTTCTTAGTAGATCATCGTTTCTTGACAAAACATGTTTTGCTCTGTTCTTGTCTGAAGAGACGACTGCAGCCACAAAATAATTCACCAGACAGAAGGGAGCGACCAAGGAGTTTTTGAATGTCAACCCCTTGACCTCGCATGTGAGCGTCAGATCTGATACATTGGCGATCGGCGATAGGGCTTGGTCCGATACCGCCAAAATCTTTACTCCTTGTTTATGCATCCAGCTTGCAATATCGATGGTTCGCTGCGTATAGCGGGAGAAACTGAAAACGAGACAAATTTCACCGGACTTTGCACTGAGCACTTCTTCCGGAGCAAGGTCGCCTTCAGAACGGATCAGACGGACGTTCTCGCGAATTTGACCCAACACAGCGGCGCAATAAAAAGCAATACTGAAAGAACTCCGTAGTCCTAGGATATATATAGTTTTTGCGTCGATCAATTCTTTTGAAAATAAGGCCAGTTTATTTGGATCCAAAGAATTTCGAGTCAGTGTGATGTTGTCTATATCATGCTGAAAGGACAGATTCAAAAGTGAATCAGGCGCGATATTCGTGTTGAACTGGTCAAGCCGTTCAGGTAAATTCATTTTCATTTTGACAATCTGCTGGATGTGGGCGAGGAGGTCACTATATCCAGTATAGCCGAGACTGCGGGCAAAGCGAATAACGGTGGTGGTGCTTACCCCGATTTCGGCTGAAAGTTCGTCAAGAGTATAGAATACTACTTGCTCGTAGTGATGAATGATGAATTGAGCCACTTTTTTTTGTGATTCCGTCAACTCGGGGTAGCGGCTCTCCATATCTTCCAAAAATTTTGTCATACCATACCTCGCAATTCCAAGCATGCGTTTATCGGGGGTAAATTTATCATTAATGATTCTATTTCTACTTTGGAGAGTAGGTTTTCAACCGTTAGCCTGTGGGATGTTGTTTTTTCTGTATGCAGCATCAATTGAATCCTACAACTTTTTGCGCCTGACTTCGATCTGCCTCAACACCTCTTCCTCTCTGATATCCCTTTTGGGGTAACCGTTCACCAGCATCATAGCCAAACTTCTGAAAGTGCATGCGTTCAGGTGAAGATTCTTGTCTGCCCAATCACCGTGACCGTGCATTTCCCGGAGAGTCTTATGTTCGTTAGCCAATTCCAGGATATGGTCATAATCAGCGTTGAGACCCAATTTAAGAACGCCCAGTACCAAAATCTACCATTGGGTAATGCCGGTGCGACCGTTGTTGGTGTCGGCCTTGACTGCCTTTTCGTCGATTTGATGCTCGGGCAAGACCTCTGCAAGAATGGAAAACACCGCACCACGTAGTTCAGGTGTGGTGTAAATATGCTGGAGGCCGCGGATGATTTGCGGTATGTCATCGCGTGATTTAGTGTCCAGCTTTATGTCGGCAATTGCCAGTTCACCCAACTTCATTTGTGGTTCGATTACTCGACGCACCAGTTTTTCACCCGACGAAGATTTGACTTTTACTATCGCTTGAGCCGGCCAGAGCCCTGCTGAACTCTTTGACCTGAATAAATATATCATAACAATCAGCAGTTTACATTATTATTCGCTATCCGTTGGACGCTCCCTGCTCGTTTTCTTCGTTTGTGGGTGTTGTTTGTATCATATTGGTTATAAACCATATTTTATGGTTTCGGTCCAGACGCTACACAAGGAATATTTTAATAAATACATATTGTATTTTTTAATACATAGTGTAACGTCCATTGGGATATTTGACACGAATCCGGAAATGTTGGAGGGGCATGTTATATGAGAAATAGGCTTGTAGTAAAGGCAGATATTTTGATTATCGGTGGTGGCAGCGCGGGGTGTCTGGCTGCGATTCGGGCTAAAGAACTAAATCCCGGAATTGAAGTCGTCATACTCGAAAAAGGGGAGATACGACGCAGCGGATCGTTGGCCATGGGAATGGATGCGTTGAACATTGTTGCAGTTCCTGGTGTAGATACACCTGAGACCTATGTTGAAGCCGCAGGCCTGGCAGCCAGCGGTATTATGGACCAATTGCCGAGTTATATCATGGCAAAGCGCAGCTATGCCCTCATGAAAAAGCTGGAAGACTGGAAAGTGCGCTTTACCAAAGATGAAGACGGCAACTATATCATGTTGAAGATTCATCCCAAGGGAAAGTTTTACGCCGCCATGGATGAACCTGACTTGAAGGTGATTTTGGCCAGCAAAGTGCGTGAGTCAGGTGTCAAAGTCTTCAATCGTATCATGGTTACGTCCATTGTGACGCAGAATGGGCAAGCAGTCGGCGCACAGGGTTTTAACATCCGTACTGGCGAAAGTATTGTCGTTCAGGCGAAGGCGGTTATTTTATCGAGCGGTGGCTGTAGTCGGCTGACACTGCCGAATTCGGGCTATTTAAACGGTACTTTTGATTATCCAGGCAATAGCGGAGAGGGTTTTGCAATGGCGTATCGAGCCGGCGCAGCGCTGACAGGTATGGAATATACCCACCAAACAACGCTTATTAAAGATATAAGCTGTCCACTGCTCTATATCACAACGACTCGCGGCGCGAAAGTGGTAAACGCGTTGGGGCAGCTACTTGGGCATGGACAAATCGCAGGCAATCTGATGGCGGAAGAATATCGCGCAGGGCGCGGACCGGTCTTTATCGATATGCGTGGGTTGCCGGAGAAGAATATCAGCGAGATCGAGCAGATTTTGTTTACTACGGAGCGACCATTGCAGCAGCGGTTTTTCGCGCAGAGGGGGATCGATTTTCGGACCTCGCCGATCGAGCTTTATCCTACAGAATTTCAGCTTTGCGGCGGACATGGTCTTTCAGGGTTGGTTGTCAATGAGAAGGCGGAAACGACGCTGCCGGGGCTGTATGCCTGCGGCGATGTGGCTTCCGTACCGCGTCAACATCTAACCGGAGCGTTTGTGTTCGGTGAGGTGGCGGCGGAGGAAGCGGTGCAAAGGGCGCATCTTTCTTTGTCAAATTTTAGTGAGACTGAAGTCGTGTCAGAAGAAGAAAGGCTATTCCGTCCTTTTGCAGAAGAAGCTTCTTCGCCGATATCCCTGCACGATTTGGAATACAAGGCTAGACGGGTCATCGGCGATTATGCGGCGCCGCCAAAAAATGAGTACAAACTGGATCAATGCCTTCGCTGGATCGATAGGATGAAAATTGAATTGGCAACAGCCACGGCTCAAGACTATCACGAATTAGGAAAAATATGGGAAATAGATGCGATTTTGGATTGCGCCGCTTTGTCGGCAACAGCGTCCAAGACCCGCAAAGAAAGTCGCTGGGGAGTTGCCCACCTGAGAGCGGATTATCCGGAGCAAAATGATGCAGAATGGCTCAAACATATCGATCTTTGCAGGGCGGCCGATGGCAGCATCGCAGTTTCAACCCGTCCGATCGAAAGGAGCGTGCTGTAAAATGCCAATGGGATATGATGCTGTTACGTTCGATTTAACAAAATGTAATCGTTGCGGGCTTTGTGTTACTCTTTGCCCTTTGGATTGCCTTCGTCAATCGGCAGATAATACTCCGTACATGAAATATCAGGATTGCTGGTACTGCGGGGTCTGCGAAGTCGAGTGCCCGCAAAAAGCCGTGGATATAAAGATGCCTTATCTGGTTCGGTAGGTGTTGCTGGTCTCAACCCGAAGCAATTGGTAAAATCTCGTAGGGAGGTACGAAAATGTTTTCAGGAAAGCGAAATTCTAAACTGGTCTTGACCCTCTGTTGCCTATTCGCAGTCATGCTTATGGGTGCGAAATTTCCCAGTAAGGAAATCACAATTATTTGCGGTTCAAAAGCAGGGGCGCCGATTGATGTTATGGCGCGACAGGTGGCTGCCAGGCTGGAAAAAATATTGGGCAAACCTGTCATCGTTGAAAACCGTACTGGAGGGACCCAGGCAGAAGCGCTGTCTGCTTTACGTTCAAAACCAGCCGACGGACATACGTTGGTAACGGTTACGCCAACCACGCTGCAGGTGCTTAATACTACACTCAAAGATAATTTCAAATTTGAGGACTTTGTATGGCTCAGCCAAGTGAATGCGGAACCCTATGCGTTGGTGGTTAAAGGGGATAGTCAATTCAACAATGTTAAAGAACTGATGACGTATGCAAAAAGCAATCCCGGCAAAATCAAAGTTGGTGGATATGGGACCGGTTCCTCGCATCACCTGGCGTTTTTGGAAATGATCGAGTTGGCTGGCGTCAAGATGGCCTGGATGCCGTTTGAAGGCGCGCCAGAAGCATTGGCTCAGGTGCTCGGTGGACATATCGATGTCGCGCATACCACCCCCAGTCTGGCTCTTGGGCATATCAAGGCTGGAACAGTGAAAGTGGTCGGCATTACTGACAAGGAAAGACTCACATTGCTACCGGACACACCGACGCTGAAAGAACAGGACGTAGACCAGGTTTTGTTCCAATGGCGGGGGCTGATTGCAAAAGGCGGCACATCACCGGAAGTTCAAGAAAAATTGCTGGCAGCGCTACAACAAGTATATGCTGATCCAAGCTTTCAGAAATACCTGGCGGATGGACAGCAAAAGCCGGGGCAATACTCCGGTCCTGCGTTTGAAAAGTTTGCGCTTGAAGAATACGAAGTAGCGAAGAAACGACTTTCGCAGTTGGGGTTAAGCAAGTAAAGGAGATGAATATCTAATGGCCCGGTATGTTCAGGAACATTGGATCGCGCTTTTGTTATTGCTGGTTTCTCTGGTCTATACCGCGGCTGCGCCGCAATATGGATTGAAGATGAAACCGGTGCCGGAAGGCGGAGTCGTGCCGTTTATGCTGGGAAGCATTTTTAGTGCAATGATGATTCTTCATCTGTATTTGAACAGGGCTAAAGTAAGACCGGAGGAAGATGCGTTAAATGTCAAGAATTTGGGTTTTTTTGTTGGTTTGCTTGTGCTTTTCGCCGCAGGAATGGAATTTAGTTTTCCTATCTCGGCAGCCGTTTCACTGGCTTTAATTTCGCGGTTGATGGGCCTGGAAGGGGTGGCAAAGCCCTGTTTGCTGGCACTTGTAGCGACTGTCATCGTCGACTTCGTATTTGCTTACGGATTGGGTGTGCCTTTGCCCGGCAGCCTGAGCAGCATGGTGGGAGGGGAATGATTTGCTTGACGGATTGATATTGGGTCTTCAAATAGCACTCACGCCGGAAAATTTGCTGGCGTGTTTCATCGGTTGCCTGGTGGGGACACTGGTTGGCGTATTGCCGGGAGTAGGCGTGTCTGGAACCATGGCGCTGCTTTTGCCATTAACCTTTGTTCTGGGGCCGGCCGCAGGGACCATCATGCTGACGGGCATCTGGTATGGCGCGAACTATGGCGGATCTACCACGTCAATCCTTGTCAATGTGCCAGGCGAGGCGACCAGCGTGGTTACCTGCCTGGACGGCCATAAAATGGCAAAGAAAGGCCGGGCCGGCGCCGCCTTGGCGATTGCGGCCGTCGGATCTTTCTTCGCAGGTACGGTTGCCGTTCTCGGACTAAGCTTTTTTGCCCCGGTTCTCGCTAAAGCGGCGCTTTCGTTCGGCCCGCCGGAATATTTTACACTGGCGTTGATGGGTTTGATGATCCTGGCCAATTTGAGCGGAAAATCCTCACACAAATCTTACTTGATGGCTATTTTGGGCATCGTGTTGGCTACGGTCGGCATGGACGCCATTTCCGGATCACCGCGGTATACGCTGGGGCTGTCCCAACTCTTTGAAGGGGTGGAGTTTGTCGCGGTGCTCATGGGCGTGTTTGGTCTCGCTGAGGTTCTGCGTGTGGCCTGTACCAACTGTGATGAAGTATCGACACTGATCAAATTTCGGTTTTGGGATCTATACCCTAACAAAGGCGAGTTACGGCGTTCGGTGAAACCGGTGTTGCGTGGTTCGGTTCTCGGTTTTCTTATCGGACTGGTTCCCGGTCCGGCAGCAACCATCGCCTCGTTTGCCTCTTACGGGTTGGAGCGGCGCCTGGGCAAGCCGCCGGAGGGTTTTGGGGAAGGAGCAGTGGAAGGGGTTGCCGGCCCGGAGGCAGCCAACAATTCAGCCTGCGGCGGCGGAATGGTGCCTCTGTTGGCCTTGGGTCTGCCATTTTCCCCACCCACGGCCGTGCTGATCAGCGGCCTCATCATGCATGGCGTTACGCCGGGACCTCTTCTCATGTCGCAAAACCCGGAAATTTTCTGGGGCGTTGTGGGCAGCATGTATGTTGGGAATGTGATCTGCCTGTTTCTCAATTTGCCTCTTGTCGGCGTGTTTGCCAGCATAGCGCGCGTGCGTCCTGCGATCCTGATGCCGCTGGTTGTGCTTATTTGTTTTGTCGGCGCATATGGAATCAACAACAGCGTGTTCGACGTATGGGTCATGGTCTTTTTCGGTATTTTTGGCTTTTTCATGGAACGGCATGGCTTTCAGCCGGCGCCACTGGTTTTGGGGCTGGTCTTGGGCAAGATGATGGAAAGTTCCCTGCGACGGTCTATGATTCTGTTTGATGGAAACTGGTTGGGCTTTGCGGATCGCCCCATCTCGGCAGTTTTTCTTGTGGTGATCGTAGCGGTTCTCTTGCTGCCGCTGATAAGCAAAAAACGTATTGGTACTTC
>JAABQY010000148.1 GCA_011391225.1 Desulfobulbaceae bacterium | reverse complement strand
ATTAACAATCCCAGTAATTCTCGCTGGAAGTGGGTAAGGTCTTTAGAGCGAAAAACAATCTTCCCCGCCATGCTGATTTCAAAAGTATCCAAAAGAGCGAATTTCAGGAGGGGGAGGGGCTTTCCTGTGTCGGAAAAGTTCAGATGGAGACGGGTTCCGGCCAAAACTTGGGCAAAACTTTTTTCGATATCCCTTTTTACCGCTATGGCGAGGAGTTCGGTCATCATTACCGGTTCCCAACCCCAAAAGTGAGTGTAGCCGTTGATTTTCATCAGCGAAAGTCCGGCTTCCAGATCATCAACCGCCTCTTCTTCACCTTGTGACAGGTACTTGCAATAGCTCATGTTGAAAAGAGCGCAAATAGTCAGATAGGTCGAAGGCATGGATTGAGCGATGGCAAGGCCCTTCTCAAGTAAGAGCAGAGCATCAGCAGATTTTTTAATCCGTATATAAACAGCTCCGGCAATGATGGCATTGAAGGCAATATAAAAAAGGCCTGCCGAATTATTGCGAAGTCGGATGGATTCGGTGATTTTTTCAAGCGCTTTATCATCGTAACCGGTAAGCGCCAAGCCGAAAGCCTGCCATTGAAGTAACTGGCTCTGCATATGGTCTGTTGCGGCAGTGGAGGTTACACCCCATCCTTTGTCCAGCAGTTCAAGTGCCTTCTTGGGATAACCCAGGGAAAAGAGATTGCTGCTGCCCCAGACAAACAGGTAGGGAGCGGCGACCGTCTGGTCGATGACATTATGGTTGATAGAGTTTTGCAATGCCAATTGCTGCATGTGAAAATTCCAGTGGTCACCGACCATCGACAGGTAGCAGAGATTCATGATTCTCATGGTCAGTTTGTTCGACTCGCCGACGAGCGGATCATTAAAGAGCGAGAAACACATTTCAGCCTCGCGGAGATACTTGGCGCGGTTGCCGCTCAGCAATTCAATGTATCCCTGAATAAAGCGGGTTGAGGCAATGAAGTTACGAATATTGTGTCGGGTGGCGAGGGTAGTCGCCATCTGAATGTAATGTCTGGCTTTATCCATTTCGCCGTTAAAGAAACAGTAGCCGGAGGCAAGATTCCGCGCAGCCATAACAATTATCGGCATAGGCAGGGATGCCTTGTTTTTTTCCAACAGGGCTTCGGTTCTCGGCAACAACTGTGCGCCTTCGGTATACTTCCCGGAAATAACAAAATGGTAATAGATGGTTTGCGAAAGAGCTATCAGTTCGCCTGTCACTTCGCCGGTTTCTTGAAAATGCCCTCGCACGCGATCGAAAAACGGCAGGGTGGTTTGTGGCATAAAATCGATGCGCAGCAGCCCGGCATAAAGGGTCAGCCAGCTGTATTGAAACAGGACGTCATCGGGAAGAGTCTGCAGCAGAGTGAGAATGGTAAGAGTACGGTTTTTGGCAATGAGACTCATGCCCTGTTCTTTCAGGATGTTTTCCATCGCTTGAAAATCACCGGCATTCTTATAACAGGTGAGCGCCTTTTCCGTCATGTCCCGGTCCAGGTAATAGCGGGCTTCGGTTCGATAAATATTGGCAATTTCTAGGGCGGATAAACGTTCTCTGGCCTTCTGCTGGAGAAATTCCTGGAAAAAATGATGAAAGCGGAAAACCTGTTGTTGATCGTCGAGGTGATAAATAAAGAAATTTTCTCTGGCCAATTTCGAGAGTTTTTGGGCAAATCCGTCGATGCCGGAAATTTCGCTGGCCAGATCAGCCGGGATTTCATGTAGAAACGACAGCTTGAGAAAGGCTGCGTGAAGAGTTTTTGGAATTTGGGCGAAAATTTCATCCTGGAAGTAGTCAAGCATATGGCCGGTTTGTGGTGTCGCCGAGAGTGCGGCGGTTGAAGATTTCTGCCAGAATTTACTTCGCCCGGAAATGGGATGGCTTGCCAGAATAATTCCCATGATCCAGCCATTGGTGATGCGGTGTATTTCGCTTGCCTCCTGTCTGCTGATATCGCGTTTCAAAACGGTGTGGTAAAGGGTTTCGATTTCCCGGTTGTCGAGAGCCAGGTCGGCGGTGTCAAGGTAGGCGATGTTGCTACCATTTCGAATTGTCTTACCTTTTATTTGAATTGGATGCCTGGCAATAAAAATGAAATGTACCTTGGGCGGAGAAGTATCGAGAAGATGTTCCAGGAGGCCGATAGTGAGGGTGCCGAATTCGATGAGATGGAGATCGTCAAAGACCAGGTAGATATCTTTTTTAAGATAATTGTCGAGATCGCGCAGGAGGATATTGGCACAGCGGGTCAGATCCAGGGGCCCGACGCTGCCTTCGGTTAAAATACTTGCCAGTTGGGGGGAACTGAAGCCAACCAGGTTATTTGAGAGGTTGGTGAGCAAAGATGACAACAAAAGCACTGGGTCGGAGTCTTCCGGGCCAATCTGATACCAGATGGAAATATTCTCGGTGGAGTTTAAAAACTGTGATACCAGCGTTGTTTTACCTTGGCCGGCCTGCGCTTCTATTATTATTACTTTCTTGCTGTGTCGTTGGTCGGGAAATTTTGATTTGAGGAGCTTGGTTCTCTGCAGTGACTGGGAATGATCGATATGCGGTGAATAGAACTTGTTCGAGGGTGTTGCGGAATTGACAAGGCTCTCTTCGCGTTTCATGGGTCACCAAGGGCTTTGTATTTCTGGTTTTTTTGTTGAAGCAAAAGTTTTTTGCACACCGTTCTGACAATATTGGCATCTTTTGAGGTCAGAACCATCCGGCTGAAAAAACGACGTATGTTTGTCATCCAATAGCTATGACTCACTTCATTCAGAAAATCAATGGAATAAAGCGATTCCTCCAGATATGCATACATGCTTTCCAGCTCATGGCTCGTAGCAAGATGCGGGGCAACGACCATGTCTTTTTGCGCATGGACAATGCCGTAATAAATTTCATAACAATGAATTGCCACAGCCTGGGCGAGGTTAAGTGAGGAAAAATCAGCGGTGGGAATAGCCGAAGACATTTGACAGTATTTAAGGTCGTCGTTGGTCAGACCGGTATCTTCAGGGCCAAAGAGTATCGCCACCTGGTTGGCGGCAAGAGAGGGAAGCAGCGCATCGATCAGTTCTCGCGGCGTTTTTTCAACACTTCTTTGCCGACCTCTTCTGGCTGTTGTGCCTACCACTATGGAAAAATTGGCCAGAGCCTCTGCCAGGTCAGGGTAGATTTCTAGATTATCAATAAGATGTGCTGCTTTGTGGGTGGCCATTTTGGCCATCGCCTCTCGTTCGGGGAGGTTATCCCTGACAACAATGAGGCGGTTGATGCCCATGTTCCAGGCAATTCTTGCAGCAGCACCGATATTTTCCGGTATTTTCGGCCGGACAAGAACAATCGCCAGGTGCGAAAGAAGTGTTTCGGGGCCCATTCGTTCAGCGAGCCTGCCGGGACCGGGAAGTCGTGGTCTGCAATGTGAAATTCACCCTTCTCCGGTAGTGGTCGATATCTTTCAGGACCACCCGAACAGGGTCGCCGATTCGGTAGGTTTTGGCGGTAATTTCACCAAACAGCCGATGGTTTTTGCTGTCCAGCAGATAGCAGTCATCGGTAAGGGTATCAACGGCCAGAGACCCGCTTACACAGTGATCGGGAATCTCGAGGAAAAGGGCTGAGTCGCTGACGCCGGAGATAATGGCATCAAAGGCCTCGCCGACACGGTTTTGCATAAAGGTGATTTTCAGCCGTTCATGCATGTCGCGTTCAGCCATTATGGCGGTGCGCTCCCTTGCCGAGAGAAACTCTCCGGCAGCTTTGATGGACGGTGCCTGTTGATCTGTTTGCTTTTTCTTTAAGGTTTTTTTGGCAAGCAGGTCGAGAAGGGTGCGATGGACGATGAGATCCGGGTAGCGGCGTATTGGTGAGGTGAAATGGGTGTAATCGCTCGAGGCCAGGCCGAAATGACCGACGTTTTCGGCAGAATACTGCGCCTGCTTCATACTGCGGAGCAAAAGATTGTTGATGATGTACTCATATTTTGAATCTTTACAGATGTCGAGGACTGTGGCGAACCAGGCGGAGCTATTCTCAAGAGGTGGCAGCTGCAGGCCGAGTGTTTTGGCAAAGGTGAAAAATTCTTTTGTTTTTTCAGGGTCGGGTTTTTCGTGCACACGGTAAAGAGCCGGAATCATTCCGGCTGTAGCAAGTTCTGCGACGGCTTCGTTGGCAGCAAGCATGAACTCTTCTATGAGCTGATGCGCAAAATTTCTTTCTGTCCTGCTGATTGCCGATACTTCTCCTGCATCGCTCAAGATGAATTCCGGCTCCGGCAGGTTGAAGTCGATGGAGCCACGCTGCCTTCTCTTTTTTTGCAGAGCCATTGCCAGTTCTTGCGCCCATTTCAACTGGGTGAGAAAGGGTTTATAGAGCTTGCGGAGGTCGGGATCTTTATCGATGAGGATGTGCTTTACAGCCGTGTAGGTAAAGCGTTGCTTGCTGCAAATCAGCGATCTGGTAAAACGCTTGCTTCGCAAGGTCCCGGATCGGTCAAAGTCAAGAATCGCCGAGACGGTAAGCCGATCTTGGCCGGGAACCAGGCTGCAGAGGTCGTTGGACAGCCTTTCCGGCAGCATGGGAATGACCCTGCCGGGGAAATAGATGGATGTGCCCCGCGCATAGGCTTCCTGGTCAATCGCCGATCCTGGGGCGACAAAATGGCTGACATCGGCGATCGATACATAAAGACGAAAGCCCTGCCGAGTTTTTTCAACGCAGATAGCATCATCAAAATCCTTGGCGCTTTCGCCGTCGATGGTAACATGTGCGGTTTGGCGCAGGTCTTCGCGGTTTTCTTCAGGAAGAATGGTGTTTCTGAGGTTTTCTACCTCTTGTTGAACTTCTTTACTAAAAAGATGGGGCAGCTCGAATTTTTCGATGACTAAACGCATTTGCGTGTCGATTTTTTTGCTTTCTCCCAAGACTTCGAGGATTTTTCCCGAGAGTATTCGGCTAGGTCGAGACTCTCTTGAAAACTGCACAATAAGCGCATCGCCATCCAGAGGATTGAAGCCATTGTAGTCATCAATTCTGATGGTAAAAGGAAAACGCGAATCGTCAGGAAACACCATGGCTGCGAGGCGATCTTTTTTGAAAATTCCGGCAATTTTGTCGGTGCCCGGCACAGTTACCTGGAGGACAATGGCCTCAGGCCGAAGATCCTTGCGGGTTCGCAACACCCGTATCAGTACGCGATCCCCATGCTGAGCAGTTCCCATGGCGCTCGGGGAGATAAAGGGGTCACGGGCGAAAGACGCGCTTTTACCGTGCTGTTGCAGCGGACTGACAAAACCAAAACCTTTCGGGTGTTGGGTGAGGTGGCCTTCATAGAGGGGAGCATTACGGCTGAGTTTCAAGGAATGCTTACCCTTTTTTATGATAAGCCCTTCGTGTAGCAGGGAATCAATAGTCTTGTCGAGGTGTTTTGCCGAGCCGCCTTCTTTTACGAGAAAATTTTCTATGGCTGCAAGCGGTGCAGCTTCCTTCGCAGAATAGAGAAAGCCGAGCAGGAGGTTTTCCCATCTGTTCGGTGATTGCCTGTCAAGCCTCTCGTTGTACTGAGGTTTTAGTGCACTGTTTTTTGATTTTCCAGGTGTTTTTCTTTTTTTTGGCATGTTCTCTTTTTTCTTTTCTCCGGCAGATAAATATTGTTAAGCTGCCATGTAATATCTTGAAGGGCGGGGGTGCCGTTATGAAATCGGCATATATCACCGATATTTTGTAACGACTGCAAGTTTGCATATTTTAAGTATCCTGGCGAGTATGTCTATAGGTGTGGACTGTTATGTCAACAGATTGGGGGGGCATGCGGCATATTCCTTTTGACCTAGAAATCTACCGTGACCAAATGCGGGCGCTCATCGCTCTGAAACCGGGCGAAGATATCTTCTGGGAGGCCCTTGATTTCGCAATCGATGCCCATGCCGATCAATGGCGCAGGTCGGGCGATGCGTATATTCTCCATCCCTGCAATGTAGGGAAAATTCTTGCTGAGGAGATGGATATCACCGATCCGGAGATTCTTGCCGCCGCCCTTCTGCATGACACGGTCGAGGACGTACAAGAAGTAACCGTTGAAGTTGTCGGGCAAAAATTCGGCAGTTATGTCCAGGCCATTGTTGAGGGCTGCACAAAGGTTACCCATGTTTCCGGCAATAAACAAGCCGACAGTCAAAACACCCACCGCAAAATATTCACCGGTGCGGCATTACGACCCGAGGTTATGCTGGTAAAGCTTGCCGACCGGTTGCACAATCTGCGGACGCTGCGCGCCATGCCGAAAGCCAAACGTCAGCGCATCGCCGACGAGACCATTGATATCTATGCACCGCTCGCCACCGTTTTCGGCCTCTTCAACATGAAACGGGAGATGTACAACCTGGCCCTGCTGTATAAATATCCGAAACAGGGGGCAAAAATTAACAATCAAATACGTCAGTTGGCCGCTGCCCCTATTGGCCAGACAATAGTCAATGATATTACCAAAAACGCCGAGGGCCAGAACCTCGAGTGTCATATCACCCTGAGAACAAAAAATCTCTGGGCTTATTATGATGTTGCCAGTCGCATTCTGGTCCAGCGAATAGAAACCCCCATGGAGATCCTCATCGGTGTCAATGATGTGCAATCCTGTTACAGTGCGCTGGGGATTGTCAACCAGACCTTTCGGCCGATTCCCCGGGCTATTCGTGACTTTATTGCCAATCCCAAACCCACGGGGTATCAGGGTTTACATGCCCGGGCAATTATTGAGGGACAAAAATTTCTCTTTAAGATCCGCACCGATGAGATGGCCCGGAAAGCTCAGCGAGGGATTTTCAGGAATTGGAGTTCAAAAACTGGAAAACAGGGGCGGTTTATTCGGGAAATTCAGGAAATGTTTGATGTTCTCGGTTCTGAAGATTCGGTGTCCTACCGAGATGTTATCGCTGC
>JAABQY010000147.1 GCA_011391225.1 Desulfobulbaceae bacterium | reverse complement strand
GAATTCCTTCACCCTTTGCCGTTTCTTTTTTCCCTGAAGAAATTCTTTAGCAGTTCCCCACATTGTTTGGCCAAGACGCCTCCGGTTACGGCGATCATATGGTTGAGACGCTGGTCGCGGCCGATGCTGTACACGGAGATTGCCGCCCCGGTTTTCGGGTCGGCGGCACCGTATACCAGGCGGCTTATCCGCGCTTGGACCAGCGCCCCCATACACATAATACACGGTTCGAGAGTGACATAGAGAGTGGTCTCCGGCAAACGATAGTTGTGCACGAGTAATGCCGCCATCCTTATTGCGAGAATTTCAGCATGCGCCGAGGGGTCAGTGAGACGGATCGGGCTATTACCGGCAGACGCCAGTAACCCGTTTTTGCCAACCAACACGGCCCCCACCGGCACTTCTCCTTGGCCTGCTGCTTCTTGTGCCTGCTGTAGAGCGAACACCATCCAGTGTTCGTCGATCGCTTCTTGGTGCAGCAATGCCGCCTCCATTTGCGGTAGATCACTCGGTGGTGCGATCATTTTTCGGACATTCATATCTTTTTTTTGCATTTTTCCGGCGTTGCCCTTATAAGAAAGGTATGGAGTTACGTTTTTGAAATATCATTTACTGTACTGTAATCAATCGTATGCATAAAATTCTCATTTACGACTGCCTCAAGGTGACAAGTGCCGGTATGATCTCGGCCCTGCAAGACAGGTGTGAGTTGACTTGTATAGCCAATGAGAATGAATTTCAAGAAGAGATTAAGGCGCGCCAGTTTGATGTGATTTTTATTGATATCGATTCCCTAGGTGGTCAGTTTCTGCCGCTTCTTGGGCAGATCCATAATAAGGATCCCTTCCTGCCGATCATCATGATCAGTAAGGTGGAAAAGGCCGAGATCATCGTGCAGGCCATGAACGAGGGGGCGAGTGACTTTCTCATTCATCCGTTTTCATCAACTCGGGTCAACATCGCCTTCGACAAGGCTATCCAGATTCGCGATCAGCGCTTCGAGATCGCTTATCACCGCCGCAAACAGGACGTGGTTTATGATTTTAAAGACGTCGTTGCCTACAGTCGGGGAATGCAGCTGATCCTCAAGAGTCTCGAACGCTTTGCCAAGACCGATTCAACTATACTCATCACCGGCGACACCGGCACGGGGAAATCCTTTTTGTCCGGGACGGTGCATTTTAATTCGCCGCGCCGCAAGAAACCCTTTGTCAAAATCAATTGCGCCAATATCCCTGAGGATCTTCTTGAATCGGAGCTGTTCGGTCATGAAAAGGGGGCCTTTACCGGGGCGGATAAGCAGCGGATCGGCAGATTCGAGCAGGCCAGCGGCGGCACTATCTTCCTTGACGAAATCGGCGAAATGAACATGCGTCTGCAAACCAAACTGCTGCGCGTGCTTGAGGAAAAATCCTTTGAGCGGGTAGGGGGCAATAAAACCATTTACAGCGACGTACGGATCATCGCCGCCACCAACAAGGATCTGGTGGCGCAGGTAGAAAATGGCTTGTTTCGCGAGGATCTGTATTACCGTATCAACGTCCTGCCGGTCAGCCTGCCGTCGCTGCGCGAGCGGAGGTCCTGCATTCTGCCCCTGGCGGAACTGCTCCTGAAAAAGTGTTGTGCCTCCATGCATCGCCATATACAGGGGTTCACGGATACGGCTAGAACGATGATTCAGGATTACCACTGGCCCGGCAATATTCGGCAGTTGGGAAACACCATAGAACGTGCGGTTATTCTTGAGGATGATCGGAAGGTGCATTCCTATAATCTCGCCCTGCCGGAGAAAGCTTCACGTCAGCCGGTGGAAATTGCCACAGCCTCGAAGAATGTGGGGGAAATTGCAAGACCAGTCGAACCTTACGAATCGCTGGCCGAGCAGGAGAAAGAACTCGTGATGCGGACCCTCGATGAGTGCCTGTGGGTGCAGAAGAGTGCCGCGATAAAGCTCGGTATCAGTCCGAGAGCCCTGAACTATAAAATCAGCAAGTTGAAAATCACCCACCCGCATTGGCGGCGAAATAAGAACGCAGCTTAAATTAAGTCTCGACCTTTGCCACCATTTCCTCAATGACGGCAAGACCTGTTTGCCAGAATTCCGGGCTATTCAAATCAATGGCAAAAGGTTGCAGGAGTTCATATGGGGAGTGTGACCCTCCGGCGGCAAGGAGATCAAGATACTTATCGACAAAGAACTCGCCTTCCCGGCGATAGATGCCGTATAGGGCCAGTACCAGCAATTCCCCGAAGGCATAAGAATAGACATAGCCTGGGGTCGACAGGAAGTGGGGGATGTAGGACCACCACAGGCCATAAGCGGCGCTCAGGTGCACCGTATCACCAAACATCGATCGTTGCGTGGTAAGCCAGTATTCACACAGTTGCTCGCTACTCAATTCCCCGTGCTTACGCCTTCCCTCATGCATCATGTGTTCGAAGCGGTTCATGGCAGTCTGCCTGAAGACCGTCGCAAAAATCGATTCCAGCTTTTGGCATATGAAGGCTTGTCGTTCTTGTTCGCTGGTGAGTATCGCCAACTGACTGGTAAATACCAGGAGCTCGGCGAAGACCGAGGCGGTTTCCGCCAGGGGCAGCGGGGTATCGCTGTTGAAATGGCCTTGGCTTGCGGCGAGAACCTGATGGATACCGTGTCCGAGTTCGTGTGCAACCGTTGAGACATCCGTCAGATTACCGGAATAGTTGACCAGCACATAGGGATGCACCCCGGGAACACAAGGATGGGCGAAGGCGCCGCCGCGCTTGCCCGCACCTACCGGGGCATGAATCCACTTACGATCAAAAAACATCTCACCGATCTCTGCCATACGCGGTGAAAACCCGGAGAAGGCTGTGAGAACAATGTTCTTGCAAGAACGCCAGCTTATCTCCTTTACCGGCAGGGCGGGCAGGGGGGCATAGCGATCGTAGTGTTCAAGTTTTTTTATGCCGAGGAGACCGCCTTTCACCCGATAAAACCGATGGACAAGATCATAGCGGGAAACCACCTCGTTTATCAGTGTATCGACGGTGGTGTTCTCCAGTTCGTTGTGCAGATTCATGGAGTCGATCCAGCCGGGATGGTGGCGCAGCCGGTCGGTGATCATCTTGTCCGCTGCCAGGGTGTTGAAGATGTGCGTGAAGATATGATTGTTGTCCTTTAGCCCCTTGGTCATCTCGCCGGCGGCACGCCTTCGCATCTTGCGGTCTGCGGCATAGAGGTCGGACAGCACCTCTTCCTCGGTGCGCTTTCTTGCCCCGAATTTCTGCTGGCTGAGAACCTTGTCAAAGAGTGTCGTCCAGGCATTGCGCCCGACCGCCTCTTTTTCGAGGAGGAGCTTTTCTTCGGCTTCGGAAAGCTGATGCGGGCGATATTTCCGCAAACAGGAAAGGTAATGACGATACTGAGCCAGGACCGGGTCGGTTAATAAAACCTCGGCGGGTTCGCCGGCCAGCTGGTTCCATTCGAGTTCAAAAAAGACCGTCTCAGCGCCACATCGACTGATCAGTTCATGGATTCTCTGGTCGAGGGCCCCGGCAGCGGCGTTGTCCATTCGGGTGGTGAAGTTGAGAAAGGCAAAGGTGGCGAGTTTATCGATAGCACAATCGAGGGTCTCAAGTCTTTTGACCAGGAGCAGTAGGGCCGGTGCATCAAGCTCAGTCACTTTGCCGGAGGAGTGGGTTTTGATGGCCCTTGCCTCGGTTTCGCACCAGGCAATATCGGAGTCGATATATTGATCGTCTCCTCCGCTGTAGAGGTCGCTAAGGTTCCAAAGTACATCGACGGTGCCGAGTGTCTTATTGGATCGTGTCGTATCCGCCATGATCGCCGCCCCTCTTGGTCAACGTAACCCTGCGATGAATGGCTCTACTGCCTCGGGGCCATGCGCATCGACCAGACGGATAGTTTCCGAACCGATGACCGCCATGTCGGCAAGACCGGTAATGGCGGTAACGTCGTCGCGGTTGCATATGCCGAAACCCACCGCCAGGGGTAAGGTGGTGGCGGCGCGGCATCTTGCCAGATAGGTATTGAAGTCTTTGCCGAATTCCGACTGCTTGCCGGTTACCCCACGACGAGCCACGCAATAGATAAAGCCAGCCGCAACTTTATCTAATTCAGCCATGCGTGCATCCGTTGAGGTTGGGGTAAAAATAAGCACCGGGGCGATTTGGTATTCGGTTGCCAGCTTGAAGAAATTCTCACCCATCTCCGGCGGCAGGTCGGGGACGATCAATCCGACGATGCCCGCGTCCCGGCAATCTTTGAAAAACTTCTCTTCACCGTATTTGAAGATGATGTTGTAGTAGGTCATAAAGAGAAAAGGGATGTCGTGGCGGGCGGTCATCTCGGCACCGAAGGCCAGGCAGTCGGCAACCTTGGTGCCGGCGGCCAGGCTGTCCTGGTTGGCCTTGAGGATGACCGGTCCATCGGCCATGGGCTCGGAAAAGGGGATTTGCATCTCAATGCAGTCGACGCCACCGGCAACCATTTGCGCTATGACCTGGCGGTTGGCAGCCATGGAGGGGTAGCCGAGAACGATATGGGTCATGAGCAGAATTTTGTTTTTTTCAAGCCGAGCGCGGAGTTTTTTCTCAAGTAGCATTTTTGTTTCACCGTTCTCTATTAACTAAGGAGTGGGTTGTCCTGTTTGGCATATACCTCAATGGCATACGTTTCGTTTGAGCAGAAAAGCTGCTCAGCTCAGCTATATTCCTTGGCGCGGGCGATAATGAACTCCTTCCAGGAAGGGTCATTAAAGGCGTGGGCAATGGTAAAGATATCCTTGTCACCGCGGCCGGACTGGTTGATGATAATGGCATCGTCCGGGCTGAGTTCAGGCGCTTCTTTAAAGGCCTGGACGAAACCGTGCGTCGATTCGAGTGCAGGAATTATCCCTTCCATGCGCATGGTGAGGTCGAGGGCGGTCATGACCTCGTCATCGGTGGCCGATTCGAATCTGACTCGACCTTTTTCCGCGAGATCCGAAAGGATCGGGCTGACTCCGACGTAATCAAGGCCTGCGGCAACGGAATGGGTTTCGCGCATCTGGCCGTCGCTGTTCTGCAAAAACATCGTCTTGTATCCTTGCGCCACTCCAGGGCTGGCATCATGGCCGCAGAGTCTTGAGGCGTGCATGCCGCTACCGAGACCCTTGCCGCCGGCCTCGACCCCTACCAATTGCACTTCGTCGCTATATAGAAAGCCCTGGAAAATACCCATGGCATTGGAGCCGCCGCCGACGCAGGCATAGACCCGCGCCGGCAGCTTGCCGTGGCGGGCGAGGATCTGCTTTCGGGCCTCGGTGCCGATGATCGACTGGAACCACGAAACCATCTCGGGAAAGGGTGCGGGTCCACAGGCGGTACCGAGTACGTAATGGGTCGAGTCGACGTTGGTCACCCAATCCCGGAAGGCCTCGTTGATGGCGTCTTTTAGAGTCTTTGAACCGTCCTGTACCGGAATTACCGTCGCGCCCATTTTTTCCATCCAGAAGACATTGGGACGCTGTCGCAGGACATCGACCTCGCCCATATAAATAGTGCATTCAAGACCGAATTTTGCGGCCATGGTGGCGGTGGCCATGCCGTGCTGGCCGGCACCGGTTTCGGCGATGACGCGTTTTTTCCCCATCCTTTTTACCAGGAGACCCTGGCCCATGACGTTGTTGGCTTTATGCGCGCCGGTGTGGTTAAGGTCTTCGCGTTTTATGTATATCTTTGCCCCACCGAAATGCTTGGTGAGATTCTCGGCAAAGGTCAGCGGCGTCGGGCGACAGGAGTAAGTGGACATGAGTTCGAGATATTCCTGCCAGAAATTCGGATCGTTTTGGGCCTGGCGCAGGGCGATGGTTAGCTCGGCAAATGTTTGATGGAGGATTTCCGGGATATAAGCACCACCCCATTGACCAAAAAAACCGTTCTGTTTCATTGATTTCTCCGTGCTATATTGTTAAGCTAATCAAATACATCAGTTAGAAAAAAACTACCTCACCATTTTCCCTAAAAAGGAGATCCGTATGGTCATAGATGGAGCAGCCTCGAGCAATGTTAAAATCGATTCAGAAAAAGTATTGACCTTTCCTCTTGGCATTCCCGGGTTTGAAAAATACACTACTTACCTAGTGTATCACAAGGAAGAAAATGATCTGAGCGCCTACTGGATGGAATCCACTGAGCAGCCGGAGGTGACGTTTACCATTGTTGATCCTGGACAATACGGACTCAGCTATGATTTGGAGCTCACCGATGAGGAACGAGATCTTCTGCAGGCGGAAGGAGCCGAGGAGCTGGGTGTTTTCATGATACTCAGTAAAAAAGAGGGTGGTGAGGTGCCATCTCCGATGCTGAACGCCAATATTTCCGGGCCGGTGATTATCAACCCACGGACTCGGCTCGGCCTGCAGAAGGTCATCCTTCGGGCTCGGGTGAGTACGACGATTGTTGAGAAGGGATAAGCGTTGACGCCGACTATTCCAGCTGTTTTCGGCATACTGCGGCAAAATCCTCGGGATAGTGACCGTTAATAAAACGCAGCTGCGCCTCGCTGAAGGCACCCGGTGATTCGGGCAGGCGGGGAAGAAAGGCGTAGAGAAGTGGCTGCCGCAGATCGCTTGCCTTGTTAAACCTTTTTGCATATTCTATGGATGTGACCATTTTAGCCCCGAGCCCGGCCAGGGCTTTTTGCGCCATCAGGATGCCGGTATCAAGGGAGCGACGGACAGCTTGATCACACTCGACGATATTACCGGGAAGAGACCCATGGGCATTCGGCAGGGTCATCAATTGCAGCTCCCATTGCGAGGTCTGAGCCTTGGGGACAAAGAGCATGCAGTTAGTGTCGCTCCAGACTACCAGGCTGGCCGCTAGGTCGAGTCGACCGTCCATGCGGCCATTGGCGGCGATGGCCGCTCGGTAATCGGTGAAGAAATCGCTGCCATGGAGCTGGTGGTAGTCGTCGATAATTTCGGAC
>JAABQY010000146.1 GCA_011391225.1 Desulfobulbaceae bacterium | reverse complement strand
TGATGATGAAGAAGTAGAAGAAATGATTGAATGTGATTATCAGCGAGAATTGAGCAAATAATCAACAACCGAACAGAGTGGGATCGACAAAGGTTTCCAGCATCAGAAGTGGGAATCCGAAGAGGGTTTGCCAGTCTCTTTGGATTCTTCGCCTGCAGAGGGAGAGAATTTTGCTGGCAAGATTTTTGTGATGGCAGTGCGGCAGTATCAGTGAGGGCACACCTGAAGGGTTGACCTTAAGAGCGAATCCTTTCAGCTTTGTATCCCGGATGAAGAATGAGACAGATTTCGGGCATATTCTTTCGATTGTTCTTGTAGTGATATTAGTCATTTCAACACCATTATTCTGTAAGATGGCTGGTAGATGAAATGACAGAATTTAAGGGTTTTTAAATCAGTAAAATGCTTCCTGATTGATCTCTTATATCTTCCATTTTAGGCCTGTAACGTCAAAGCTAATAGCGTCAGCAACACCTTGCAACATCAAGAAATTAAAGGGTTACCACCTTTTGTACTTGACGGTAAACCGCCAAGTGAGGTATAAACGATTCCTACGCCGAAGTGGTGAAACTGGTAGACGCACGGGACTCAAAATCCCGCGACCGCAAGGTCATGTCGGTTCGATTCCGACCTTCGGCACCAATGCATAATCCGATACCGTCCGGTATCGTCCTAAAAGCCCTGAGAAATCAGGGCTTTTTCTTTTTCTGTTGTCCTGCAGTGATCCTTTGGGGAGGGCTTATAACAGGACCGCTCACCTTCCTGAGCCTCGCCAGATGATGCAGGCTTGGGCTGACAACCTTGATACGCTGAAATTTGAAGAGGGTAACAGGCCCACACGGTGGCAATCAAAGGGATAAGAAAAAGGTTATCCCATACTGCTGGGAAGAAACAAACTCGATAATATTGCTCGGGCTTCATTTATGTGCAAAAGTTCAGATCCATTTAGTCAAACAGATTCACTGTTTCTTAAAAATCTCGGTTTATAGATACAGGAAGGTAAAGTAGAGGCAGATGCGAATTTGGGTCATATTCGATGCGGCAACCTTTATCTTGAAAATCTCTTCGAGCCACCTCTCTGTTAAAATTTTGTGTAAAAGGATTCCGGTCAGTCACTCTAAAGAGTTCATCAATTATCATTGCAGGTCTGTACACTTCCTGACATAATGTTCATGAGAGATCGGGGTTAGCGAAAGTGATTAACTCATCCAACATTATTTTCCAAAAGGGCATACTGGAAAATTACAAATTGTGCATTTAAGGCAAAGCCCACCATGCCCGAGAACTGCTATCTCCTCGCGGGTGATTTTTTCTCCGGCAAGGATTCTAGGGTAGATGAGATCCAGGATAGTCCGGGATGCATACATGCCACAAGCTGGAATACCTAGAACGGGGATACCACCCAAGTACGCCACCATAAACATGGCGCCTGGCAGCACAGGTGAGCCGTAAACTATATCAAGAATCCCGGCTTTCTCCATTGCATGGCGGGTTCGGTCGTCTGCGTCGACGCTCATGCCGCCGGTTGTTATAAGCAACTGAGCACCTTGTTCTACTTGTTCTAAAGCTGCATTGCAGATTCTCTCATCTTCATCGGGCAAAAATTGAACTTCGAGTATTTTGCCGCCATATTCTTCAACTTTTTTACGTATGACTGGCGCAAATTTGTCATCTATGCGGCCATCAAAAACCTCATTGCCGGTGATGAGTACAGAGACCCTTGGTTGTTTAAGAGGGAGGACATTGAGAACTTTCGATGGTGACAAACGTGCTGTTCCGGCAGCTTTTTTAACAATTTCTCGATCTACAACAAGCGGAATAGCGCGGGTTTCAGCCACGGTATCGCCTTTTTTTACAAGGGAGTTGGTGTGGCGTGTGGCACACATGACCTCTCCAAACATATTGAATTGGGTCAGTGCGTCCACATCTACTTTAAGCAATCCGTCTCGTGTTGCCTTTATTGATATCTTCCCTTCTCTGGGCGCATCATGCCAGGCAACACCGTCACCAATGAGGGAGTCGGCGAGAGTTTTAGCAGCTTCATCTTCATGCATCTCGTTCGCTTCTGTCTTGATGATATAGAGATGATTTTTACCTAAATTGCGCAGTCGCGGTAAATCGTCTGCCTGGAGAATGTGGCCCTTGTGAAAAGCAGCCCCCTTAAATTCACCTGGGCGGATTTCAGTTATATCATGTGCAAGAGGATACCCGATGGCGTTTTCAATTGTGACAACCTGTTTCATTGCGTTTGACCTGGAGTCTGATTTTAAGCGTATACAGAATGTTGAGTCTGATGGAACTGTAGAAGGTGTCGAGAACCTTGTCCAGATGGTCGCTCCCGGTTATTTCTTTAAATCGGAAGCGGCATAAGGTATCTAGGCTGAGATAGGTAATTCTTCGCCCGTGGTTGTCGATCAGTGCCGGATGAGAATCGCTGGCGGTAGTACTGCCTTTAAGAAAAGTAGTGGTGGAACACATAATAACTCCTTTACTGTGTTGGTAGGCCAGGGGGTTTCCCCCCTGACCCTATCGGCCGTCAACCTTATTTGCTCTGTCGTGCAAACGTAGATTTTTAGGCTCGGAGCTGTTCTGTTATGGTAAGATTGAACCAGTATACTGTTTTGTCTGCAGCTCCTTTAAGATGTGTGTAAAGTAGCCCCCCGCCACCTTTTCTCAAGTTGTGACCGGATGGCCGTTTCAACCTGAGGCTAGCAACACTAGAGAAAAGTCTCCGACTGCGAATGTCAGCAGGACACTTTATTTACCATAGAGTACCAGACTGGTCTCCTTGCTTGTTGTCGAGCGAAATCTGATCGCTCGTCACATACTATCTTTCGCAGGCGGGGCCGTAACCAGTACCACAGTACGTGTAGGTCCTTTCCGGCACGTCGTTCAAGTCGTCTTCGTCGATCTCGGCCACGCAACGGACCATCGATCCGTCGCCCATGTACCAGCGGATCGGAAAGCAGTAGAACCGAAATCGTTTCCCAGACACCTTGTCCAAATTGCCACCGAGGTTTTCGACGCCGACAATGCCGTGCCCCAGCATATGCTTGTGGCAGGGTTCCCAGGTCCCCTCACATCCAATTTCTTCAAGATCTCCGAATTTGGCATCATATGCAGTTTGACCATGCAGTTTAATGTAGGCTGCTTTTTCAAATTCAGCATAGGCCTCTTCACCGAACTGTTCGATGTATTCTTCCGTGATAGGCTTTCCCGAACTTCCGGGCAGATTCATCTGGGGCGGGCCGTTTTTACCCATAGCCGTATGAAGGGGATGATCCAGAGCCTGCATGTCCATGGCCACGCACTTCACTTGGTGCTTTACGAACCACTTGCCAGCTTCCACGCCGGTACCGCAGGAATAGTGATAGTACTCTTTTGAGTCGTCAAATTTGCGATGCATGCTGGTATTCAGGCAGACAACCATCCCCTTGAGCTCTTGCGGTTTGATGTTTGCTCGTTTGCAGGCGTCCTCGAGATGCTCGGGCAGGATCAGGCCCCAGCGGTTGATCTTGATTTCAAGACAGACTGCGTCGCCAGTGTAGGCATCGACTGGCATTTCATGGGTGTAACGAGCCCTTTTCCCGTCAAATTCGCGTTCCATGACATGACGAGGTGCATCTGCATGAGTGCCAGTGTGCTGAACACAATCGATCCTCTGTGTGAGAACGCCACCCTTCGCTAAGGTGTGCATCGAATCGATTACCGGCTTTACAAAATAGGGCCACCGTGGAATCTCTGCACTAAACGGATGAGTCAGATCAACGAATACTTTTTTTCCCATAGCAGGAACCTCCTTAATTTTAGGATTTAATTGGATGATGAGAATGCGTGCTTTGCTTCCTTGAGGTTGATAGTCCGTGACAAATGATCTGAAAAGATGTTTGTTAGAATACCGAGCCTGTAGGAAAACAAAGAGATAAGACATAGTGTTACTGTCAACCTGTATCTTAAAATCAACCATATTTCATGGCTCGTTTTACAGGGTGGTTCAGCTTGTCGACTGCTCGTAAAAAACAATCTGCTGATACGTGTAATGTTTCCCATGCTCTGCCTCAGAAAGGTCATTTGCGGGTAGATGACTATTTTACCACCATTATTTTTTAAATGGTGAGCCACATGGATACAAGTTTCACATAAAGCAACATGTATTCTATAATTGAAACTAGCTGATTTCTTGCATGTCGTCAAGTGAAAACAGATGTCATATTTGCTCGGTTTTTGTAAATATTTGTTATGAAAACGAAAATAAATATCAAATAATGAAATGCTATTTTATATAGTGGGATCTAAGGTTATGAAAGGGTCAGAGAATGGATTTGAAAACGATTGAAAAGGCACTGATGGTATTTAAATGCTTTGCCCAGGGGGAAACTTCTGTCGGGACCACTGAAATGGCCGAAAGGCTGCAAACCAACAAGGCGACTATGAGCAGGGTTCTGTCGACACTGAAAAACCATAATTTTCTCGAGCAGGATGTGCGAAGTCGTCGATACAAACTTGGACCAGGAATGGTTGAGTTGGCAAGGGCTGTTTATCGTAATCTTGACGGAATAGTCACCACAGTGGCTACCCCATTCGCCAATAAGCTAAGAGATACGGTTGGTGAAACTGTTCATCTGGAGGTCCTTTCAGGCAATAATATTTACCTGTCCTATGTTGCTGTCACCCCTAATCCAATTTCACTGAAGATTGAGATAGGCGACCAGGTGATGCCTCATGCGCATGCCGGTGCAAAAGCAATTGTCGCCTTCAGTCAGCCTGATGTGATTGAACACTGGCTATCTCAGAAGTTTGTCCGTTATACGAAAAACACCATAATGGATCAGGATAAGCTGAGAGAACTTTATGCTGAAATTCGCAATACAGGAGTCGCCTATGATTTCGGAGAGTATATTGAGGAGGTCAATGCCATAGGTGCGCCGATATTCAACCAAGAAAATAATCCTGTCGCAGGTCTTCTCATTATTGTGCCATTGTATCGCATGCGGAAAAAGTGGAACAAGAGTTATATAGAATATCTGAAAAATGCTGCCAACGAGATATCGTCTCAGCTGCATAGTTCACGAAAAATTTAGAATATCAGCTAGTTGAACGGACGGAAAATTGCGAATGATGACAGATCGGGTGAACGCCCATCTCTGCACACCTTTCTTTAGGGTTGGCAGCAAGGTAATCAGAAGTCAGCTTCATTTATGAAAATTGTTCTGCCGTCGTCTATAAAGTGTTTACACTTCTCCATTTTTTCTCCCTATCCGTGGAACTCGGTCCGATCGATTCCTGCGCCTGAGGTGCTTCAATATTCGAGCCATCAACAGCTTGCCAAAGCCAGGCAATCCCTTCCAGTTCATCATATTCAACGAAGCCTTGTCGCCAAATATTCTCAAACACTCTGGCCAAGGTAGCTCTGTTTTCTGAAATTCCTCTAGCCGCATTCAACGTAAAATAACAAATGAGAATGATGAGTTGTTTTTTGTTCTTGTTGAGTAAAATATGTTTAAAAAACAATATTATACGAATATATTTATCCATTTAACGAGATCAAAAGTAAAGGATTTCTGGAAATGATTTGCTTATATAGGAATTTAGTTGTATATAGTGGAACAAGTAAGCAATGATCTAAGATACAAATACCATCTATGGACTATTTCATGTTGGTGCGGTGGTCATGCAGGCATGGCTGGATAGAATATTTAAGCATATACTTTGAGCAAAAAGACCCACTGCTTATCAGCAGCGCTTAGAATTAAGTAGCAGAACAGCTAGAAGCCCACAGACGGTGTTACTTTCACAGCCAGGTTCATATTTTTAAGGGTGGTGGAGATGCGGGGGAAAAAGCGACTCGTTATTGGTGTGAGTGGCGCCAGTGGTGCCAGTCTGGCGGTTTTACTCCTTCGGAAAATGCTGCAGCTCAGTGAATGGGAAAGTCATTTGATTATTTCGGCTGGTGCCAAAAGAACTATTGACATAGAATTAAATGAAACCATTGAGCAAATAGAAGCTCTTGCCTCGGTGGTTCATGATTTGCACGATATTGGTTCCAGCATCGCCAGTGGTACATTCAAAACCGCAGGTATGGTTGTTATTCCATGCAGCATGAAAACCGTGGCAGGGATCGCCCATGGTTATTCGGACAACTTGATATTGCGCGCAGCCGATGTCACCATAAAAGAGCATCGTCCTTTGGTGCTGGTTGTGCGCGAAACTCCCCTGCACAGTATTCATCTGAAAAATATGTCAATACTGGCCTCTGTCGGGGTGAGGCTCATGCCTCCAATGATGACTTTTTACAACAATCCACAATCTATAGATGATATGCAGATGCATATTGTCGGAAAAGTAGCAAATGAGTTTGGTATTGAACTCAATGGCTTCAAGCGTTGGAGCGGCCCTCCCGTGGATAAGTGTTGATAGAGTACTGATTATTCAGACAAACCAACATCGGAGAATACTATGTCAATCTGCATGCACTCAGAGGTGCAAGGATTCCCCATAACAGTTGAGGCAGTTTTGCTCGGTGATGATGTAAACATTTCGATCTTCGGGGGCGAGAAGGGGCACATAGGCGCCGTGGCACTCGCTCAACATCGGCCAAGCCTGGCCTATTCTGCCATGGACAGCGCCTCCACGTCGGTAATCACTCTCTGCGGCCATAAAGAAGACCGACTCGCATACGACTTGGCAGAGAAAACAGCCATTGCCGTAAAAGGGGTGGTCTCAGTTGCCTGTGGTATCCATATAGATAACGCAAGCGCCGAACTGATAAACAGTATTATCATCAAGGTCAATGAAATGGTTGAGGAGCTTCTCTGTCAGCTGAGAAACTTAGGGTAATCCTTGTATGACACGCAGAGAGGGAAAAATAATGGGGTTTTAAGGAGTTATACTATGAAAGAGGGCGAGAAAGTTACAAGCATAAATGACTACCGCAATGCAAATGAAGAAGTGTATGATCTCCGCAGTGCAATTGATTTTCTAAGGAAATATCCTGGGCAGGTTTTGGAA
>JAABQY010000145.1 GCA_011391225.1 Desulfobulbaceae bacterium | reverse complement strand
CTATTTGTATCTTAAAGGTATTTACGATAGAAACGTTGTCTACGTTCAAGATATTCGGTTAAGATTGCCACTTGAAATGTAGTGTCTTCTTGGAAATTCGGAAATTTAATGTGTCTACTGTATCCAGGAAGATACGCTGATTTTAAAGCCTAGCAACAAAAGTCGGATTTGAGAGATAAGATTATCCATGAGAGGTTACAGAGGGCACACTTTATCACGATGGAAGAGGCTAGCATTGGCAAGCTCAACCATTTAATCAAACTTGCAACTTACGACTATTCCTGAGTATCTCAGCATACATGAGCAAAAATGTCTCTGTCCGGTTACAACTATTACGCCTGATGCAAAATCTTGCCCACGTCCCGCCAGCCGAGCAGCCGCGCCGTGGAACGTTGCTGCGATGTATCGCCTCCATAGACCACCACATTATCCAGGCGCAGGGACAGGCCGGCTGTCTGTATTCTCCCGGCAATCTGTTCAAATCCCCTAAAAAAATCAGGAGCTGCCGTGGCCGCAGATTTGACCTCGACGGCATGCAGACAATCTCCACGTTGTACCAGCACATCCATTTCCAACCCTCGGCTTTCACGATAATGGTGCAGAATCGGCTGCTCACCCTTGTGGGCCAGTGCTTTATAAAGCTCCGACACCACCCAGCTTTCGAAAATAGCCCCTCGTAGAGGATGCAATCGGAGTTGTCCCGGCTCTCTGATTTGCAGCAGATAGCAGATCAGCCCGGTATCCAGGAAATGAAGCTTGGGTGCCTTCACTATCTGTTTGCGGATATTGACATGCCAGGCTGGTATTCGGTGAATGATATAACTGGCCTCCAGAATAGATAGCCAGGATTTTGCCGTATTATGGGAAACCCCAGCGTCACCGCCCAGAGACGAAAGATTGATCTCCTGCGCAGTGCGCCCGGCGCAGAGTTTGAGAAAGCTGGAAAAGGTTAGCAAGTCACCGACGTTCATGACCTGACGGACGTCACGCTGTACATAGGTGGCGATATAGTCGGCCAGCCACTGGTGGGCCGGAATGCTATGGTCATAGATCCGCGGGTAAGCGCCTTGCCAGAGTAAGGTAAAAAGATCATTCGGGACCTCGGAAAAGCCCTGCAGCTCGTCAAAATCAGGGGGCAACAGGGTCAGCAGACCGCAACGTCCGGCAAGGGACTGAGAAATGATCTGCGATATGCCGAAATGCTGCGAGCCGGTGAGAATAAAACGGCCAGGCTTTGGACGTTCATCGACTTCGGCTTGCAGATAGCTTACCAGTCCAGGTGCCTGTTGTATCTCGTCGAGGACGGCACCCTGCTGGTATTCCATGAGAAATCCCCGTGGATCGCCCTGGGCAAACTCGCGGAAATCCAGGGATTCCAGCGACACATAGGGCTTATCCGGAAAGGTGGCTCGACACAGCGTGGTTTTTCCTGCCTGTCGGGGACCGGTCACTGTCACAACGGGATAATATGTGGCGAGTTGCAACAGCCTGTCGGTGAGTTTTCTGGTAATCATGGCAGCTAGGATAGCGGATTGTGCGTAAATTGTCAATAATAATTACAATTCATGCAACCAGAAATCACAGGAGCTGCCGCCGCAGATATTTTAATCTCACATAACGTTTTTCAGTACAGCTTTATCGTTAAACCTCTCAGGTCTTGAGATGTCGCAGTAACACGCCGATGCGTTTCCTGCCGTTGACCCGCAAAACAAAGGGATGGTGACTGTGGAGGTGCACTGCATGTGCCGTCTCCTCCACCACCTGCAATCCTCCTAAAGCTTGCCAGTCGAAGCGGTCCCTTGAATCAATGCCGACGACCAGATAATTGATGCCGAGTGAGGTAATGTTGTGGAAGAAGTGTGAGCCCTGCGACGGGTCGGCGTTAATCGCCGGATGGGTCGTTTCAACAATTGCCCCGACCCCGCAGATATCAGCCCAGTTGACCGGAATACCCAGCCAATGGTCGGCAGAGCCCCAGCGGCCGGGGCCGACGAGAATATACCTCCGGCCGGCCTTCACCAGGCCGGCGTTGATTTTCCCCAGTTGCCGGGCCATCTCAGGCGTGCGGGACGGGTCGAAGGTCTCCGGGCGGATATAAACCAGATCGTGCATGCTGCGGTTATCGGTGTTGCCGAGGGCCTGGTGGCAAAGGCAGAAGGCCTGCTCCAGTTCACCTGGGCCGATAGCCACCTCAAGCATTTCCTCGCGGGCGCTCATCGGGCGGATCTGCAGGATGGCGAGCCGCGCCTTGCCCCGTGACGCGTCCCGAAAATCGACGGCAAACTCGATCTCCACCGGACAGCCCAGGCCCTTTTGCCCCATATCCAGAAGAGTGGCGACCGCCTCCCCCAGGGGGTAGGCCTTATGTTTAAGAATGGCGGCAAAGGTCAGCACCGGGATGCCCTGGGGTGTGAATTGATCGCGGATGCGTTGTTCAGCCGGATCGTAGGTGCTTGCCAAAAATTGTACCGGCTGTTCGTCGGTCGCTTCGGTAACCTGGCGGCGCTCCAGGGTGTTGGCGTCGCTTGCCTCGGGGTTTTCGCCCTGCCTGCCCATCTGCAGGGCATAGAAACTCTGCTGGGCGTTTTTCAGGATGTCGCTGATGGTGCTGCGTTGCGGCAGGATCTCCGGATAGCGCGGCGAAAACCGCAGGATCTTTTCGCCCTCCATGACTGACTTACCGAGACCAAGGGCAATCGAGACGATGCCGTCCGAAGGTTTCATGCGGGCAAAGGGGTAGTAGTTGAGGGACTGAGCGACACCGGAAATGGCCGGGTAGTAAGACCCGCCGTAGCGGCTGCCGACCACCTCCTGCAAAATGACCGCCATCTTCTCCTGCTCGATCTGGTTGCCGACCCGCTTGGAAAAGGCCTTCGGTGCCCGGAAATAGGTGGAGGCGTAAACCCGGCGGATGGCGTTTTCCAGCTGGCGTAAGCGGAAGGTGAAATCTGCATGGTCGTTGGCCAGCATGCAGGTATGGTAAAGCCCGGCGTAGGATTTGAACTGGGCGTCTTCGAGGATGCTGGAAGAGCGGATCGCCAGAGGATAGTTGACCTCTTTGAGGTAGTGGCCGATCTGTTCGCGGAGGCGCGGTGGGAAAGGGGTGTCTTTGAACCGGGCAATGACCTTCTCGTCGCTGAGATCTTCACGGGTCAGGTCGTGCAGGTGGTTCTGTTGGACAAATTCATCGAAGGCATCGGTGGTCAGCACGAGGGTCTGGGGCACGACAATTTCGAAGCGGTCAAAGGGGGCGAGAAGCTCGCCGTTGCGATGCAGCAGTGCCGAAAAAAAGGCAAGCCCGCGAGCCTTGCCGCCAAGGGAACCGTTGCCGGTTTTGGCGAAGTTGGTGTCGGGATCGTAGCGCTCCCGGTCGAAGTTGACGATGATGCCCCGCTGCCGGGCGATGCGCTGCTTTTTAATGATATCGATGAGCTGGCGCCGGTGTCCCTCCACCGAACCGAAGGTCGATTCGCGCAGCGGCCTGACCTGCGAGGCCAGCTCGACTTCGGCCAGGGTGTAAAACCAGCGGGAAAAATCGTTGTGTCGGCTGTGGAAAAGAAGCGACTCCTGGGGAATGGTCGCCAGCTTTTTTTCGAGGGAATAGAGGCTGGAGGCCTGGTCATAGGCGGCACCGTCCGGCATGCGGAAGACGAAATTGCCGTAACCGAGGTGTTCGACGAGAAAGGTCTTGATGCTTTCCCGCAGGGCCGGGGCGTTTTTGTCGAGAAAAAGCGCGGGGATGAGTTTGGCAAGCTCGGTGTTATGGGTTTCCGAGCTGGTCAGCAGCAAGGGAATATCGAAACGGTCCTGTTTTATGTGGCTTAAGAGATGCAGGCCGGCAGAGCCATCGAGGACATGGTTGAGGTGGTAGCGCATGTCGGAGATCACCCCGAGGACATAGGGCTTAAACTGCTCATAGAGGGCGAGGGCCTTCTCGTAGGAGTGGGCGAGGAGAATCTTCGGCCTGGTGCGCATCGACAAGAGGCGATGTTCCTCGTTCAGGCCTTCCTCGATCACTGACTGGACCTCGACCACCAGTTCTTTGTAGAGGATCGGCAGCATGAGCGCAAGGTAGTAGGGCGAATCCTCAACAAAAAGAATGACCCGGACCCCGGCGGTACGGGTGTCGGGTACGGCATTGAAGCGGTCCTCGATGTTCTTGACGATGGCGAGGAGGATATCAGCCTGCCCCGACCAGTAGACCACCAGATCAAGCGCCTCCGGCTGCTCGTGCCAGGCCGGGGTGGACTCGGGCAGGGCCTCCTGATGAGTCAGGAGGACGACGGGAATCTCCGGCTTGGCTTTCTTGATTTCCCGGCCGAGCTGAAAGGCGTTGTCGTCCACCGCCAGGGAAAAGGTGAGGACCAGGTCAAAAGGCAGGTCGGGGGAGTGCTCCAGGGCCTCGGCGAGCGATGACACCCAGGTCAGGCGGGGCGGGCGACTAAGATTCAGGCCACGGTATTCATTGACGATCTGCTCGGAAATCCGGCAATCCTCCTCCATGATCCATGCCTCGTAGGATGTGCCGATGAGGAGGATCTGCTGTACCTTGGTGAGCATGAGCTCGTGGAAGAGTTTGAAGCGGGAACTGATTTTCTCTTTTGACAGTGATGGCATGGCAGCCTCTTGCAAGTTAAAACATCGCCTCGGGCAGAAAAAGCGCAATTTGGGGGAAAACCGAGAGGATCGCCAGACACAGCATCATGGCAAACCAGAAAGGCCATATACCCCGGAAGATGGTATTGAGCGGCACATCCGGCGCTACCCCCTTGACCACGAAGACATTGACGCCGACCGGCGGGCTGAGGAGGCCCATTTCCAGGACGATGACTATGATGACCCCAAACCAGATAGGATTGTAGCCAAGCGATATCACCACCGGGAAGACAATGGGCAGGGTCAGCACCAGCATGGCAATGCCCTCCAGGAAGGTTCCCAAAAAAACGTAGGTTGCCAAGATTATGACGAGAATCCCGGTGGGTGCGAGCGGCAGACTGGTTAAAAAGCTCACCAGGTGGCTGGGGATGCCTGACAGCGCCATGAAAGGAATGAAGATATGGGCGCCGATAAGGATCATAAAGACCAGCGCCGTGGTGCGCAGGGTGTGTAAAACCACCTGTTTGAAATTCTCCCAATGGAGGGAGCGTCGCAGCAAGGCCACCACCAGGGTGAGAAAGGCCCCGGCCCCGGCCGCTTCCTCGGGTGTCATGACCCCGCCATAAAGACCGCCGATGGTGGTCAGGACGATGGTGACAAAGACCCAGGCCCGGCGCAGCGTCGACCAGCGCCTGGCATAACTCGACCGCGGGCCGGCCGGCCCCAGGCCGGGACAGAGACCGGTCCAGATGGCGATGGTGCCAAGAAACAGGCCGGTGAGGAGGAGGCCCGGTAATATCCCGGCGATAAACAGCTTGGCAATCGATTGTTCGGTCAGTACGGCGTAGATGACAAAGCCCGAGGACGGAGGAATCAAATAGCCGAGCGTTCCGCCGGCGGCGACGCAACCGGTGGCCAGCCGGTCGTCGTAGTTGAAACGCTTCATCTCCGGCAGGGCCACCCGGCCCATGGTCACCGCCGAGGCGAAGGAAGAGCCGCTGAGGGCGGCAAAACCGGCGCAGCCGACGATGGTGGTGGCGGCCAGACCGCCGCGCCAATGGCCGACCCAGGCGTAGGCGGCATCGTAGAGATCCCGGCTCATCCCCGACAGGCCGGCCATGTTGCCCATAAAGACAAAAAGCGGGATGACGCTCAGATCGATATAGCCGGCGATCTCGAAACTCTCGCCGGAAAGGGTTGCCAGAGCCGCCTGCAGACCGTTGATGGCGGCGGTGCCGACAAAGCCGACTATCAGCATGCACATGGCGATGGGCATGCGCAACATCATCAGTATGAAAAAAGCCGTAAGTCCGAGGATGCCGATAGATGTGGGAGTCATACGTCGCCTGTACCATCGGCATGCGGGTCGAGGATGTGGCCACGCATGAGAAGGGTGATCTCAACCACGAGAACTGTGGCGTAGAGCAGCATTCCGCAGGCGAAGAGATAATAAAAGGGGGCAAAGGGAATTTTCAGGGAAAGGGAGGCTTCACCGAAACGCGCGGCACTCATACCGCTGATGGTCAGCCGCCAGGCTAGGACGGCAAGCATCGCCGTTGCCCCACAGCGCACGGCGATATTAATTCTCCGTAACCACCCTGACCCAAGAAAAGAGCTGAAGACCTCGATGGCCACCTGGCCTCCGCTGCGGGCGCTGTAGGCGGTCGAGAGCGCCACCATGATCAGCAGCATCAGCTTGGCGATATCTCGGGCGCCAAAGAGAGGGGCATTGAAACAATAGCGGAGAGCCACATCGCCGACGGTCAGGAAAATCAGGCCGAGCAGCATGACGCCGCCGCCCCACAGGGCCACCTCTTTGATCGTCCTATCGAAGGTGGCGAGTCCCTGCCACACCACCTTTGAGGTATTTTCAAGGCTTGATGATCTTAAAGATTTCTCTGGCATTGATTCCCTCTTTTTCGAGTCGGGCAAGCTCAACTTCAATTGCCGGTTTCACCGCTTTGGCGAAGGCGTCCTGCTGTTCGGTGGTCAGGGCGACCCGTTTGATGTCTGGATCGGTCTCGGCCCTGGTGAGTGCTTCGACATCCATTTCTGCCCAGATGGCGGCGGCCTTCAGGCTGAACTCGCGTCCGGTCAATTTTTTCAGGGCGGCCTGTTGCGATATGCTCAAGGCATCCCAGCTGCCGCGGTTCATGGCCAGAAAGACGATGGTCGAGGGGCTGGGCAGCAGGTCGGTAACATACTTGCCGGGTTCACAGAGGTTCCAGGGTTTGTAGATGGCGCTCGGTTGAATGAGCACCGCGTCGACGATGCCGGTATTGAGGGCGTTGTAGGCTTCGGTTATCGGCATGGTCACGGAAACCCCGCCCCAGGCATGGATGGCATCGGCCTCGCCGGGGGAACCGGTGCGTACCTTCATGCCCTTGAGATCGGCAAGCGTTGCAACCGGCTTATCTTTGGTAATGAGCACGGTCGGCGACATGGCCCAGAGGCCGAGCAGTTTGATATCGCGGTACTCTTCTTTGAGATAGG
>JAABQY010000144.1 GCA_011391225.1 Desulfobulbaceae bacterium | reverse complement strand
ATCACCCTGTCCCTGGCTAGCTACTTCCTCGGTTTTCTCGTGCTCTTTTTCCAAAAAAAAGGGGCTATCAATTCCACCGACATCCTTGCCCTAAAAGAGCTTGACGACCTGATGGCCTATTTGGCCGACATCTTCAGACGAAATGACCCGCACTACCGTGCTCCCGCCAAAATGTCGCCGCAGGCAACGGCCGATTTTCTCAACCATTGGCTGACCGGGGAGGCACCATTTTCTGCGCACCGCGCCAAAGACAACCCGCTTCTTGACCTGCTCATCCATTGCGACCTGACGAAGGCCACAAAACTGTCGAGCCGGGTGATGAACGATATCCGCTATCTCGTCTACGCTCTGGCCACAGGCGATAAAGAATGGACTTTTCCTGAAAAACAGCTGCTCGATTTTCTTAACCGTGAAGCGGACAAGGTGAAAAAGGTCATCGGCGATGCTTCCGTTTTCGATATCGACACTTACGCAGAAAACCTCAACCGCCAGGGTGCGGAACAGCTGCTGGAAGAAGCAAGGAAAGAGCTGGATGAACTGATCGGCCTGGACGGCATCAAACACGAAGTCAAGCGCCTTGAAGCCTTCTTGAAAATCCGCAAAATGCGCGAGGCCGAGGGGCTGAGCGTAGCCGATGTTACCCTGCACTTTGTCTTCAAGGGCAATCCCGGTACCGGCAAGACCACCGTCGCCCGTATTCTCGGAAAAATCTTTGCCGGCCTCGGTTTCTTGAAAAAAGGTCATGTGGTCGAAATCGACCGCTCCGGATTGGTCGCAGAATATCTCGGCCAGACGGCAGTCAAATCGAAGACCGTCGCCGAATCGGCTCTTGACGGCATTCTTTTTATCGACGAGGCCTATGGTCTCAGCCGCAGCGCCGAGGGCGGCGGCAGCGACAACTACGGTCGTGAGGCCATTGAAACCATCCTGAAATTCATGGAGGATAACCGCAAGCGACTGGTGGTGGTGGTCGCCGGCTATCCGCAACTGATGGATGCTTTCATCGACACAAATCCTGGCCTGAAGAGCCGCTTTACCCGCTATCTATCGTTTGAAGATTTCACCCCGACCGAACTTTGCCGGATTACCCAGCTCCTCCTGAAAAAGGCCCAGTATCATTTTGTCGGAACGGGCCTTGCCGCCCTCGGCCATATCCTCACCAAGGCTTATGAACAGCGCGGCGCAGGCTTCGGCAACGCCAGATTTGCCCGAAATCTCTTTGAAGAAACGGTGCAAAACCAGGCCATGCGCTTGACCGAGGCCAAGGATACTCCGGCAAAAGAGGCCCTCATGACCCTTGAACTCACCGATTTGCCGAAAAAGATGGAGGATATGACTTTTTCCCTGGGGGATCTTCCGGCGGAGCACCCCGGCTGTAAAGATTGCCCCAGCGACGACATCTGCCCGAAAGTGGGGGCCAAGGATAAAGATGAAAGGCTCTTCAACGGCATGACCATGCAGTGACCGAGGGAAGAAGACAGGCAGCAGGCGACCCACAATGCCACTTTGTCGACGACGAGAACTCCACTGATCTCTTCCTCGGTTACGCGGTTGCCGCACGGCGCCTGCAACGACAACTCACCGACATGGCCATTCCCGTCAACACCGACCACCCACTTCTTGTCTATCTGCCCTGCGGCGTAGGCGGTGGCCCCGGCGGTATCACCTTCGGCCTGAAACACGCCTTCGGTGATAATGTCCATTGCTTTTTTGCCGAACCTACCCATTCTCCTTGTATGCTCCTCGGCCTCTACACCGGCCTGCACGAAGAGGTTTCGGTCAAAGATTTCGGCCTGAACAATGAAACAGCGGCTGACGGCCTTGCCGTCAGCCGCCCTTCCGGTTTCATCGGCAAAATTATGGCCCCGCTCATTGACGGGGTATTTACGCTTGCCGATGAGGAAATGGCAGAATACTATCATCATGGCCAAGAACTCTTGCAGATGGACAAATGATCTGAACTAGATTTTTTTTAGCTTGGAAAAGAGTATATAAGACCGTAACATGAACTGAACCAATGGATACATGCTTTCTCAACGACTGCAAAAGAGTGAGGAAATCACCATGAGTAAAAACAAATCCTTTCGTGTACAAAACGGCAGAACGATGTTTAAGTGCCAGGCTTGTCAGGGCAAGAGAATGATTGCCGTTGCCCCAGGAGTGCGCATGAGGTCGCTGCGCTGCGCTAAATGTGGGGAATTAACCCGGTGTATCTTCAACCGACGTATAACCCAAAGAGAACAGCAGAGTGGCACGGTCTTCTTGGCAACCAGTGACGGCAGAGAGTTAACCGTCGATCTTTTCGACATCTCACTGAATGGCGTGGGTTTCGATCTCTCCACTCGTGATATGAACAAAATTGCTGTCGGCCGGAATGTCCAATTCAAATGCACCTGGAATCAGAATCTATTCAGCCAAGTTCGGTATATTGTTCGGTCGGTGAAAGGTCCGCGGGTCGGTGTCGAAAGACGCACCTGATGGTTTTCTTTGCATGAAGAAAATACATAGAAAAGGATAAATAAGGTACTAACCGCTCATTCTCTTATTAGTAGAAACGAATCGTAAGAATGACGATAGGTTACGCAGGAAGCGCAGCCAACTGTCCGGGGATTTCCAAAGCATCGTCACATAGCCCCACATAACCCGAGGCCGCTGGAAGTGGCTGCGGTAAAAGTCGATAAACAGTGCTTCCATCTGTGCCAATTCCATCCCTCGCGGCACAAACTGGAAACACATGCAGTCCATCTTCTCCCAGTCCTCGCTAAAGGTACCCATAGTCCCGCCCGCTTCCTTAATCTGTTTATATACCGGTGAACCGGGGAAGGGCGTGAACTTTGAGAGATTAAAATCGTCGATGGGCAGAGAGAAGACATAGGCTTTACTCTTTTGTATGCTCGCCTCGGTTTCTCCAGGCAGCCCCATCATCAACAATCCTTTGACCCGTATTCCCGCCTTCTTGATCAGGGCGATTTTCTCGCGCATCATCTGCAAATCGACATTTTGCCGATGGGCGGCAAGGAGTAATTCATCCCCGGTCTCAATTCCCAGGCTTATCATCCAGCAACCGGCCGCCTTCATCAGTTGCAGCAACTCAAAATCCAGGTGCTCGGCTCTGGCCGCACAATTAAAGGTCATACCGAGGGGGTTTTCCATGACCATCCGGCAAAAATCCACCACCCGCTGACGATTGAAGGTGAACTGGTCATCGTAAAAATTAAGGTGCCGGAGCTGATAGGTTTCCTTCAGATAGAGGACATGCCGATACAGGTAGTCGGCTGAATTATAGCGAAATGTTCTGCCGAAGACCGAGCGATCACAATAACTGCAGGTGTAGGGGCAACCGCGACTGGAGATACAGCTGCCGTTCGGGGCCTTCGGATAGTTGAAGATCGGCAGGGAATAGGCCTCGGGGTAGCCGGTCAATTTACGATAGTCGGGAAAAGGCAGGGTATCAAGATCGAGGAGTTTTTTCCGCTGCCCAGTGAAAAAGGCCCTACCGTCCGGGCCGCGCAACACCAGACCTTCCACTCCGGCCCGCTGCTTCTCCGAGGTGGCCAGCAATTCCCTGAGGGTTTCCTCGCCTTCGCCAACCACCGCATAGTCGATATCCGGATGATCATCAAGTACTTTCTCTTTGACGGCAGAAACGTGCACTCCGCCCATAACCACCTGTATTCCCGGCCGTATGCTTTTCGCCAAAAGGGCCAGTCGCGCACCATCGAAAAAACTCGAAGTCGTGCAGGAAAAGCCTATAAAGGGCGGGTTCTCCAACCGCAGATAGGCCATTATCCTTTCATCGGAATCGGGATGAGCGTAGCAGTCAATGATATCATTTCGGTAGCCGGCTGCGCTGAGATAGGCGGAAATCGAGGCAAGGCCCAGCGGCGGCATGATATTTGCCACCCGCGAAATGTCGCTGCCGGCGCGTTTGGCACTGTAGCCGAGAGGATGGATGAGAAGAATGGTTGCTCCGTTCTGTTGCATGGATCGCTCAAAGGGCAGAGGATTTTGGTGAATGAAAAAGGGCGCGCTGTCGCCGTTGACCTGGCAATAGAATGATTACTTGTGCCAGAAGCCCATACGCCATTTATGGTGAAATTCTCGCAGCCAGTCTGGGGTGAAAAACTGCACGGTACCTTCCGTATCAGTCAGTAGCTGCACGGTATAGCCTCTGGTCGCAACCTGACCCTGGGGGTTAAAAATGGTATAGGAAAAGTTCAACCTAGCCGCTTCCGTCCAGTGCAGGGCTGCCTCTATGCGAATCGTATCGTCAATGCGCAACGGCAGTTTATAATCGAGGTGCATCTGGGCCACCGGTGCCATCATCTTGTTTTCTCGCATGGTATGATAATTCAAACCATAGGAATCGCCGAAGGCCACACGGCCGTCTTCAAAAAAGCTTGCATAGTTGCCATGCCAGACCATGCCGAGGATATCCACCTCCTCAAAATGTATCCGACGGCTCGCCGACGCCACGAGGGGGACCGGATCACCCTCATGTCTGGGAAAATAGTTTTTGGGTGAAGCCATGCAATCAGCCTTATTAAAAAAGTTTCGTCGCTTCGAGAAAAATCCGCATTCCCAGCCATGGCTGGCGGTAAACCACAGCGACATCTCCCGGTTCTTGGCCACGGTCGGCTTCGACCTGCCATATTTGCAGCGGTCCGGCCTGGCCGTATTTCATCCAACCCTTGCCTGAAGCATTCTCTTCACGGCACAATTTATACCACCACGACCCTGCACAGGGCAATATTGCGGGTTCTTGGAGATAGGTCCTGGTCAAGACCTCGGCGAGAAATCCGTCAAGGCCCGAATCCTGTAAGGCACCCTTGGCGTGAAGTAATCGGTGCCTGCCGTCCCCAGCTACTGCCACCTCTAAAAGTTTAACGCCGGTGGCATCAAGGAGGGCATAATACAAGCCCTGCCTTCCCTGCCGCAAGGCCAGGAGCCCGGAAAAACGCATCTCTCCCCATCTTTCAATGCGAATATTCAGCAGCCGGGCCGGTGACTTGCCGTTTGCATCCGGAGAATCGACCGAGACGCGCAGGGGCAGACTGCAGCCAGTGAGCACCAGGCAGATAAAGCAGAATACAAGGCCTTGGCGCATGTCTTATCCCCTCTTGCCGATTACCAGAAAGGCCGGACTGACCCACAATGCTACCGGCCAGGCAACCCCGATGCCAACCAATACAGTTATCCCCAGAGCGTGAAGGGCCGGGTGTTCGGCAAAGGCCAACACGCCAAAGCCGATGAGCGTACTGACCGCGCAGAGACTCACGGCCAGGGCCGATGTCGCATTTTCTGTGTCCAGCTTTTCGCAAACAATAAAGATACCATAATCAACGCTCAGGCCGATAACCATAATACCCATAATCAGATGCATCATAGTCAACTGCGCACCGGTCAGAAAACAGAACAGCGACATGGCGGCAAGGGCCGATGATACAGGTGCCAAGGCCGCAGCCATAGGCCGAAAACGGCGAAATTGATACGCCAGCAAGAAGATAATGACCAAGCCTGCGGCAAGCGACAAGGCAAAGAGATCGTGGCGCAGGAGCTGCTCGACCTCGGCCCGCCACTTCAAGGTTGCGAGAATCGTCACCTGTGGCTCTTTTTCGGCAAACTGCAGGAGGATCGGCAGGGTGGTGGTGTCGACAGACACGGTCGTCATTGCCAGAAATTTGTCATCACCTTTATATCCGTGCGATGAAGAAGGGGTTTTCAACATTGAGGCAAAAAGCGGCTGCAGTGGTCCGCCAAGAAAGGTGTCGGGCGAAAGTGCTTCCGGCTCGCGGTCGAGCCAGAAAAAAAACGGTTTGAAGGCCTGTTCGGTAAAACCAAGAGCGACCGCTTCGGCGAGGAACCGCTTGTCAAAATCCGGACGAATATTCGACCAGAAAGCCTTCCAGCCATCGTGGTTGAGCCTTTGCGTGCCAGGCCCAGGGAGAAGCGGGGCAAACGATTGAAAATTTTTAAATTTTTGCTCCTGCAGAAAAGCTGCCACCCGGGCGTTGCCATCAAGGACCTCTGCAAGCGTCGCGCCTTCGGCAACAATAAAAGCCTGCTCACCCTTGTGCCCCCAGGTGGCGGTAAAATGGTGCTCGTCTTCGATCACCTGCTTATCCGGGACATCAAGTGCGCGTAAATCCCCATTATAGCGCAACTGCGGCCAGACAAGAATGCCGAGAAACATGAAAACCAGCCAGCATCCGACAAAAATTCCGGGACGTTTTGTGGCGCCATGGGACGACAACAATGGTCCCGCTTGCAGCATATCACTCGGTGACTGGCACCTGGCAATAGTCGGAATCAGCAGCCAGGAAAAGATCAAGGCGATTGCCACACCGACAAAGGCCAGAAGACCCATCTGCCGGTGGGCGGTGACCTGAGAAAAGAGCAAGATAATAAAACCGGCCATCGTGGTGAGGGCGCCAAACAAAAGGGGTCTGGACAACTCCTTTAAAATTTCACTCCTGCTGCCCCGCCCTCGGGTCAAGGCCAGATACAGATGGATGGGAAAGTCTATGGCAATACCCAACAGCACTATGCCGAAGCCCAAGGCCATACTGCTGAGATCGCCGTACACCAAACGAGTGATAGCAATGGCCGGTGGGGCGGCAAGATACGGCACGCTGAATACCACTATGGCACGAATGTCCCGCAAGGTAACGGCGAGGAGGATGAAAAGAAGGATCGTCGCCGCCGGCAGCAGCAACTGCAGATCATGCTGAATAGACTGACTGTTGGCCAGGGTGTGCGGCAGACTGCCGATAACCCGGGCGGTAACTCCTGATGCCAGGACCTCCGGATAAACATCGTCAAGAAGCTTTTGCACCGTCAGGGCCGTTTGCGAATTGGTCAAAGAATCGCGGCTCTCGGCGACCAAGAGGCAACTTCGACCGTCCCGGCTCATGAAAAACCCCTCATCGAGGCGCATGGAATGTTCAGAGCGCAGGTGGTTAAGTTTCTCCAAAACCAGAGTTACTAAACCAAGAGGATCAAGCTGCACCTGCTTTTTCAGAGCAATGCCGGTGGGACTGTTGAGCAGGGCAAAGGATTTTGCCAGCCCCTCATGAATCCCCTCTGGCGTTGACTTATCGGCCAGGCTTTGCAAATCCTTCCGGTCAAGAAGGAAAGGCAGGGAAGTTTGCAGTTTGGCAAAG
>JAABQY010000014.1 GCA_011391225.1 Desulfobulbaceae bacterium | reverse complement strand
ATACTCCAGAAGCCGAAGTTGCCGCGGTTCCACTCCGATATTCCCCCCCAAACCCTTGAGGGCATCGGCAAAGATTACCGGCCAACCGAGAGGATTTTCGGCATAGGCATACACTCGCGCCGGAAAATGCAGGTGGTCGAGTGTAACAAGCTCCAGCTCTGGCAGGACAATAATTGGCTCATACCCGGGACTGAAGACCATGACGACAGGCCTCTCCATGAGATGGAAATGCAGCCCGGTCAGATAGGTCAGAGTCGGCCCGGCATTGATCGCCACTGCTGAGAATTGCTGCTTTTCTATATACTGCATAAGTTTTGATAAACGTTTTGAATACATAGTCCCTCCTTTTGGGGTCAGGCCTCGAAGTTGATAAGATGCTCAGCGAGGCTGGTCCCCACATTTTTAACGGTGGCGTTTCATAGTCAAAAACAGCTTGCCATGCCCCATGGCAACACATTCTTTTATTGTCACCTTTCCGCCCTTAGTTTAAAGTCCAAGGTATGAGCAAAGAAAAAAACAAAATTCCTCTTGATGGTGTGACCCTGGAACAGATCGTCGGCAGTCTTTTTGAACACTATGGCTGGGATGCGCTCGGCAAGCACATTGAAATCCGCTGTTTTACCTGTGATCCATCGATTAAATCCTGCCTGACATTTTTACGAAAAACTCCCTGGGCCAGAAAAAAGGTCGAAAGACTCTACCTTGCCACGCAAAAGCGGGGGTGGAAAGTTCTTTACAAAAAATAAGTGCGGCAGTGGCCTGGTTCATCACTCACATCCTCGACCCCACGGATTACAAATGAAATCGATTATATTTCCTATAGCGATGTTTTTGCTTCTTGGATTAACCGTTGGCTGCGGTAAGAACAAGGCTCGCCTCGATCCTTCGGCAACAAAGGATATCGCTCTGCTCACCCTTGACGGCAACCTCCCCGATCAGACTGCCGATCAGATTCGAGAACTGAAAATTACCATTGAGTGGATGGATGGCGACCTTGTCAAGAGTTTTAAAAACTCAGGTTTTCGCACGGTTCTCATCAAGGAAATGCCAACCTATAAACCCGAGATGGGCAAACTCCTGATTGTAGAGGTCGAACGTTTTAATGCCGGCAATCGTGCCGCCAGGGCCTTTGTCGGGTTTGGGGCCGGGGCAGCATCCCTTGACCTCAGATACCAACTTCTTGATGAAAGGGGTACCCTTCTGTCGGAGTGGCGAGAGGGTGTAGGCTCGAGCAAAGGAGCCACCTATTGCGCTGAAACCCTAGACAGAAAGGCGCTTGAAAAAGTTGTCGGTCTCTTGAAAAACTAAGCTTCAACTTAACCCAGGTTCTCTCTGTGTCACACACAATGTACAACACTCCGGTGCTGCAATCGATTGTTTCCGCCTTGTGCCGGTTTTGTCTCGCCGTCCGCGGTTGGAAACTCCATGGCCACCCTCCGACAGTATTGAAATACGTCATGATCACTGTCCCCCACACCAGCAACTGGGATTTCCCTTTAGCCTTGGCGATGGCCTTTGTGTTCCGCTTTGAAATGCGCTGGATGGGCAAGGATTCCCTTTTTTTCGGCTGGCGCGGCCCGATCATGCGCTGGCTTGGCGGGATCCCGATAAACCGAGCCTCGCGCAACAATGTGGTTGCCGACACCATTGCCGCATTTCAGGCAAACGAGCGCTTGATTGTTGCCGTTCCCCCCGAAGGCACACGGTCTAAGGTTGATAAATGGAAGACTGGTTTCTACTACATCGCCCTTGGCGCCAATGTCCCCATCGCTCTTGCCTTTCTTGATTATCAACGCAAAGTTGGTGGCTTTTTGTCGACGACATTCTATCCAACCGGGGATGTGGAAAAGGACATCGCCGATATCCGCGCCTGTTATGTTGGGATATCAGGGAAATACGCTGAACAATGTGTTATTGATTGATCCTTCCTCTTTCCTGAGAGTTTGCCATGGAGCCGATCGGAATTCTCAAGGTATAGCCATCCTTTAACCACCGGAAAGGGCCGGAAATATATCTATTTCGTCGCCCTTTTCGACCATATCTCCCAAGTTTACAACTTTACCCTTGCGGACAGCGATGTAGCCGCCGGGGATATAGCCGGTCCTGGCGATGCAGTGGCGAAGAACTTCCTTAAAAAGCAACGGGGTGGGCAGATCGAGCTCGATCCTGCCCACTTCCGTAAGCTTGAAGGTTACCCTTACCATTGCCTGGCCTGGGCGCTTTCCTCATCGGTTATATCCATTTTTTCACCGGTCTCCGGCTGAGCCTCGTCATAGAAGGTCTCGGCGAATCGATAATCCAGTGCGGTGATGCCGGCATTGGTGTTGAAATGGTGTTCTATCCTGAGAGTTTCTTTGACGAAATCATCAAACTCGTTGGCGGTAATGTCGACATCGTAATAGGATTTTATGAGGTTGAGGAGCGGGGTCATGTCATGGCGAACGGCATAGCGGACAAAGTTGCACATACCCATCGCATCCATGCGCGAACCAATGACCTGGAATTTTTTTGAAAGACCAACCTTGCCTTCCTTGGTGAGCGGTTTTGCCTCATCGCGAAGAGTAAAGCCAAAGGTATGATCAGCACCCATTGGTGAGGAAAGATAGGTCATGGCCATTCCTTTGGTGCCGCGCGGTTCGTAGGCGGGGATGGCCTGGCCGAGGACATGCGGGGCATGGCGAATCCCGAGCACCTTGGCGGCAACCTTGCAGCCGGAGCCGAGGATGCGACCGAGCGGAGTCAAGTTGCGGATCTCTTCCATCATGCCAATTGCTGCCTGGTCATCACCAAAATCGGCCAGCCCTGCCTCCATCGCCACGCCAATGGCCGCACCGCAATCGAGGGTATCAACGCCGGCGTCGTTGGCGATGCGGTTCATGGTAGCGATCGTATCAAGATTTTTCAGGCACAGGTTGGAACCCATGAGGGCCATGGTCTCATATTCAATCGGCGAACAGAGGAGTTTCCCGCCCTCGTCCGGATAGACATTGGAACACTGGATGGCGCAAGGCAACATACAGGCGTGTTGGGTTTTGCCCTCGCCGCCTCGAGCCTTGATGGTGTCGTACATGGTCTGGGCGTTGATTTTTTCCGCCCCTTCCATAACCCCGTGCCGGAAATTCCGGGTCGGCAAGACGTGCAGGGATTGACAGATATCAACCATGGCGGCAGTCCCGTATTTGGTGAACAGGGCCGAGACCGGATTTTCCTTTAACAATTTGACAACTCGGCGGCTCTCATCTTTAAATTGTTCTTTATTGGTGAAGGCTGGTTTATGCTTGCCGTCGGCGAGGATAACCATGGCAATGACCCGTTTTGAGGCCATAACCGCACCCAAGCCGCCGCGACCGGCATAACGTGAACACACACCATGGGGATCGGAACAGGCTATGCCGCTGGCCATCAACAATTTTTCCGCCGCCGGACCGACGGTGATACAGCCTGCATCTTTACCGAATTGGGCAGTCAACAGATCAGATTTTTCATACACGCCTTTTCCCGCAAGAAAGGTGCCGTCGAGGAGCTGCACACCATCTTTGCCCACTACGACGATTTTCCATGCGCTGTCTCCGGTTGGGGCGTCTTCGAGAGCTATACAACGTAGCCCTTGTTCTGCCATGCGACTGCCAACAATGCCACCGGCATTGCTTTCCTTTATGCCGCCGGTGAGAGGACTTTTGCCACCGATGCTGAGGCGGTTGGCGCTGGAGGTTGCCGTTCCGGCCAGGGCACCGTTACAGAAGAACAGTTTGTTTTTTTTCCCTAAGGCATCGCAGGTCGCCTCCACCTCCCGACTAACCAGACGGGACGAAAGAGTCCGCCCGCCCAATAGAAAATCCTTGCTGCTGTATTTTTCAATACGTGTCTCTCCGGTGGCGGTGTTGATGCGCAGTAGGGAAAACATATGCTATCTCCTTCATTATAGCTAGGTATTGTAACAAAACTCATGCCGCGGCATGGCAGGTGAGGAGTTTTGGTCGGCCCGAATTTCAGTATTCATTAATTGTATACAATATATGAATACTGAAATTGTACGATAAACAACGAATCCTGTCAACCATTTTCCCGAAATAGAAGAGGATGTTGAGGTGTATTGGTCATATTCGCCCCAATCACCATGAGGATAAAGCTAGCGAGGCGAAGAGTCCAGGTCAGGATGGTGTCAGATTGTTTAGTCTCCTGAAACACGGCGTTGGCCGCCAACGGAAATCAGTATCAAGAACCAGAGGGGTTTCAGCAGCAATTTTATGGGCTAGAAATTCCGGCAGCTAAAGGCGCCAAGTCGAACGTTTACGACCACGAAGTTTTTATCTCGATTTGCTATGGCTGGATTCTTTCCATTCTGGATACTTAAGATAAGAAGCCGACTTGGCCTAGCATCGAGAAGGGTATCTTCATTTAAAAAGAAGGGAGTAAAGCTGTCAGCCTGGATATTTATCGGCAATATAATCTTTGAGATATCTGTTCTCTACATCTTTTTCCTTGAGTAGCGCTTTGACCACATCACCGATCGAGACCATTCCCTTAAGTTCCTTGCCGCTCATAATGGGAACGTGACGTATTCTGTTCTCGGTCATGACAGCCAGAATATAATCGACATGATCGTCTTCAGTGCCGACGATCAAATTGGTGGTCATAATCTTTTCAACGGTAATCGTTTTAATTGTGTCAGGATGATTAACTACAGCCATCAGGACATCGCGAGCACCGATGATGCCGAGGATATTGTTGTTATTATCAATTATCAGCAGGGAGCCGATGCGATTTGCCGAAAAAATCGACATGGCATCAATAACCCTGGTATCTTTCTCAATGGTGACAACCCGATTTCCTTTTACTGCTAGAATGTCTTTTGCTTTCATGTTGTGGGCTCCCGATTTGGAATCTGTGAGCAGGAAGAAAGTCGCTCAGCACTGATTTTTACAGTTATTAATTAAATGATGATAGGATAAATGCCAATAGCAAATACACAGAACACCAGAATGAAGGTGCAGGCGGTTGCGAACAGCGACCCCTGTGTTTCAAAGCTTTCCGTGGCTTCGTGAAAATACATATTAATGATCAGCCGCAGGTAATACCACATTGACAGAATACTGCTGACGATTCCAAGTACTGCCAAGGCCATCTGATCTGCCGATATAGCACTGGTAATAACGTAGAATTTCCCCATAAAACCGGCAGTCGGAGGAATGCCCGCCATGGAGAGGAGAAAGACGGTGATTGCTGCCGCCGAGTAAGGTCGAACTTTGGCGAGGCCTTTGAAATCATCAAAGGTAGAGCGCTTCTCGCTTTCACCACCAAGATAGGCGAGGGCGGCAAACATTCCAAGAGTTCCAGCTGCATAAGCCGCCAGGTAATAGGCGATGACGCTGCCGGTGAAATGCTCGGTGCTGATGGCAACCAGAGCAATGAGCAGATACCCGGAATGGACGATACCGGAGGCGGCCAGCATCCTTTTTAAATTGTTTTGGCCAATGGCGATGAGGTTGCCGCCGAACATGGTAAGGACTGAAATGTAAAAGAGAAATGTCACCCAGCTGCCGTGTAATCCGCTGTTTTGTGAGAGAAAGTTGGCAAAGACAGTGAAAATAGCGGTTTTCAGGGCGGTTGCCATAAAGCCGGTTACCGGGGTCGAGGCCCCATCGTAGACATCAACAACCCAGGCATGGAAGGGAAAAGCTGCAGCCTTGAAGAGAAGAGCTACAAAAATGAAAAAAGCCCCTCCAATGAGTAGTGGCGAAGTCGCCGAATTGTCAGCACAGAATGCACCAATCTCGATAAACTTGGTACTCTTGACACCACCATAGATAAGCGCGGTACCCATGGTGAAAAAGGATCCAGCGAAGGCCCCGAGCATGAGGTATTTTAAAACGGCTTCCGCGGCCTTAATATTAGATCGGTCGTAGCCGACGAGAACGTAAATGGCCAGGGACATAATTTCCAAGGAAATAAAAGCGGTGATGAGCTCCTGCGACAGGGTGAGGAGAAGCATGCCGCAGGCGCCAAACATCATGGTTGCATAAAATTCCAAGGTACAAAAAGTATTGACCTTGAAGTAGCTATGGGTGGTCATGGTGGTAAAAAAACCGCAAGCGAGGATAATCAAGCCGGCAGCATGCGTGAAGTTGCTTGCCACAAGCATGCCGTTGAAGACATCATTGAAGAGGGTTGTTGCCGGACCGCAACCGATCAGTAGCTGGACAAAAAAAGCCACGGCGAAAACACCCATACTTAGATAGGCCGCCGTTTCCAGGCGATTTTTTTCAAAAGCGGCGAGAAGCATCAAGAGGATGGCCCCTGAACTTATGATGAGAAGAGGGAGCAATGACAAAAAATCGTTCATAATGGGTACCCTGCCTTAATTCTTTTGATGAGTATCTAATGCAATCGGTGGTGCGTTATCAGCGAGCACGGTTTTGGTCATGACCGAAACTTCTGCAATATGCAGCTGCGCAGTGGGTTCAATTTTTTTAAGGAATGGCTGAGGAAAAATTCCCATACCAATTATCAGCAAAATGACCGGCAGAAAGGTCAGTGCCTCAGGAATCGTAAGATCTTTAAACTTCTCAGTGTCCTCGCCGGGTTTTTCGAAAAACACTCTCTGAAACATCCACAGCATATAGCAGACTCCGATGATCAGCGAAGTGCCAGCCAGAAAACCGATAAAGCCGCTGAATTTGATGGCGCCAAGGATGATGAGAAACTCACCGATGAAACCGCTGGTTCCTGGCAAACCCACAGAGGCGAGCATGGCGATGGCAAAAAAGGTTGCAAAGATTGGAGCTCGATAGGCAATACCACCGAAATCGGCTATGTTTCTGGTCTGCATCCGTTCTTCCATCAGGCCGATAAAGAGAAACAGAACTCCGGTGCTGGTGGCGTGGGCGGCGATCTGAAAAAGACAGCCGGTCAAGGCCTGAACATTTATGCAGAAGACACCCAGGGCAATGATGCCCATATGCGATGCGGAGGAAAAGGCCAGCATGCGCTTCATGTCTTTTTGGGCAATTGCTGCAAGTCCGCAGTACATCATACCAACAACCCCGGCAAGTGACAGGAGTATGGCAAAGCGGGCCAGTTCAATTTCGAAAACCGGCACAACAAAGCGAATGACCCCGTAAACGCCGATCTTGGCCATGATCGCCGAGAGAACAAAGGTGGTCGAACTCGGGGCCTCGGTATAGGCGTCCGGCAGCCAGGTGTGAAAAGGGAAAAGCGGAATCTTAATGGCAAAGGCGATCATGAACATAAAAAAGGCCAGAACGGCGTAACCGCCACTTAACTGGAGATTGCTGAGTTCGACTATGTCAAAAGTCCATCGACCGAATTGGTCATGAAAGGAAACGCCAACGTATACCAGGGCGGCAAGCATAAGCAGCGACCCGGAGATGGTATAAAGGGTGATTTTCAGAGTTGCCGGTAATCGATTTGCTCCCCCATAGATGCCGATCATGAAAAACACCGGCAGCAGCATGATCTCCCAGAAAATGTAGAAAAGGACCATGTCGGTTGCGCAGATGGCGCCAATCATCGCTCCCTGGATGATGAGAAGATTGGCATAATAGCCCTTCGTCCGAGTCGAGAAAATGGTGAAGACCATGGGAAACAAGATGGTTCCAGCCATGAGAACGAGAAGGCTGATGCCGTCAACACCAAGGCTGTAACGTATCCCTAAGGATTCGATCCACGACCGACTTTCGACATACTCCATGGCGCCGGTGCCGCTAAATCCTAAGAAGAGCTCGATTCCAAGTAACAGGACAACGATGGAAACGATAAAGCCGGTAATTCGCGACGCACCGCCGCTGAAGGGAAAGAGAAAAAGCATCAATCCGGCAAGGATTGGCAGAAAGATCATGACTGAAAGGGCATATTCAAACATTCTTACACCGTACCTAGTTGATCGTTTGAGATAAGAAAAGGCTCATAAGGCTCAGCCCGATGACCATATAGATCGCGTAGACCCGAACATAACCGATCTGAAAGACCTTAAATGCAGTTCCCGCCTTCTGATACAGCCAAACACTGACCTTTACATGGCTATCAGTGACATTTGGTTCCAAAAACCTCGAAATCACCGACCCGAAAGCTTTGTAGGGTTGCACAAAAACTGCATTATAGATCTCGTCAACGTAGAATTTGTGATAAGCAATTTTTGCAAAGCCAATAAATTCAGGCTCTGTAGCTCCCTCGCCGAACTTTTTGAAAGCAAAGGTGATACCGATGGCAAAGGCGACGACACTGGTTGCGATGGCGAGCAGTTCAAGCCATACACTGACATGGGGATGATGTTCGCTAAGACTTGGCGCCAGCCAATGAGAAACATTAAGATTACCGCCAAAGATACCGGGCAGATTGAGGAATCCGGCGAACAAGGCGCCGACAGCGAGAATGATCAGTGGAACGGTCATCACCGCCGGAGGTTCGTGGGCATGGTCAAATGACTCTTGCACTCGCGGTTTGCCGTGAAACACCAGGAAGATCATGCGGAATGTATAGTAGGCGGTCATTCCGGCCACCAGTACGCCGATGAGCCAGATCCCGGTATGACCAGTTGCGAGTGCGGAAAAAAGTATTTCGTCTTTACTGAAAAAGCCTGAGAACGGTGGACAACCGGAAAGGGCGAAGGCACCGACCAGCATTGTCCAGTAGGTTCTTGGCAGCTTATCTTTCAGTCCACCCATCTTCCAGATGTCCTGCTCATGGTGCAGGGCGTAGATGACCGAACCGGCGCCAAGAAAGAGCAGGGCCTTAAAGAAGGCGTGGGTGAAGACGTGGAAAATGCCTGCCGAATAGGCGGCTACGCCGACTCCGGCAAACATGTAACCGAGCTGGCTGACGGTCGAATAGGCGAGGATTTTTTTGATATCCTTTTGAAACATGCCAAAGATTGCGGCCAAGAGGGCGGTCAGGATGCCGACCCAGGCCACCACTGAACCTGCCACAGGATAATGGGCGTAGAGAAAACTGAACCTGGCCACCATATACACACCGGCGGTCACCATGGTCGCCGCATGGATAAGTGCGGAAACCGGCGTCGGGCCAGCCATGGCATCGGGCAGCCAGACATACAGCGGAATCTGCGCCGATTTGCCGCAGGCGCCGATAAAGAGCAAGAGACAGACGGTGATCCCTACACCTGGGGGAATGCTTGCGACATTGGCTTTCAGGGAAAGATAGTCAAAGCCTGAAGCACCGATAGCCCAGAAGAGAAAGGACATACCGAGAACAAAGCCGAGATCGCCGATGCGGTTGACGATAAAAGCCTTGTTGCCGGCCAGGACATTGTCGGTCTCCTTACTGTAAAAGCTGATAAGCAGATAGGAGCAGAGACCAACGCCTTCCCAGCCGACAAACATAACAACCGGGCCACTGCCGAGAACGAGAATGAGCATCGAGCCAAGGAAGAGGTTGAGGTAGGAAAAGAATTTGCCGAAATTCTCATCGCCTGCCATATAACCTACCGAGTAGATATGAATCAGCGAACCGATAAAGGTAACGAAGAGGAGCATCAGCGAGCTGAGTGGGTCGGCGAGAAATCCCATGTCGACATGGAGCTCGCCCACGGCAAACCAGGTGAAGACATTATGGGTGAGGAAGCGTTCTTCGGCAGGCAGTCCTTTCAATTGGAAAAAAACCACCAGGGCCAGGAGAAAGGATAGAACGGGACCGACACAGGCCAGGGCGCCATAGAATATTTCCGGCAATGGTGTTTTTTTGCACGTGAACATGTGCAGAAGACCAATGACCACCGCTCCGATCAGCGGCAAAAGGGGTATAACTCCTAGATATGTAACTGTATGTTCCATGAAATCACCCTTTTAACAGGCTGAATATGTTAGTGTCCAGCTTACTCTTGTGCTTGTGCAGGAGAATGACGACGGCTAGAGCGAGTGCCGCTTCGGCAGCCGCAACGGCCATCACCATCAATGCCAGAACATGGCCGTCCATGCTCTCATGCAGTCGTGAAAAGGCTATGAAAGCAAGGTTTGCCGCATTCAGCATGAGCTCAATCGACATGAAAACCGAGAATACATTCCGCCTGGTGATAACCCCGAGAATTCCCAGACAAAAGAGAATGACACTGAGTATGAGATAATCCTGGATCACTTGCTCATCCTCCTCTTACCTGCCAACACTACCGCTCCAAGGAGCGCTACCAGCAGAAGAATTGATACGATTTCAAAGGGAAGCAACCAGTCCTGGAAAAGCACCAGCCCCACCTCTTTTACCCCGCCAAAACCGCTGCCGACTATTGTCGCCTTGCTGCCGGGGATGCTTTTGACAATTTTAATGAGAAAAGAGGCGATGGGGATGATGACGATTATCCCCCCGAGTTGATACAGCCATCGGCCTTTCTCCGCAGGAAGATCACTTTCTTGAATGTTGAGAAACATGATAATGAAGAGGACCAGGGACATGATTGCCCCGGCGTAGACAATAAGCTGCAGAGCAAAGATCAGCTTGGCGGAAAGGAGGGCATAGAGCCCGGCCAAGGAGATCATCGTCACCACAAGACTCATTGCCCCGTTCATCGGATGGCGAAAGACCAACAGCCCAATAGCACCAAGAACCGACAGCACAGCAAATCCGAAAAATAAAGCCTCGGCAAACATGATATCAAGCGCCCCCTTTTTTATATTCTTCTTCGGAGTAGGCTCCCGGGCTTGCCAGCAACTCTGGGAGTTCCAAGATGAACGATTCCCTGTTGTTGCCGGTAACCGAAAAAATCCCGGTATCCATGCGGATTGCGTCTAAGGGACAGGCTTCGACACAGTAACCGCAGTATATGCATTCCAGCAGATCGATAGTGAATTTGACCGGCATTTTCTCGGTCTTGCCGTCCTGTCGCTCGCCGGCTTTAATCATAATGCAGTTTGCCGGGCAATTGGTTTGACACATGAAACAGGCCACGCATTTGACTGTCCCGTCGGCATGGCTTGTAAGACGATGCCGGCCACGCCAGCCCGCCGGAATTTCCGGTTGAACTTCAGGGTAGTGGCGGACGTAGAGTTTTCTATTGTCGAGAAGATTTCTAAAAAAATGGCCGAAGGTGGTGGCCATCCCCTTAAAGATCTCAATCAAGTAGAGGCGCTCCTGAAGACTTGCGCCCTTACGGTCCATTGTTTTAACTTTGGCACTCATGTCATCCTTTCCTTTAGCACCTTAGAAATTCATTTCGTGAAGGTACTTATCCCGTTTACCGGGGTTAGCTCAACGCCACGACAAATGCGCTTGTAATGAAGATGTTCAGAAGTGCCAAGGGTAGGAGCATCTGCCATCCCAATTTCTGTAGCTGGTCATAGCGAAAACGGGGCAAGGTCCAGCGTACCCAAATATAGACAAAAATCATCATGGTAATTTTAAAAAGGAAGGTGCACACTTGCAGTAAAACCACAAAGATATGGGCGGTCGGGCCGCCCGAGGCAGAAAAAAGAATGGCCAGCAGCAGCACCTCAAGGATGATAACCAGACCCCAAAAGCATTTGATATAGACAGTAGCCTCGAACACCCGCGGATCGTTTTCCCGCGGATAATGGCTGACGTTGCTCCTTCTGATCCACCCGGCGAAAAAGTGCATAACCACAGGCAGTATGATCATCAGCAGGAAGGCTAACGGCTTGGCTTGGCTGATAAGTGTCGCGGTCGAGAGAAACGGCACCTGATACCCGCCGAAAAAGAGGGTGACGATCATGGCGCTCGACGCGAACATAGCGACGTATTCACCCATGAAAAAGATCGCAAACTTCATGGCGCTGTATTCGACATGGAAGCCGGCAACCAGTTCGCTTTCACCCTCGGCGAGATCAAAAGGGGTCCGGTTGGTCTCGGCGAAGGCGGCGATAATAAAGATAACCATCCCTAGAGGTTGCAGCACAGCACCCCACATGGGAATGAACCCGAACAGGAGTTTTCCTTGGAATTGAGCAATTTCATTGAGATTGACCGTGCCGTAGACAACGAGCAGGCTGACGATTGCCAGTCCCATGGGAATCTCGTAGCTGATAACCTGCGCCGCTGAACGGAGGGCGCCGAGGACACCGAATTTATTGGTTGACGACCAACCGGCGAGGATAATGCCGTAGACACTGAAGCCGACAAAGGATAAAAACCAGAGAATACCAAGGTCAAGGGGGATACCCTGCATGATATAACTTTTACCGCCAAGTACCAGAGTATCGGCGAAGGGCACGACGGCAAAGGATACCAGGGCGGTGAAGAAAACAATCACCGGGGCCAGAACAAAGTAAAACTTGTGTTTGATATGGTCGGAAATGACATCTTCCTTAAAAAAAAGCTTGGCCGCATCGGCGAGGTTCTGCACCAATCCGGCAGCTCGAAAGCCAAAAATATTGGCACGGTTTGGGCCGGATCGATCCTGAAAATAGCCAGCCCCCCTCCGTTCCATCCACACGCAGACGGCTATGAAACAGAGCGGGATAAAGGCGGCAAAGGCAACTCTTGCGACTAACATAAAAATATCAAGCGGTGACATTGGCAGCCTCACTCTCATTTAATTTCAATCCCTCGGCTGGGACCGTATCAGCTTCAAAGTCTTTGAGGACACTGAGGTATTTCCTGAGTTCGGCAAACTGTTCTGCGCGGCTTTGCAGGGGACTGCCGAGTTTTGCGGCAATTTCCCCTATGTTGGCAGGTTTGTGGTTCCTGGATACTGCTCCGGCAAATGTTTGCAAGATGTTATGACAATTTATAAGGCTTCCGGCATATTCACTGGAAGTAGCGACCGGTATGGCAATGTCGGCCATCGCCGAAAGACGGTCATCGTGGGTGGCAGCGATGATAACCTTGGTGTCTTTCAGGAGTTTTTTTAATTCAGAGTCGCTGTAGGTGCGGGTAAGGTCGTTGTTGAAATTGATCAGGAGTTGTGCGTCCCGCACGGCCTTTTCAAAGCTTTCCCGGCTGCAATCGATACCAAGCAGCGCAAGCCCTGCACGATTTGCCGCCTTATCATCCTCTATGAGAAGACCGTCTCCGTCGCCTTCTTTTATATAACCGGTACTGAAACCTGAGAGTGAGGCCTGAAGTTTTGCGGCCAGGGCCTTGACCGCAACCATTTGTTCGAGGGAGCAGTTTGGGGAAAGGAGAATGGCAATTTTTCCAGCTTGTTCAATCTCCCGGGTGCAGGCAGCAAGGACATCCTCCAGTGGGCGAATCTGGCTGCCGAGGCGTGCTGCGAGCAAGCGCCCTTCATTCTCCTGCCGATAACTGAGCCGTCCGGCATCGCACATAAAGTAGCCGTTGACTTGACGGTTCAGGCGTGGCCGGAAGCGATAGATGATGTCATCCTGGTATTTTTCCCGGTTATGCTCAATGGTGATGTTACAACCCTTGGCGCAACCATGACAAATACCGGGCGCCTTTTTCAGGAACCAGACCCGTTGCTTGAAGCGGAAATCCTTACTTGTCATAGCGCCGACCGGGCAGAGATCGACAACATTCAGGGCGTAGCGGTTATTGATTGGCCGACCGGGAAAGATGTTCACCCGGGCATCGTCGGTTCGGTTGATAATGCCGAGTTCGCCGGTCTTGGTGATCTCCCGACAGAAGCGGACACACCGACCGCAGGTAACGCAGCGTTCCTGGTCGTGGACGACACCGCAGCCAAAATCAAGTTTTTTGCTTTTCTGCACCTGCGGTACGGTCATCCGACTTTCCGGACGGCCGTAGGTCATATAATAATCCTGCAGTTTGCATTCTCCGGCCTGGTCGCAGATCGGGCAGTCGGTGGGATGATTGATGAGCTCAAGCTCCATGACGTCGCGCTGGATTTTCTTGATATGCGCGGCGTCAAGGAGCACCTTCATTCCTGCCTGGGCCGGGGTTTTGCAGGCCGGAACCAGTGGCGGTCTGCCGTCTTCTATGCCGACCAGACACATACGGCAGTTGCCGTCGGCGCCAAGTGCCGGGTGGTAGCAGAGGTGCGGAATCTCGATGCCGACGGCACCGATGGCGTCGATGAGGTTTTTCCCCGTTTCGACTTCGACCTCAACTCCGTTTACAAAAAGCTTAATCGTATCAGCCATGGGGTACCCTATTCCTGTTTCACTTGTGCTGATGCAGAGGCGTCTTGCACATACGCCTCGAACTCGTGTCTGAACTTATCCAGATAGCTGCGTACCGGCATGGTACAGGCAGCAGAGAGTACGCAGACGGTTTTCATCTCGATGTTGTCGCAGAGCTCGCGCAGCAGGAGCACATCGTCCATGCTGCCTTCGCGGCGGAGAATTTTTTTAATAATTTTCAGCATCCAGCCAAGACCTTCGCGGCAGGGAGTGCATTGTCCGCAGGATTCGTGATGGTAAAAGTCGATGAGATTTTTGACCAATGCCACGATATCAACCGTCTCGTCGAGAACGACGATGCCCCCCGAGCCGAACATGGTCTTGTGAGCAGCCATCGATTCATAGTCAAGGGTTACATCCTGGGCTTCTTCAGGCAGGAGCACCGGGGTGGAGCTGCCACCAGGAATGATGCCTTTCAGTTTTCGGCCCTTCCATACCCCGCCTGCCACCTTGTCGATGACTTCCAGGATCGGCAGACCAAGTGGCAATTCATACATTCCTGGTTTCTCGACATGGCCGGAGATGCCAAAGAGGTGGGTGCCGGGGCTTTTTTCAGTGCCATAGACTTTATAGGCATCGGCACCCTTGTCGATGATAAAGGGCAGGGAGGCGATACTCTGCACATTGTTGATGATCGTTGGGCAGCCATAAAGACCGGCAACAGCCGGAAATGGTGGTTTGCTGCGTGGCTGGCCTTTTTTCCCTTCGATGGATTCAAGAAGAGCCGTCTCTTCACCGCAGACATAGGCACCGGCGCCTCGATGAACGGTGACGTTCAGTTTGAAATCATGACCGGCAACGCTGTCGCCAAGGTATCCCGCGGCGTAGGCCTCATCGATTGCCGCCTGCAAGACCCTCACCTGGGTGGTGTACTCGCCGCGAATGTAGATGTAGGTTTCATGGGAACCGATGGCATAGCTGCAGATGATGATGCCTTCGATGAGCATGTGCGGATCTTTGACGAGGATATAGCGATCCTTGAAGGTAGCTGGTTCAGACTCATCGGAGTTGACGGCCAGATAGATCGGTTTACCGGTATTCTTGGGGAGAAAGCCCCATTTCACTCCGGCGGGAAAACCTGCCCCGCCTCGGCCCCTGAGGCCGCTTTTTTTGACTTCCTCGATGACATCCTCGGGCTTCATGGCAAAGAGCTTACCGAGGGTAGCGTAGGCGCCATGCTTCTTGGCAACAGTTATTTTATTGGCGTTTTTTAGTTTAAATTTGGCACTGAGAATTTTTACTTCCATCGCTCCGCCTCCCTATTGCAATTTGGCCAGCAGCGCTTTCAGCTTAGCCACGTCCATGTTCTCGTGGAATTCGCCATTGACCTGAACAACCGGGGCGGTGCCGCAATGACCCAAGCATTCAACCTCTTCCAGACTAAAGCGACCGTCCTCACTTATTTGCCCGGGGCTTATACCGAGCTCGTTTTTCAGATAATCGACTATTTCCTGTTTGCCACGCAGCCAGCAGGAAAGGGTACGGCAAACGCAGAGGTGATTTCTCCCCATCGGGTGGAGTTGGTACATGGTGTAGAAGGTTACCGCCTCATACACCTTGCTGGCGAAAGTGCCGATTCGATCGGCTACATAGGCTATCGCTTCCTGACTTATCCACCCTTCCTGCTCCTGGATCAGCCAAAGGGAGGGCAGAATCATCGATTCTCTGGTGGGGTAACGCTTAATGAGCCTTTCGAATTCAGCATCCCTTTCCTTGTCGTACTGGAAGGGTTTTCCTGTAGAAATCAGTTGTGAACGGTCGCTCATCTGTCCAACTCCCCGCCTATTATATTGATACAACTGAGGTTGATGACGGCGTCTGCGATCATATTACCTTCAACCATTTTATGAAAACCCCCCATGGTATAGAAACACGGTGGTCGTACTTTTAGCTTATAAGGTTGTCCTGACCCATCGGAGACAAAATGGAAGCCCAGTTCGCCGTTTGCCGCCTCATAGGCATCATACCATTCGCCGGCAGGAACCTTTACCCCCTCAAAAATCAGTTTGAAGTGGTTGGCCAAGCCTTCGATATTGTTATAGACTTGATCTTTTGGCGGCAGACAGACCTGGGAATCCTTGACGTTGATCGGACCTTGGGGAATGTGTTGCATAGCCTGGCGAATAATGCGAATCGATTGTGCCATTTCATAAAAGCGAATCATGAAACGGTCATAGATGTCACCGTTAGTGCCGACGGGAACTTCGAAGTCTAAGGCTTCGTAATTGTAGTAAGGGGCGTCTTTCCGCATGTCGTAGGGGACACCGCTTGCTCTCAGGACCGGGCCGGTAAAACCATAGCTGAGAGCAGTTTCTGCCGAGATAACGCAGACTCCCTGGGTCCGGTCATGGACGATGCGGTTGGTTTCGACAAGTTTCAGCGCGTCGCCGATGCCTTTTTCAATACCTCGAAGCTGCAGTTCGAGATCCTTTTCCCAACCCTCATAAAAATCACGGTACATGCCGCCAATCCTGGTGAAAGAGCTGGTGAGACGGGCACCGGTGAGGCGGCTGATAAGATCGTAGGCAGCCTCTTTCTCGTTGTAGAGATACCAGTAGTTGGTCAAGCCACCCATGTCGACCAGGGCGGCGGCCAGACAGACCAGATGATCAAGAACGCGGTAGAATTCGGTGAGCAACACCCGCATGAATTGAGCCCGCTCGGTGATTGTCACTCCAAGCCAGGCTTCTACGGCCTTGGCATAGGCGATATTGTTAATCATCGAAGAACAGTAGTTAAGCCGGTCGGTGAGCGGCACGATCTGGTTATAGGTCCTGTTTTCGGCGGTTTTCTCAAAGCCACGGTGCAGGTAGCCGATTTCGTTAACATTGGCCAGAATGGTTTCACCGTCAAGCGCGGTGAGAATGCGGATGGCTCCATGTGTGGCAGGATGGGATGGGCCGATGTTCAGGAACATGATCTCGGTATTGATGTCCTTCATGGTGGTTTCATCAATACCGTTTTCGAAGAGACGAGCCCTGATCTCATTTTCGAGGCGATCTGTCTCGTAGCAGATTTGCCCCTTTTCGATGGGGTAGTCCTTACGCAGCGGATGGCCCTCAAACTGCCAGTGATTGAGTATTCTTCTCAGATCGGGGTGGCCGTTGAACCGTATGCCATATTGATCGTAGACCTCTCTCTCCCCCCAGTTCGCCGAAGCCCATAAATGGGTGGCGGTGGCGATGCCTGCCTGTGGATCGGGAACCGCGGTCCGTACCTGGACGAGGAGATTGTCCTGCCAGTTGCGAAGGGTATATACCACATGGAACCTGAATTTCTGAGGAGTCGGGTAATCCAGATAATCAATGCCGGTGACATCAAGCAGCAGACCACAGTTGAAGGCCGGATCATTTTTTAACCGAGAAAGCGTGCTCTCCAGGTTTTCAGGCTGAACATCAACAACCACTGAATCCAGAACCGTCGTGCAGGTGGTATCTGGAAACGCGGCCTTAATTTTTTCTAGAGCCTTCGCATTCATATCAGTCGAGAATTCCTTTAAAGTCATTGTGGCGGTCTATCAGAATGCTTTCCCCGCGAATTTGTTCCTGAATTTTTATCAGTGCATCGAGAACCGCTTCCGGCCTTGGCGGACAGCCCGAGATATAAAGGTCAACAGGAATAATAGTGTCTATACCCTGCACCGTACAATAGTTATCGTAAATTCCGCCGGAACTTGCGCAGGCCCCCATGGCGACAACCCACTTGGGCAAAGGCATCTGTTCGTAGATGCGCTTGAGGATCGGCGCCTGTTTGTAACTTATGGTACCGCAGACCAAGAGAAGATCGGCCTGGCGAGGCGAAAACCGCACGACCTCTGCACCAAATCGGGAGATGTCATGCTGGCTTGCCGCTGCGCTCATGAACTCGATGGCGCAGCAGGCAGTTCCAAAAATGAATGGCCACAGTGAATACTGCCGGCCCCAGTTGATAACCGCATCAAGCTTGGTGGTGAGAACCGTGTTGCCGAGACTAGCTTCTAATCCTAACGCCAATTGAGCACCCCCTTCTTGAGAATATAAATGAGTCCAGTGAGAAGGAGCAGCATAAAAACTACCATCTCTGTAAAGCCGAACCAGCCCAGTTCACGCACGCAGACCGCCCATGGGTACATAAAAACCGCCTCAATGTCAAAAATCAGAAAGAGAATGGCGAGGAGATAGAACTTGACGCTGAACTTCTGGTCAACCGTTCCGATGATCGGCCCAACACCACTCTCATACGCTTCATTTTTGATCTTTCCCTTGGACCGGGGGCCTAATACGGCGGTCATCACCATAAAACAGGGAACAAGTGCGGCAATGCCGATTAAGGTCGCCGCCGAGAGAATCAGTTCCGTTGACATCGTTTCCCCTTTTTCGCTTCTTTAATTCACATCAATGTGGCTGTAACTCAGCGCACACCAGACCGAAGATAGTTATGAATAACCATTCATTAACAGTCGTCTCCATTCTCTGTCAAGAAAATATTTTTCCTTGTCTAACAGCTACTTAAATGAAATTTTGGCAGCGAATTTGTGCAAAATATATAGCAATAATGTGCGCGTTGTGCCTTGGCTGTTGGATTATGGCACCGTTTGCCATTGTGCATAGATATGTGCACATTCAGGTGAAGCACAGAGGGATAAGTATATATTAGCAACAATAGATAGATACGACGCTGTGGGTAGTCTTTGGAGCGCCGCCTCGGATAATCAGTAAATTTGATTATCTTACAGTAGGCACAAAAGGCACAGCAAATTCTAATTAAATTAAAAAGGGGTTACGCTCTGTCGAATGGTTTTGACTCCGAGTTGATTTTAAAAACCTTCCTTTTGTATTGAAAATTCGGTGAGCTAGGATGAAATCAATAATTGATTCATTTGGGGAATGATGATGTGTCAACTCGGTTGAGAGCTCAAAAACAACACAGGGAGCTGTGAGGGCCCTTTCTGTGGGGGAGGAGCGCGGTAGAGAGCCCCTGTCGGCACTCTTGGAGGTCCGACAGGGGCTTCAGGCAACAACGGGATGGAAAGAGGAGGTTTTCTACCAGCCGAGAGTCAGGTAGTCATGGATGGAGTCTGCTGCTGCTCGTCCGGCACCCATGGCGAGAATGACGGTTGCTGCCCCGGTGACGATATCGCCGCCGGCCCAAACCCCTGGCTTGGTGGTTTTACCGTTTTTCTCGTCGGCCTGGACGTTCCCCCACTTGTTCAGCTTCATGTCGGGGGTTTCGCTGGTAAGCAGTGGATTGGCGCCGGAACCTACGGCAACGATGCACAGGTCGCAGGCGATCTCGAACTCCGAACCCTTAATGGCAACAGGACGTCGTCTGCCGGAGGCATCGGGCTCGCCGAGTTCCATGCGTAAGCACTCCATGCCGGTGAGTCGGCCACTTTCATTGCCAAGATAACGGGTTGGGTTGGTGAGCAGGAAGAGTTCAATGCCCTCTTCTTGGGCATGATGGATTTCCGCGCCGCGAGCAGGCATTTCGTCGCGGGAGCGGCGATAAACAACCTTAACGCTGTCGGCACCAAGTCGCATTGCCGTGCGGGCCGAGTCCATAGCGACGTTTCCGGCACCGAGAACGACAACATTTTTGCCGAGAGGAATGGGGGTGTCGACTTCTGGATACTTGTAGGCCTTCATGAGATTGGCACGGGTCAAATATTCGTTGGCGGAGAGGATACCAACAAAGTTTTCACCGGGAATATTCATAAATTTCGGCAAACCGGCACCGACTCCGACATAGATCGCGTCATAACCCTCTTCGAAGAGTTCATCGAGGGAAACCGTTCTGCCGACAACCGCGTTGCATTGTACTCTGACTCCCAGACGTTCAAGAAAATTGACTTCCTGGGCGACAATGGCCTTCGGCAGGCGAAATTCAGGGATACCGTAGACGAGAACGCCACCTGGCTTATGAAAGGCCTCAAAGATTGTAACATCGTGGCCCTTGACGATGAGGTCGCCGGCAACGGTGAGGCCGGATGGCCCGGAGCCGACCACGGCTACTCTTTTCCCGGTGGCAGCGGTCTTTGGCGGCAATTCGCCAGTGCCATGTTCCCGCTCATAGTCGGCGCAGAAACGCTCGAGGTTGCCAATGGCTACGGGTTCGCCTTTTTTACCAACAATGCATTTGCCTTCACATTGAACTTCCTGGGGGCAGACCCGACCGCACACCGCAGGCAAGGCATTTTTGCCCCAGAGGTTGCGGATAGCTCCCGTCATATCGCCTTGGGCGATAAGATCGATGAAGCCGGGGATATCTACGTTTACCGGGCATCCCGCCACACAACCGGGCTTTTTGCATTGAAGACATCTCGAGGCCTCTTCCTGGGCCATTTTGACTGTGTAGCCAGTCGGTACCTCAAGGAAGTTACGAGCCCTGACTTTCGCATCTTGCTCGGGCATGGCAACCCTGGCTACTTGCACTTTTTTATCTGCTGCTTCTGACATGTGTTCCTCCGAATAAAATCGATTCCATGATAGTAAACATCATTCAATTAAGAAAGATCAACGAGATGAAAGAAGTACCGCGGTCATTTTGCGTCGCGGATGGTGCAGTAGTCTTGGTGACATTTTCGTTCCTCTTCCTGATATGCCCTGAGTCGGAGTATGAGCTCGTCGTAATCGACTTGGTGACCATCAAATTCGGGGCCGTCAACGCAGGCAAACTTGGTTTGCCCGCCAACTGTGACACGGCAACCGCCGCACATTCCGGTGCCGTCAACCATGATTGGATTGAGGCTCACCATGGTTTCAACATTAAACTCTTTGGTGATGCTGCTGACCGCCTTCATCATGGGAACGGGGCCGATTGCCACAACCAGTTTGATATCGCCCCCTTTGAGCACTTCTTGCAGGACATCAGTAACAAAGCCATGGTGGCCGTAGGAACCGTCATCGGTGCAAATCCGCAGATCATGGGAGGCGGCTCTCATGTGCTCTTCCATGATCAGCAAACCTTTGTTGCGGGAGCCGATGATACAGGTTACGTCGTTGCCTACCTCTTTTAAGCCGCGGGTGATAGGATGGAGGACGGCGACTCCCGTGCCACCACCGACACACACTACTTTGCCGACTTTTTCAAGATGGGTTGCCTTGCCAAGAGGGCCGATGACGTCCTGGTAACCCTCGCCAACCTTCAGGTCTCGAAAAAGGGCCGTTGATTTTCCGACAACCATATAGATGATGGTGATTGTGCCCTTGGCTGGGTTGGTCTCGGCCATGGTGAGCGGGATTCGCTCACCATTTTCATTGGCCTTAAGAATGACAAATTGCCCAGGTTTGGCTTTTTTGGCAATCAAAGGCGCCTCAATTTCATTGAGAATAACGGTGCCTTGAGACATTTCTTCGCGTTTTACGATCTTAAACATTTTTCCCTCCGAGTATAAAAAGCTATTGAATTTAAAAGGCAAAAAATATTTTGTTGGCAGGAAATTTTTCATAATTAGGTAATCATAAAGCAACCATTAAATCAACCTCAATTGTTATCAGAGTGCAAGTGGAATGTGCGACAAAAGTCCGCTTTTAGGTTGAAAATATTGATATAATTGCGCGATATGGGCAATAGTTACAACAATGACGTTTTTTTGAAGGTCTGCAGCGTCTCTCTAGAAAAGTACATGCACGGGAAAAGCTCGACTCTTGTCATAATGGTTCTCTTGGCATACCAGTGGGGACCAAGATAAAAGAGGGCGTTATACAGGACGTCTCGGGCAGGATGCTGTTGATCGTCAGTATTGCCATGGATACAAAAATATCTGCTGATGGGAAAAATTTGTAAAGAGTTTGTCAATCATGCACTTTTTATTTGAAATTTTTTTATGAGTACGAGTATATAGGGGCATTGGGGTGACTTTTTGTTTGGTCTACAAAAAGTCGAAATTTGATTATGCCAGAAAGGAGTCGTGCCATGGCGGAAGGGACAGTGAAATGGTTTAACAATTCTAAGGGTTTCGGTTTTATTCAGCAGGATGGAGGCAAGGATGTTTTCGTCCATCACTCGGCAATCACGGGAGAAGGCTTCAGATCCCTTGAGGAAGGACAACGGGTGAAATTTGATATCGTCGAGGGGCAAAAAGGTCCGGCTGCAGAAAATGTTGTGAAACTCTGATTTCCTGACTTTTCACACCACATCCGTTTCTGTTACAACGCTCAACAGCGTCATGGAAAATCAATTTCCATGACGCTGTTTTTTATTGAAAATGGCAATTATCGATGGCGATGCGCTTGAAAGATAACATGTCTGGGGTGTTGACCGCAGAACAACAGCAGGCACTTGTCGGGTCATATGATGTGGTCGGTGATATTGCCATTATCATTATCCCTGAAAGCCTTGTGCCCTGCGAGAAGCTTATAGCCGACGCAGTCTTGGCCAGCAACGTACATATCAAGGTGGTTGCTAAAAGAGGCGGCATGTATGGTGGTGAGTTCAGGACCATCCCTCTGGTCATTCTTGCCGGAGAAAAGCGCAAGGAGACGGGGGTGCGGGAATTTGGAATTCGACTGCGTCTGAATCCGGAGCGTATCTATTTTTCGATAAGAAGCGGTTATGAAAGACGACGGATCGCTTCCCTTGTTACTCCGAATGAGTCGGTTCTGGTTCTTTTTTCAGGGGTCGCTCCCTACCCTCTCATTATCTCGCGGTTCAGTAGCGCCAGGGTTATTATTGGTATAGAAAAGAATCCGGAGGCACATGCCTACGCCCTTGAAAATCTGCAACTCAACAAAAAACAGAAGAATGTTATCTTGTATCTTGGCGATGTCCGGGTGGTGATACCCACATTGAGCGAGAATTTTGACCGGGTGGTCATGCCCCTGCCGACTATGGCTGAGACCTTTCTCTCGGATACGCTCCGGGCTTTGAAGCCTGGCGGGTATCTGCATTTTTACGATCTGCAACAACCTGATTGCTTTGCTGACTCGGTTGCCAAAATTACTGCCGCCTGCGACGCCTCTAATCGCCGAGTTGAGAGCTTTTCCATCTATAAGTGTGGGCATTGCGGACCTCGCACTTACAGGATCTGCATTGATGCGCGGATTCACTGATTTCAGGTTGTTACATCAGACAAGGGATTGCAGTTGAGTTTTGTTTCCTCCTTTGTTAAGTACTAGGCGAATCGGCGTCCCGTCTCCACAGGTGTCGGACGCTACCATACTGAAAACTATAGACCAAGGAGTAGGTATGCATGTTACATTTTTCGGTGCAACTCGAGAGGTTACCGGTTCGTTTCATACCGTGACAACCGACAATGACATTATTCTCTTGGATTGCGGCTTATTCCAAGGTAAGCGCAAGGAGACCGAGGCGAAAAACCGGGTGTTGCCCGTTGATCCGAAAATCTTGACTAACATGATTCTCTCCCATGCCCACATCGATCATTCGGGTCGTCTGCCGATGGTTACCAGGAATGGCTTCAAGGGGCAGATACTCTGCTCACGGGCCACCGCCGCAGCAAGTGAATATTTGCTTCGAGACTCAGCCAAGATCCAGGAAGGTGATGCCTCTTACCTCAACTATAAAACGGCCAAAGCCTTTTTGGCAAAGGTTAAAACCGGCGATGGAAAAGCGGTTGTTTCGGGGGAAGATCTGCAGGAAATAAAATCCATGCTGAAATCCGGGGGGCATGGCTTACGCAGTGAAGTAATCGAAAAACTCCTGGCAGAGAACCATCTCGAGGTGGTTACTCCCCTTTATACCATGACCGAGGTCGAAGAAGCGCTGAGTTCTTTCCAGGGTATTCCCTATGGCGAAACAGTCACCATTGGCAAGGGCTTGACCTGCACTCTCTATGAGGCGGGGCATATTCTCGGATCGGCCATGTCGGTCATTTGTTACGAGAGGGATGGCGAGAAAAAAACGGTGCTTTATTCCGGTGACCTGGGGCGTTTCAACAAACCGATCATCAAAGACCCGACTCTTTATTTTGCCGAGGAACATCGCGCTATCGATCTGTTGGTCATGGAGAGCACTTACGGTAATCGGTTGCACGACCCGATGCAGGACATGAAGCCCCTCCTTAAAAAGGCCTTGATCGAGACCTTTGACCGAGGCGGTTCCGTCATCATTCCGGCTTTCGCCTACGGCCGGACCCAGGAACTGCTCTATTTTCTTCATGAGCTCTATCTGGCTAAAGAAGTGCCGCCCATGCCGGTATGGGTAGACAGCCCGCTGGCAACGCAGATCACCCATGTCTTCGGCGAACATCCGGAGACATATGACAAGGAAACCCACGAAGCCTTTCTCAAAAGAGGCCTTAATCCGTTTGATTTTTCCCAGTTAAAATTTGTTCAGAGTGTGGAAGAGTCAATGGCCCTGAACCGCGACCAGCGGTCGCACATTGTCCTGGCCGGCTCCGGCATGTGCGAGGGTGGGCGGGTTTTGCACCACCTCCGGCATAAAATCCACGATGCGCGCAATACGGTCCTGATCGTCGGCTATATGGGCCAGAACACCTTCGGCAGACATCTGCAGGAAGTTGGCGAAAAATATAATGCCGAAGGTCGGAGAGGTCCGGCGCCCCTGGTGCGCTTTTATAATAAGGACTATCCGCTGAAGGCAAGAGTCGTTACCTTGGGCGGCTTTAGTGCGCATGGCGATCGCTTGGAACTCATGCGGGTCTTGAAAGACTCCAATCTGACGGTGAAAAAAATTGCTCTGGTGCATGGAGAAGAGGATCAGACCCTGGCTTTTGCAGAATATTTAAGGGGCGAAGGGTACAAGGTGGTGGTTCCTTTCCATGGTCAAAGTGTTGTAGTGTAGGCAAAATTTTTAACGCCTGAGGAAGAAGGCCATGTTGACTCAAGGGGTTCTGCCGCCGCCAAGCAACCGTTGTCAAGGCGACAGATGTGGCGGGCAAGATGTCGATACTGCCGACCCATATTGCAAATAGCCTTTGGATTTCTGAGAAAAAACTCTTTTTCTATTGATTATGGGGAAAATAGGGATATAAACAAAAATAACGTTGGAGTAACCGAGCTGATACGTGGTGTCTGCAAGAAATGGCTGCGGTTTCTTTCTGTTGGTTCTGTCCTTGGAATTGGTACCAACGTTTTTTTGAAAATGTGTATTATGTTTTAAAAAATGATTTTATATCAAATTGTTACTTTAAGGAGGTTGCGGATGGCGGTAAAGGTTACATTGGATGACGAGGAGTGTATCGGTTGCCAGAGCTGTATAGAGCTTTGCCCCGATGTATTCGGTTTTGACGATGAGACGGAAAAGGCCTACGTGTATGATCAGTACTCAGAGGATGAAGAATGTATTGAAGACGCTGCCGCAGCTTGTCCGGTTGATTGCATTGATGTTGAGGAAGAATAGCATCGTCAGGGACGGTTGTGACGGAGGCACAGGGTAGGTACGAATACAATTTTCAACTGCGACCATTTACACCCATTACGGATTTTCGGGGTTTCTGCCTTGGAGGATCGCTTTTCCGAAAGCCAGGGGTGCTCTCCATAGTATACCGGCTGGCTGGGAACTTGCCGAGCGTTGCTTGGCCTGCCCCCTGTCCGGTTATATCTCGATGCCATGAGCTGTGGCGGCAAACGTGTTTTGAGGTATTTTTCGGCATTCCAGGTCAATCGGCATATTGGGAGGTTAATCTTTCGCCTTACGGCTGCTGGAACCTTTATCATTTCACCGATTACCGCCAGGGAATGGAGGAGGATGCAGCGCTTGAACGGCTCACCTGCCATGTGTTGAAAGAGGACAAGGCATTTTCTCTGTCCTGCCAAATCGATATGCATAAGCTTGTCCAGGATTGCCAAGAACTTGAAGTAGGGGTTGCCGGAGTTGTTCTTGGCACGACAGGGACCAGAACGTATTGGGCAATCGATCATTTTGAGAATGTGCCGGATTTTCATAGTCGGCGGAGTTTTCTGGCGGTGTTGCCGGGAGTGACAAAAATGTGAAGCGTCCCCTGGAGTTGCTGGCACCCGCCAAAAATCTTTCTTGTGGTCTTGCCGCCATTGACCACGGTGCCGACGCCGTCTACATCGGCGGACCACAGTTCAGCGCTAGGGCTGCTGCCTCCAACAGCCTGGCTGATATCGAAAAACTGGTAACCGCTGCCCATAAGTTCCGGGCGAGGGTCTATGTCGCCCTCAATACCATCTTCGATGACCGCGAGCTGACGCTCGCTGTCGGCCTGGCCTGGCAGCTTCGAGACATCGGTGTCGATGCCCTCATCATTCAGGACATGGGACTGCTTGAATGCCCATTGCCGCCCATACCCCTGCACGCCTCAACGCAGACCAATAACCGCACTCTTCTGAAGGTGCAATTTCTCGAAAATGTCGGTTTTAAGCAGGTCGTCCTGGCCAGGGAGTTGAGCCTCGCACAAATCCGGGCGATTCGTGCGGCTACCACCGCGACCCTGGAATTTTTTGTTCATGGCGCCCTGTGTGTTTCCTACAGTGGTCAGTGTTATATCAGCGAGGTCATGGCCGGGCGGAGCGCCAACCGTGGCGAGTGTGCCCAGTTCTGCCGCCACCAATATACACTTCGCGATGGCCGGGGGAAAATTCTCCTCCGCGACCGCCATCTGCTCAGCCTGAGGGATTTAAATCTCTCAGCCCATCTTTCCGAGCTTATTGCCGCCGGGATCGATTCCTTTAAGATAGAGGGACGATTAAAAGACGAGGCATATGTCAAAAATGTTACGGCTTACTACCGGCAGGCTCTGGATAAACTCATTGATGCCGATGGTAATCGTAAGCGAGCATCCTCCGGCAGCTGCAGCTTTTCGTTTGTTCCCGACACCGCAAAATCGTTCAACCGCGGGAAGACCGATTATTTTTTCATAAAAAAAAGAGCGAGACCAGGCGCACTGGAGAGTCCCAAGTCGACGGGACAGGAACTGGGGCGGGTAGTTGATGGAGGAAAGGGGTATTTCACCTTGGCCACGAGTGAGACCATCAACAATGGCGACGGTCTATGTTACCTCGATCCACAAGGTCGGCTTGTCGGAGTAAAGGTGAACCGGGTTGAGAACGGCAGAATTCATCCCAAAGATCCTGTGTTCCTGCCGGCAGACACTCTTGTATATCGCAATGGCGACACTGCCTTCGCCAAACAGCTTGCCCGGAGTGTGCAGTGCCGGACCTTGGCGGTGTGGATCCGCTTATCTGAAATAACCGACGGGCTGTTGATGACGATTCGTGATGAAGATGGCATTGTCTCAAAAACCACCCTTAAAGCCGACAAAGAGACTGCCAGACAGACTGGTACTGTCGGAGCAATGGCCGAAAAACAGTTGAAGAAAAGTGGAGGAACGCCGTTTTCGGTGAAGGGGGTAGAGGTTGACCTTTCTCCCGGCACCTACTATCCGGCTGCAGCCTTCAACGGAATGCGGCGTAAAGGATTGGAGGGTCATCTGCTAATAAGGTTGCAAGGCTATGTGGGCGCACAGGCGGAGCAGACGATCAACGATTACCCCTGGCCATCCGAGGAATTAAGCTTTCTCGACAATATCGGCAACCGCAAGGCCCTGAAATTTTATCAGCGGCACGGGGTTGAAAGGATTAACAGGTTCGGGCTGAAAGTAAAAGAAGTTGCTGACTGCCCTTTGATGACCTGCAAATATTGCGTTCGGGAGCAACTGGGGATATGTTCAAAGATGGGTGACAATATTCCAGGAATCGTTGAACCCCTCGTGCTTACCGACAATACCGGGGAGTATGAGCTTGGATTCGACTGTGACAAATGTGAAATGACCGTCCGCACGCGAACAGGGTAAAGAAGCCTCCGAATAATTCCATTAAAAAGTATTTTCAGTTCTTGCATCTTTGTTACCAAAAATACTCCCGTTTTTTGCCATGGGCGCTATGGCGATGGAAAGCAAAATCCGCTTCAATGGCCCTCAGGA
>JAABQY010000143.1 GCA_011391225.1 Desulfobulbaceae bacterium | reverse complement strand
TGGTAAGACGAGAAAAGAGGACAGCTGCTGAACGATTTCGAATATCTGCAACCATACGTGGGGGGTGGGATGGGTATTGGCAATCTCGACAAGTTTTTTCATCCTCAGGCAATTGCCGTAATTGGTGCCAGCGAGCGACCGGGACGAATTGGCACGGCATTGATACATAATCTCATCCGTGGTGGCTTTGCCGGACGACTCCTGCCGGTGAATCCGAAGTATTCGCAAATAATGGGTTTGCCAGCCGCATCTTCTGTCGGCGCACTCGAAGCCGAGGCAGACCTGGCGGTGGTGGCGGTGCCTATTATCCAGGTGCCTGATATCATAGAACAATGTGCGGCTGCCCGGATACAGACGGCAATTGTCATCTCCTCAGGGGGCAAGGAGACCGGGGAAGCTGGTCGCATGGTGGAAGAGCGAATTCGCTTGGCTGCTTTGGCGGGCGGGGTACGTGTCATTGGCTCGAATTGCCTGGGGGTTATGGTGCCCGGTGCCAAACTGAACGCCACTTTTACCGCCGATATGCCCAATAGCGGCAACCTGGCCTTTATTTCGCAGAGCGGTGGAATCTGTACTGCGATTCTTGATATGTCCTTCAAGGTGGGGATCGGTTTCAGCCATTTCGTCAGTATCGGTTCAATGCTTGACGTTGATTTCGGCGACATGATCGACTACCTGGGCAGGGATCCGGCAGTCAAGTCCATTCTCCTTTATGTTGAGCAGCTCACAAATATCAGAAAGTTTATGAGTGCTGCCCGTGCCGTGTCGCGGATCAAGCCTGTCATCGTCCTCAAGGCTGGCAGCAGTGCGGCCGGGGCCAGGGCAGCATCCTCGCATACCGGTGCCCTGGCCGGCGAGGATGCAATCTACGATGCGGCGTTCAGGCGGGCTGGAGTTATCAGGGTCCGCACCATCGAGGAGTTGTTTGACAGCGCCGAATTGACCGCCAAGCAGCCTCGACCTGCCGGCCCCCGGTTGGCGGTCATGACGAACGGCGGTGGTCCCGGCGTCATGGCCGTCGATGCCATGGTCGACAATGGATTGGATCCCGCCGTCCTCAGTGCCGCAACTCTTGCCGCCTTAAACGGAATCCTCCCGCAGCACTGGAGTCATCTGCACCCCGTCGATATTCTCGGTGATGCCACCGTCAAGCGCTATGGTCAGGTCATGGAGATTCTCGCAAAGGAAGGTGGGCTGAATGGACTAATGGTCATTTTCCTGCCCCAGGGTCTGACCGATCCCCTGTTGGTTGCCCAAGAGTTGGTAAAGCATCTGAAAGGACGGCCTTTCCCAATCTTTGCGGTATGGATGGGCGGCCGGGATGTGGCGGTCGGTATACAGTTTCTCAACGATGCCGGCATTGCCACCTACGCCACTCCAGAGCGGGCGGTGCACGCCTTTGCGACCCTGGTCCAGCATACCCGTAACCTGGAAATGCTCAAAGAGATTCCGCCGCGATCGGTGCGACGGCTGTTTTTTGATCGAGCCAAGGCAAAAGAAATCGTTGCAGCGACCGATCTTGTTGAGGGCGGATTTTTGACCGAATCTCGGACGAAAGAACTTCTTTTGGCCTACGGCATTCATGTCAATCCGACGCAAGCCGCGGACTCGATCGCGCATGCCGTTGCTGTGGCTGAGGAAATGGGCTGGCCGGTGGCCATGAAACTCCTGTCGCCGGATATCAGTCACAAAACCGAGGCCGACGGGGTACACCTCGATCTGCGGAGCGAGGAGGAAGTGCGGCAAGCCTACGAAAAGATTATGGCCGGGGCAAAGCGCGTCAATGAAAACGCCCGCATTGAAGGCGTCACCGTGCAGCCGTATCTTGCCCGGCCTGATTTTGAGTTGCTGCTCGGCATCAAACGGGACGAGCTTTTCGGGCCGGTAATTCTGTTTGGCAGCGGCGGTATCTACACTGAGATCATCGGCGACCGGGCCCTCGGTTTGCCGCCGCTCAATGGCCAACTGATCCGTCGCCTTATTGAAGAGACGCGTATCGCCAAACTTCTCACCGGCTACCGCAACCGACCGCCGATTGATATGGCCGCCCTTGAAGCAATGCTGCTGCAGCTTTCGCAACTGGCGATAGATATCCCGGAAATTTCCGAACTCGATATGAATCCGGTGATCGTCAAGAACGGCATTCCCGTGGTGGTGGACGCCCGTATTCTGTTGCGACCTTCACTTAAACCCTCACCTTTGCATCTGGTAATAAGTCCCTATCCGCTACAATATGAGGTGTGTACCACCACCAGGAGCGGACTGCGGCTGGGTATTCGCCCTATCCAGCCGGAAGACGCGGAAATCTTTGTCGAGCTGTTTAAAACCCTGTCACCCACCAGCGTCTATTATCGTTTCTTCCAACATATGAAGTCCCTGACCCCGGAGTTATTGGCTATGCTCACTCAGGTTGATTACGACCGCCATCTCGCGCTGATAGCCCTGGATCTTTCTTCGCCGAAGGAGAAGATGCTGGGGGTGGCAAGGGTTATTGCCGATCCGGATCTGTCGCACACTGAGTTTTCCATCATGGTCGGTGATCCCTGGCAGGGGCAGGGGGTGGGGGCGGCCTTACTGCTCAATCTCCTGAAGGCGGCCAAGAAACAAGGAGTGGAAAAGGTCTGGGGAACTGTCCTGCGGGAGAATACCCAGATGCAGAAACTGGGGAAAAAAGCCGGGTTTGCCTTGAAATTCAACAGTGAGGAGGGCGCCTACGACCTCACCATCGATCTTGTAAAAGCCGTGCTGGAGGATTGATGGAGGAGGGCTTGCGACAATGGTTTTGTCAGGTCTGCAGGCCTATCCTGCCAAATTTAAAACAACATTTGAACCTATGAAAAAGCACTTTCTCGTCACCATCAGTAATGATATCGAAAACCTCTTCGGGGTCCGGTTTCTCTGTTCATTTTTCAATACCATCGGGGAGCATCAAGTTACACTTTTGCACATCTGTCGTACCGACGACAAGGCAATGGCCAGCACCTTGAACCAGATGTGGAAAGGTCCGAATGAAGGCATCGAGGGCCTGGTGACGATCCAGGCCAGGAAGGCGATTTTCAAGGCTAAAGAGATGCTGGGCCAGCATAAAATGGCAATAGAGCATACGATGGCCAAGACCGTTGCCGAGCGTTATGGGAAGGTCAAGGATATACTCGGCGAAGGTTCGCGGGGGCTTTACGATGCCATAGTCCTCGGCAGGAGGGCATCGTATGCCCTGCAATGGATGTTTGAACGTCCGGCCGACGAGACCGTTTTGTCGATCATCAAAGACAGTGGTTGCGTCACGCCACTGTGGATCTGCCCCGAACCCAAACCGGAGCTAAAAAACGTCTTGCTTTGCCTTGATGACTCAGAGAATTCGCTCCGGGCGGTTGATCATGTCGGCTATATCCTCGCCGGCCAGGAGCAGCACACAATCACCTTGTTCCATGCAACGGGCGGCTCAGATGGTAAAACCGAGGAATTATTCCAGCGCGCCGAGGCCTTGCTTGGTACCCATGCTCTAGGTGGGGACCGGATCAACAGGAAAACCAGCTGGGGTTTATCGGTTGCCGGAACGATTCTTGGCGAACTCGACAAGGGTGGTTACGCAGTGGTTGCCCTGGGGCTGAGAGGGGAAAGGCAGGCGCGAGAAAAGAGCACAAGCATATCCGGTGGAACCACAGCAAAACTTATCAGTAAGTTGGAAAAGGCTTCGTTGTGGTGTTGCCCTTAGGAGCCGTCAGCAAGCTCATGACCTCATCACTGACCTGCATACCACGAAGTGGAATTTGCGCGTCAAATGTTCTCCGATGCATTGCGCAAGAAAAGGGTGACATATACCGGGAATATGATAAAAGCAGGAAAACGCTCTTGGTGAAGGGGAAGTGTGACAGGTGACCTGCAAAAAACGAGGTTTCGCCAGTAAAAAAACCATGGAGGAAAATGGTAATGAAGCGGTTGTATCTGATTCGCCATGCCAAATCGAGTTGGTCCTCCCCGGATCTTGAGGATTTTCACCGCCCCCTCAATGATCGTGGCAAGAATGATGGCAAGGCAATGGCCAAAAGGCTTGCTGCCGCAGGAATCAGGCCTGATTTGATCGTCGCTAGTCCTGCGGCCAGAGCAAAGAAAACTGCCGGCTTATTGGCGAAGGGCCTCGGCTATGACCAGGATGCAATTCAATATGAGAATAATTTGTATTTGGGATCGTTGCCCTTCCATTGTCGGTTGCTCGCCACCCTTTTTTCACAAGTCGATGTGCTTTTTTTGGTGGGACATAACGATACCATGACCGAACTCGCCGAGCACCTCTGCGGTCGGGCTCTTGGTAATGTGCCCACATGTGGTGTCGTTGCCTTGGAGTATTCGGCCGAAGGTGGATTTTCCGACACCGTGGGGGCCGGAAAGCTCCTGTTCTTCTGGTATCCTAAAGATGGTGGCGGAACGCACAAGTAATTTCCTTTGATACCAAGCAAGAAGCCGCTGGGCGAGTAGAAATGACGGAATCATTGCCGAATTGTTTACATTGCAGCCATTACTTTATCACCCATGACCCGGGCAAACCTTATGGCTGCCGGGCTTTGGCTTTTAAAAGTCGAACCAATCCAGCTAGGTTGGTGTACGAAACTTCCGGAATGCACTGTCAGTTGTTTTTTGCCAAAAAGCGACAGACCGGCGGTTCAGGAACTTCGAGAGTAGTTTGAACCAGCGGTGCGATACATCGATTTTTTATGAATACCGATTTCTCTAGAATTACATGGAAGGCGCTGAAAGAGCTGGTGCAATCTCTTGGGCGCGAAACATGGCTGACCAGCTGGGAACTCATCCGCATAACCATTCCGGTTACCATCGCCACAAAGATCCTTGAAGAGCTTGGTTTTATTTCCTCTTTAAGTGCTGTTCTTGAGCCGGTTATGGCGGTTCTCGGATTGCCTGGCGCTCTTGGTCTGGTATGGGCAACCGCCATGCTGACCAATATATATGGCGGCATTGCAGTTTTTGCCACCCTTCTGCCGGGCCTTGCCCTCACCAGCGCTCAGGTAACCGTGCTCTGCTCGGCGATGCTTATTGCCCACTCTCTGCCTGTTGAGCTGAGCGTCAGCAAACGGGCCGGGGCGGCTTTGTGGCCGATTGCCATTATCCGTCTGCTCGGTGCGGTTGTTTACGGATTTTTGCTCAATCGCCTCTGTCTGGCCTTTGATATTTGGCAGCAACCGGCGGTGCTCTTGTTTAAGGCCACTGCCAAATCAGGAGACCTTCTGCAGTGGGGGCTTGATCAGCTGCAGAACCAATTGCTGATCGTTGTTGTAATCTTTCTTATTGTTGTTTGTATGCGGCTTTTGCGGGTTATCGGTGTTCTTGGCCTTTTGGAGAAAATTCTGGCTCCGGTGCTGCCGTTTTTCGGCATGAGCCACCAGGCTGCACCGATCACCGTCGTCGGTATGATTATGGGTATCGGCTATGGTGGGGCACTGATAATCCGAGAGACCAGTACCGGCAAACTGTCCAAGGAAGAGGTCTTTAATTCAATGGCCCTTATGGGCCTTTGTCATGGCCTGGTAGAGGATACCCTGATCATGGCGGCAATAGGCGGGAAATTCGGGGGGATTTTGTGGGGAAGAATTGTCTTCTCCCTCATTGTCACCTATTTGCTGGTAAGAGGGCTGCGCATTCTTGCTGAAAGACGCATACGACAACGCGCATAGGTTTAAAAAATAAAAAATTTCCAATAATCAGCGTATGGAATTCACTCAATTCGGCAAGAAAATGACCAGTGATGCCGGGATCCTCTCCCTCATGGACGATCTCGGTAAGGCTACGGCGCCTGGAAGCAAGCCTCTCATCATGATGGGTGTTGGCAACCCCGGACAGGTCCCTGAATTTCAGGAAATAATGCGTCGAGAATTTCTGGCAATCGGCAATGATCAAGAGAGGTTCCAGCAGCTCATAAGCGGCTATGCACCACCCCAAGGGGAAAGATCGTTTATTGAAGGGTTGGCAGACCTTCTCAGAAAAGAGCAGGGCTGGGATATCGGGCCGGAAAACATCTGCCTGACTAACGGCAGTCAGACTGCCTTTTTTATGTTGTTTAATCTCTTTGCCGGGCTTCTTGCCGATGGGCGCAAGAAGAAAATCTGCCTGCCTTTGGCACCTGAATATATCGGCTATGCTGATCTCGGAATTTTTAGCGACATGTTTGTTGCAACCAAGCCGGAAATCGAACTCCAGGACGGCATTTTCTTCAAATATCATATTGATTTCAATAAATTGGAAATCGGTGAGGACATCGGTGCCGTGTGCATTTCTCGACCGACCAACCCGACCGGCAACGTCGTAACCGATGCTGAACTGCTTCGGCTCGCCGATTTGACCGCCGAACGGAATATTCCCCTGATTGTCGACAGTGCTTATGGCTTGCCCTTTCCGGGCATGGTCTATGTTGAAGCCAAACCGATCTGGAACGAAAATCTCATCCTCTGTTTTTCCCTTTCAAAGCTCGGTTTGCCGTCGCTGCGAACCGGCATTGTCCTTGCCAAAAAGGAGATCGTCGAGGCGCTGACGGCAATGAATGCCATCATTTCTCTTACCCCGACCAGCTTTGCCGCTGTTCTTGCCCGTAATCTGGTTATAAAGAGGGACATCACCGTTCTTAGCCGCGACCTTATCCAGCCCTTTTACCGGAAAAAGATGGAGAAGGCGGTTGATGCAGTGCGCGACCAATTTGCAGGCATCCCTTGCCGTATCCATAAACCGGAGGGGGCGATGTTTTTGTGGCTGTGGTTCAAAGGCCTGCCCATAACCAGCCTGGAACTCTATCACTTGTTGAAGGAAAATGGCGTTCTTGTTGTTTCCGGCCATTATTTTTTCCCCGGTTTAAGTGAAGATTGGCGGCATAAGGACGAGTGCATCAGAGTAACCTATTCCCAGAGTGATGATGAGATGCAGCGCGGACTGATAATTATTGCCGCTGTTGTACGACGAATATATGCGGAATATGATGGAAAGAGAGAGTAATCCGAGACAATTGGGAGAGAACCCTTGACGAAGAAAGCGTGTATGCAGGGAATCCTGCTTTTTCTGGCAGTGTGTCTGGTGCCGACGCACGGCCTCAGTGAATGTGTGCAAGGTGACTGTCGCAACGGCAAGGGTTTGTTCGTTGCTGCAAATGGTCGACGCTACGAGGGGGAATTCAAAAATGGCCTTGCCAACGGTACCGGGACCCTTATTTTTGCGGAAGGAAGCCAATATACCGGAGGATTCCGCGACGGCAAATTTCA
>JAABQY010000142.1 GCA_011391225.1 Desulfobulbaceae bacterium | reverse complement strand
CTGAACCAGCCGCTTGCCGACATTCGAAGGCTTTTCCAGACATCGTTCAATCTCATGAACGCCATCCGTAATGCACCCCAGTGCGTTATTGCCGAAGTCCATGCCATTGCCATGGCCGGCGGATGTCATTTGGTTGCAGGGTGCGACCTCATCACGGCAGCAAAAGAAAAAGCCAAGTTCGGTATGCCCGGCCTGATTTATTCTTATAATTGCACGACGCCGACAGTTGCGGTTAGCCGTGCGGTTGGACAGAAAAAATGCATGGAAATGCTCATGACCAAAGATCTATACAGCGCCGAAGAGAGTCGAGAAATGGGTCTGGTCAATAAGGTCTTTCCAGATGATCAGCTCCACGAAAAAACCATGGAATTAGCTATGGGTATCTGCAAATCAAGCAAATATGCTATCTATATGTCAAAACAAAATTTTTATGCCCAGGTGGAAATGACTGAATTTCAAGCATATATGTTCGCAAAGGAAATGATGGCGCAGCAAGCTGTGAGCGTCAACGCCATTGAAGGCTTCACAGCATTTATCGGAAAACGGGAGCCCGTTTGGAATAATGATACTTTCTAATTGAAGGTTGAAGACTGAAGGATAAACCGCTTGAAATGTTCGAAACAGCACATTTAAGATCTTTTAAGTTTGAACATTTTATGGCCTTGTCGTTGCCAGGGCAGCCCCTTCAGTCTAAAACCTTTTTCAGTGTTCGACCATAGCTAACAGATATTATTTTGTTACTGTAAATAAATAAAGGACTGAGGTTCAGCAATGCGGGAAAAAAAACAGCATATCAACCCGGCATTGAACCATCAGCCTTTAAAAAATTGCCGAACCAATGCGTCTCCGCTGTTTTTGGAATTGTTGGATACCTCCCATGACGGCATTATTGCTTTTGATGGGAATGGTCATCTTGTTTACATCAACCGATGCGCCCAACAGATACTCGACGTTAAAGCGGCTGACGTCCTTGGCAAACCCGCAGTCTCTTTTATTGAAGATATTGATGTTTTAGAGTTAATCACCAACAGTTCACTTAATTCGATGCAAACTCATTTGTGGCGGCGGCACTCGCTTCTGATTACCACCAGCCGATTAAATGATAAAGACCTCTATAAGGGTTGTCTGTTTTTGTTGCATAAGACAGAGTCCGATAGAAAGCGTGACGATGAAGTCAATCGAATCAAAGAAGAATTCGGGGCACTGGTTGAAAGTTCCTACGATGGCATCATCCTGGCCGACGGAAAATCGATTCTACAAGTCAACGCCAGCTTCGGCCGCATTACCGGCCTTGCCCCCGGGCTGCTTATCGGTAAAAAAATAAATGAACTGAATGTTGAAGGGCATGTCTGTCTGGCAGCGGTGCAGGAGGTAACCCGAATGACAAGGTATCATAAAAAAACCCTGACCTTGCAGCGCCGGCTCATCACTGGAAACGAAATTTTCATTACCGGCAATCCGGTATTTGATCGACATGGTCAGGTTATCCGAGTTTTACTCAATGTGCGTGATGTGACAGACCTCAAAAGCCTGGAAGACCAGATTAAAAACGTTACCGCCCTTTGCGAGGAATCCCAGCAGTTGAGCGATAAAAAACTTGGTTTCTTTCAGGGTATCGTAGCCGAAAGTCCCTCTATGAGGACACTGCTTGATTTGGTTTTACGCGTTTCCCGGGTTGACTCAACTGTTTTGCTGATGGGTGAAAGCGGCGTTGGAAAAGACGTTTTCGCCAGACTCCTGCACCGTTTGAGCGATCGCGGTCAGAAACCATTTATTTCGGTAAACTGTGGCGCTATACCTGACAACCTGCTGGAGAGCGAGTTTTTTGGATACCTAAAAGGGGCATTTACAGGCGCCAACACCAAAGGTAAATCCGGATTGTTTGAGCAGGCCGACCACGGCATTCTGTTTCTCGACGAAGTGAGCGAATTGCCTTTACATCTCCAGGTAAAGCTCCTGAAAGTCTTGCAAGATCGGCGTTGCCAGCGGCTGGGTGATACTAAAAATATCGACCTTGACGTGCGCATTATCGCTGCCACCAACCGTGATCTGAAGCAGATGGTTGCGGACGGGCAGTTTCGTGCCGACCTGTTCTACCGCTTATATGTTGTTCCGATCGAGATTCCGGCTTTGAGAGATCGCCCGGAAGACATTTTACCCTTATCCTTAATGTACCTGCACCGATTCAACAAAAAGTATAAAGTCAGCCAAACCCTGGGGCACGAGCTCATGTCCGTTCTGGAAACCTACGATTGGCCAGGCAATGTCCGTGAGTTGGCAAACGTTGTGGAACGTATGGTTGTCACTGCGGATACGAATGTCCTGATGCCACGCCATCTACCTGATTCTATAAGAAGTAGAGGTAATGGCGTACCCTGTGTAAAACTGCCCGTCACTATGAACCTCAAGGAAGCCCGAGAGAAAATGGAATACGAGATGATCAAGCGGGCAATTGCAAGAACGGGAAGTACACGAAAGGCCGGAAACCTGCTCGGGATAGACCACAGCAACGTTATCCGGAAAGCCAACCGTTACGGCCTGGACATTCAGGCCATCATCCTCGAAGACCGGGACAACGTCTCTTCAATCGAGACGGTTCCACCTCAAAGCTGAAGGGAACAAAAAACAGGAACCCCTCTATAGGGAAACCGCCTCAGGTGAGGTATAAGATATCGCTTTCCAAGGAGGCCTTAAAATAACCGGCTTTTTAATCGAAGTCGCTGTACTTATGCTTGTCGTCGTATCCATTTCATGTCCTTTTAGGGAAGTATCAAGCAGAAAGGGCTGTTTTTCTTTTCTCAAAACGATTAAATTGTGGGATTATGTGATTGCTTATTTGTTGTTATTCCAGAAGCCAATGGCCGTTTCCTTTCTTTCTGACAACGACTTTAGGACAAATCTTCCGCATGGATAACCAGCAACCCTTATCATATTTGCAACTGACCGTCGTTGCCGAGAAGTTACCTTTATTTACCACTGTTTTGCAGTCCGGCATAGAAATAATGACTCCTGCCGGTTCCAGCCTCGGTCAATTTCTTGGCGCTCTGCCTGGTTTTACCGCCGAGTATCTGGCTAATGTGGTGCAGACGATCTTTCACAATGGAACCGCTGTTGACGACCTTACGATTCTCTTTAGCGGTGAAAAGCCGGTAATTGCCTTATCCGCCGCCATGCCCGGTTTGGCGGGAGCTATTTTTCGTAGAAACAGCTTCCATAAAGCCTTGCGCAGCGAAACGAAAGATGCTCAACCCGAGACACATGCAAAACAGCCTCTGGCGGTTACCCTGAAACTCTTTAACGTAATTGCTCTGGATCGGGGGAAAGAACTCTTTGCTATGGGGGTTTGTTTACCGGCTGAGGTTCTTGCCTCCTTTTTCAGTAAAAGGCCTGCCCTTCTGAAAGAGATATTGCTGATGAAACTTGATGGAAAAGACATTGATATGGCCGCAATGCAGCAATTCCTTACTCAGCCGATCAAGATACATCTGAAAATATTTGGCACAATGACCCTCCCCAATGGTTGAAAGCAAAAATAACAAGGACATGCTTGGCCGCAGCAGCCTGATTTCGGTGCAACAGGCCCTGGACATCTTCCTCGACCATCTGGCAGGGATCAAAGTCGGCACTCAGAGCATTGTCGTGACGGAGGCCTTTGACCGGGTACTTGCCAAACCCATTCATTCGCCCGTGGATCTGCCGACCGAAGCCAGATCGACAATGGACGGTTTTGCCGTACGAGCTGTGGACACCTTTGGTGCCAGCCAATCCTCACCCTGTTACCTCAATATCAGTGGAGAGGTGAAGATGGGAGAAGCACCACTTGGCGATGTGAAACAAAGCTGCTGCTACAAGATTCCCACCGGCGGCCTTCTACCGAGCGGTGCCGATGCAGTTGTCATGCTTGAGCAGAGTGTGCCCGTCGATGACACGATGATCGAGATTGTCGGAGGTGTCGGCTCCGGCGTCAATGTCATAGCCAGAGGTGAAGATATTGGTCTTGGCGAGGAGGCGCTGGCCGCCGGACGGCTCCTGCGACCTCAGGATATCGGCTTGTTGGCGGGAATGGGTATTGCAGAAGTGACGGTGCACAAAAAAGTCAGGGTCGGAATCCTTGCTACTGGTGATGAGATCATCGCTCACACCGAAGCACCAAAGCCCGGACAGATTCGTAACATCAATTCTCTTGCCCTGGCCGGTTTAGTTCTGCGGGCAGGCGGAATCTACACCGACTATCCCATTGTTTCCGACCGGGAGGAGATTTTTCTTCCGGCATTACAACAAGCCGTCCAGGAAAATGACATCGTCCTCTTTTCCGGGGGCAGTTCCGTCGGCGTCCGCGATCTTGGTGAACACGTTATACAGGCCCTCGGCCCGCCCGGCATTCTTGTCCATGGGGTCACCCTCAAGCCGGGGAAACCGGTCCTGATCGGCATGAGCGACACCACCCCGATCTTCGGCCTGCCCGGCCATCCGGTCTCGGCCATGGTGTGCTTCGATTTTTTTGTCCGACCGGCCATGGCAAGCCTCTGCGGCCAATTGCGCCAGGCCGAACTCCCTGCCCCCTGGGTTGAGGCGAGACTTACCCGCAACATCAATTCGGCGGCAGGTCGCCGCGATGTGGTCCGGGTGAAATTGATGAAAAAAGATGACATCTGGTATGCCGAGCCGATTCTCGGCAAATCGGGATCAATTTCTACCCTGTCCCGCGCTGACGGCTACTTTCAGATAGACGAGGACAGCCAGGGCGTGACCGAAAATACAGCCATAAAGGTATATCTTTATACATGAACCAGCGAAACGTTTATATCAATAACAAACCCCTGGCCGAAGCCAAACTCCTGTGGCGAGAGGCCCTAACCCGACATGGGTTCTTTACACGGCACCCAAAAGAAACAATTCGCGTCGATGACGGCATTGGCCGCATCACCGCCGAACCGGTTTTTGCCATACGTTCATCCCCTTCTTACAACGCCGCGGCCATGGACGGAATTGCTGTACATTTTCTTGATCTTTCAGGTGCCAGCGAAGCAAAACCCTTACGCCTGAAAAGCGATCGTTTTGTGCTGGTCAATACCGGCAATGCCATCCCCGAAGGGTGCAATGCTGTGGTGATGATCGAAGACGTTCACTTTATCAGCGACAACGAAGTAGAGTTACATATCCCCGTCACCCCCTGGCAGCATGTCAGGACAATCGGCGAAGATATCGTCGCCACAGAACTGATTCTGCCGGAAGGCCATAAAATTCGCGCCATCGACCAGGGTGCCATGCTCGCAACCGGGATGACACAAATCCTCGTGCAGCGTCCACCGAAGGCCCACGTCATCCCCACCGGCAGCGAGCTCATCGAACCGGGCCAAGAGCCGCGCCCAGGCCAGATTATTGAATTCAACTCTCGCATCCTCGCCGGATACCTCCAGGAATGGGGGGCTGTGGCCAGCCGCGGATTGCCGGTCGTCGACGATCCTGGGCTTCTGAAAAAAGCTTTGCTCGAAGCGGCCGCGACAAATGATATCGTCGTTCTCAATGCCGGGGCCTCTGCCGGCACCCACGACTTCAGCGCCAAGGTACTCGCCGAACTCGGCGAAGTCATTGTCCACGGTGTGGCCATAAAACCCGGCAAACCAGTGATTTTGGCGATGATCGGCCACACACCGGTCATCGGCCTGCCTGGCTACCCGGTATCCGCCCTTCTCACCATGCGGGTTTTTGTCCGGGAAATGATTTCCTCTTTTCTTGGTCAAGGTGAGCCGGAATCCCAATTCATTGAGGCCACCCTGTCAAGGCCGCTGCACTCGCCGATGGGCGTCGACCAGTTTGTACGCATTACCCTTGGTCGGGTTGGTAGCAATCTCATGGCCACCCCCTCCGGCAAAGGTGCCGGTGCTGTCATGTCTCTGGTTCGTGCCGACGGCCTCCTCACCATTCCGGCGGGCAGTGAAGGGATAGGCGCCGGCGAGAAGGTGCAGATCGAACTCCTTCGGTCGCAAAGCGAGGTCGATGCGACTGCGGTCATCATCGGCAGCCACGACAACATCCTCGACCTGCTGGCCAATCACCTGCATAAACGGCGACCGATTGTCCGCATCTCGTCCGCCCATGTCGGCTCGATGGGCGGCATCATGGCCATCCGCCGCGGCGAAGCGCATATGGCCGGCAGTCACCTGCTTGACGAGGCAAGCGGCGAATACAATATCAGTTATATCAAACGCTTTCTGCCTGGGGTGCCGCTGCAGTTGATCAACCTCTGCTACCGTGAGCAGGGCTTGATCGTTGCCAAGGAAAATCCCAAAAAAATACGGAACTTTAGTGATATTGCCAAGAACAAACACACCTTTATCAACCGCCAGAACGGAGCCGGCACCCGTCTTCTTACCGACAAAGTGTTGCGGGATGAAGGAATAGAGCCGACAGAAATTTACGGCTACAGCCATGAAGAATACACCCATATGAGTGTTGCCGCCGCAGTGGCCAGCGGCAGCGTCGATACCGGCATGGGCATTCGGGCGGCGGCCAACGCACTTAACCTAGATTTTGTGCCGATCGCCGAAGAACGCTACGATCTCATTGTGCCAGGGCAGCACGCCGGTGACAGGAAGATCACGGCAATCCTTGATCTGATCGCAGGTGACGCGGATTTTCATACGGCAATCCTTGCTCTTGGCGGCTACAACCTGCGCGATTGCGGGAAAATCATGTATGAGCAGTTATGATTGCGGCGCAGACCTTTTAAAAAACCGACCCCGTTGTTACGGGGCCAATTTTATCCACTTTTCACCAAGGCATTTCAACCTAAAATGGAGGCTTAAAATGGCAGATCAAATCTTTCGCGTAAACATGACTACCCTCACCACATCTGTAGAGACCGTTCCTGCAGCATGGGCAGGCCATGGCGGCCGTGGACTCACCTCTACTATTGTCGCTGCGGAGGTGGAACCAACCTGCCATCCGCTCGGACCGAAAAATAAACTGGTCATCGCCCCCGGCCTGCTTTCCGGCACGGTGGCCGCCAACTCCGGCCGTCTCTCCATCGGCGCCAAAAGCCCGCTTACCGGAACCATCAAAGAGTCCAACGCCGGCGGTACAGCAGCCCAACTTCTTGCCCGGGCAGGATGCAAGGCCTTAATAATTGAAGGGCTCCCCAAAGAAGACAAGTGGTACAGTCTGGCTTTGACTCCTGCGGGTGTGACCATCAAGGAAGAAACCGAGCTGGTAGGCAAGGGCAATTTCTCAGTCGTCGAAACCCTGGCAAAACGCTCTGAGGACAAGTTGGGGGTTATCACCATTGGACCGGCCGGAGAAATGCGCATGGGCAGCGCCAACATCTCCATCAAGGATC
>JAABQY010000141.1 GCA_011391225.1 Desulfobulbaceae bacterium | reverse complement strand
AACCTTTTCAATATCGCCATCGTGTACATTGCCCTGCCGCAAAGCAAAGGCGGCGACTTAACGAAATCCCAGGAATATTTCAAAAAAGCCATTGAAGCGGGGCTTGACCCCATGCTTGTCCGCTGGGGGCGAGCCAAGTATCTGGCAACCCGCAACAAAGACCGTGAATCCTTTAAGACCGACCTGGAATGGGTCATCGCCCAAGACCCAAGACACGGAAGGACAAGACCATACAGTTGGAACATCTATTTCCAGCGAGAGGCCAAGGCGCTCCTCGACACCATCGACGAGATCTTCTGATATCTCTTCAATAAAGGTTTTTCGCTTAAGGATTTCGATTTATGGAAAAAACCACAAAATTCAATATCTGGTATATAATGGCGGCGATCTGGGGTGTTGTCCTCCTCCAGGAAATCCTTTTCGATCAGTTCAAAGCCACGGTTATTCCCTACAGTGATTTTATCAAGGCAGTCGCCGAGGACCGCGTCGTGGAAATTGCTATCGGCCAAGATAGAATCAGCGGTAAACTCAAGGCCAAGGAAGGGGAAGGCGAGGTTCTGTTCAGCACCGTTCGTGTGGATTCCGATCTTTCGCAAAAGCTCTCAGGACATAACATAAAGTTCTCCGGCCAGGTCGAGAGCACCTTTATAAAAACCCTGCTGTCCTGGTTTGTACCTATTCTGCTGTTTTTCGGCATATGGTATTTGATGATGCGGAAACTGCAGAGTGGACAGGCAGGAATGATGAGTCTTGGCAAGAACAAGGCGAAGATCGTTGGCGAAAAAGATATCGACACTCGCTTCACCGATGTTGCCGGTGCCGATGAGGCCAAAGAAGAATTGCAGGAAATTGTCGACTATCTGGCCAGGCCGGAACGCTATCTGGAGGTTGGCGGCCAGATGCCAAAGGGTGTTCTCCTTGTCGGCCCCCCGGGGACAGGAAAGACCCTCATCGCTCGGGCGATTGCCGGTGAAGCCGGGGTGCCGTTTTTTTCGATGAGCGGTTCTGATTTCGTCGAACTCTTTGTCGGCATGGGGGCGGCAAGGGTTCGAGACCTTTTTGTTCAGGCGCGGGAGAAGGCTCCGTGCATCATCTTCATTGACGAACTCGATGCCATCGGCAAGGCCAGAGGGGCGGGGAATTTCAGTGGCGGCAATGACGAGAGAGAGCAAACCCTCAACCAGCTGCTGGTTGAAATGGATGGTTTCGACACCCAGAAAGGCGTTGTTATCTTGGCGGCGACCAACCGTCCGGAAGTCCTCGACCCCGCCCTGCTGCGCTCCGGCAGATTTGACCGGCAGGTTCTCATCGATAGACCAGATGTCAACGGACGGCTGCAGATTTTGAAAATCCATGCAAAAAAGGTTCGCCTCGAGGACGATGTCGATCTCATGGTTATCGCCCAGAAGACCGCCGGCTTTTCAGGAGCGGATCTGGCGAATGCCGTTAATGAAGCCGCCCTCCTTGCCGTGCGCCGCGGTAAAAAACAGGTGTCGACCCTTGATCTCGATGATGCCGTTGATCGGATAGTTGGTGGGCTCGAAAAGAAAAATAGGGTCATTAATCCCCAGGAAAAAAGGATCGTCGCCTACCATGAGGTAGGTCACGCCCTGGTTGCGGCGCTCACCCCCGGTTCTGAGCCGGTACACAAAATATCCATCATTCCTCGCGGGCTTGCCGCTCTCGGCTATACCCAGCAGCGCCCCACCGAGGATCGATATCTGATGAGTGAAAAGGAATTGCTTGCCAAGATAGATGTCCTTCTCGGTGGCCGGGTTGCCGAGGAGATCCAATTCAACAGCGTGACAACTGGAGCCGGGAACGATCTCATGCGGGCAACCGATATCGCCAGGGCGATGGTGGTTGAATACGGTATGGGAAAGACTCTCGGACTCTCCACCTATCCGCGGCAGCGGGGACCGGTCTTTCTCGCCTCCGATGGCGGGCTTGGCGGCAGGCAGGATTACAGTGATGCAACTGCGGCCGATATCGATAGCGAGGTCAAGGCCATTCTCGAGCAAAGGTACCAGCATGTTTTGTCAATGCTCAAAGAGCGCCGGGATAAACTTGAAGCCATTGCCGAGCAGCTCCTTGTAAAAGAAGTGCTTATGGAGGCCGATTTCAACCATCTGGTGAACAGTCGATAGCCTGGTTGTGGGCAATCTCCATGCCGTATCGAAAAGGTTTCTACGCCAACAGAGTTGCATTCACAATATATTCTGATATCATCAGTCGTATGCGGTTTTCTGCAGAGGTTTTTTTCCAGAACTCGCTCTGAAAAAGCGTGTTTTCTCAGTGAGGAACCCTGCCAGTCCACTTCAAAGAGGTATGCAACCGACAATGACCACTTCCGATAAGCTCCCTGATATACTGCAAGAACTCTGCCGCAACCAGCCGCTCGCCGTTCTCGCCACTGCTGCTGGCTCTGCGCCGTATACCAACTTAGTGGCCGTGGCCTTCACCATGAACTTGCGCCACCTGTTTTTCGCCACCTCCCGCACCACAAGGAAATGGCACAATCTCTCGTCTAACCCTCTGGTATCCTTCCTCATGGACAACCGGAGCAATGAGGTGGCAGATTTCAGCAAAGCCACTGCGGCAACAATAGTCGGGTCGGCCAAGGAATTGATCGGAGTGGATCGTGAGGTCGGTCGGAATCTCTATTTAACCAAACATCCGCACCTCAGCGAATTTTTAGCTGGACCGGATTGCGCTTTGTTTCAGGTGACAATTGAGCAGATCTATCTGGTAAGCCGCTTTCAGGAAGTCATGAAATTTGATTTTTCATCATGATTTGCCTTGGGAAGTATATGGCCATTGTCGCAGTCATTGCCCTTCTCGCCTCCTGCGCCCTCTCCCCGCGTGGAGATGCCCCCGAAGCGCCACTCCAGACCGTCGCCCATGTCGATCTCAACCGCTATCTTGGCCTGTGGTACGAGATCGGCCGCTACCCAAACAGCTTTCAGAAAGGCTGTCTGGGCAGCACAGCCCTGTACACCCCACGACCGGACGGAGAGATAGATGTACTGAACACTTGCCGGGACCAGCAGGACAAGAGTTTGCGTGAGGCCAAGGGCCGGGCCTGGGTGGTCGACAATGTCAGCAAGGCCCGTCTCAAGGTTTCATTTTTCTGGCCTTTTCGGGGAGACTATTGGATTATTGACCTGGGGCAGGATTACGAATACGCAGTTGTTGGAACCCCGGACAGGAAATATCTTTGGATACTCAGCCGCACGCCGGCAATGCATCCTGAAACCCTCACGACAATCCTGGAAAATGTCGAAAAACAAGGATTTGTCCGAGACAAGCTGCTGCTCCCTTAAACGAGGTACGTGCCATGAACACAGTTTTTTGGATTAAGCTCTATCTGCTCACCATTCCGGTATTTTTCGCCATTGACATGATCTGGCTGGGCTATGCGGCGAGAAATTTCTACAAGAACCAACTGCATCATCTGCTCAGTCCCGAAGTGAACTGGCCGGCGGCCTTGCTTTTCTACTTTGTCTATATTGTCGGTATTCTCTTTTTTGCAGTCCGCCCTGGGCTCGAGGCCGGGTCTCTCGCCAGAACCTGTCTGCTCGGAGCTCTTTTCGGCTTTTTCACCTATGCCACCTATGACCTCACCAATCTGGCAACCCTCCGCGACTGGCCGATTGCCGTGGTCGTGGTCGATATTGCCTGGGGCACCCTGCTCTGCACCCTGGTTGGCGGCGGTTCGTATCTCATTGGCTCCTGGCTTCGGTAACAGAAAAGGAAAACCTCACCATGACCTCTATTTTTTTCACCGCCGCTGTGCTGCTTGCGGGGTATATGTGCTGCATGTTTATCGTCGGCTTGAGGGCTAAAGATAATAGTCTGGTGGATATCGCCTACGGTCCCGCCTTTGTTTTTGCCTGCTGGGGTGCCTGGGTTTTCAGCCAAGAAATGACGTTCCACTTCCGCCCATTATTGCTCCTTGGCCTGCTCACCCTGTGGGGGCTGCGCCTTGGTCTGCATATCGGTCTCAGGCATCGCGGCCAGGGTGAGGATTTTCGTTATCGCAAATTTCGTGAGGAGTGGGGTGATACCATACTCTGGCGCAGCTTTCTGCAGATCTATATGCTTCAGGGTGCGGTTGTACTGGTGGTTGCAAGCCCGGTTTTATTGGCCATTGGCGCTCCGGGCGGTTCCCTTGCATGGAGCGATATTCTTGGCGTCCTGCTCTTTTCTCTAGGCTTTTTCTTTGAGGCGGCCAGCGACCGGCAGCTGACCCTTTTCAAGAAAGGTGGCGCGAACAAAGGCAAAATCATCATGCACGGGCTATGGCGCTACAGCCGCCACCCCAACTATTTTGGTGAGGCAACCTTGTGGTGGGGAATTTTTCTTCTAGGATTTGCTTCACCATCCGGATGGTACGGGCTGATCAGCCCGTTGACCATCGCCTTTCTTCTCCTCAAGGTCTCGGGCATTCCCATGCTCGAGGTGAAGTATCAGGGAAATGCCGAGTTTGCAGCCTATAAGGCACGAACCAATGCATTTTTCCCCTGGTTTCCACGCAAAAGCCCGATCAGTGCATCAGCCCCGGGGGGATTGAAAAAATGATGATGAATCAGGAAAACGACAAAGACAAGGGTACGGTTGCGGTTATTGGCGGCGGTGTGGCGGGGATAGTGGCGGCCCATCTCCTGCAGAAAACCCATCGGGTGACACTGTTTGAACAGGGAGACTATCTGGGCGGCCACACCCATACCATCGCCATTCCTGACGGCCCGGATGCGGGAACCCCGGTCGATACCGGCTTCATTGTTTTTAATGAGACAACCTATCCTCATTTCATCGGCTTTTTGGCGGAATTGGGGGTACCCTCACGGCTGACCGAAATGTCCTTTGGTTTTCACTGCCTGGAGAGCGGTTTTGTCTATGCCGGCAATGACCTGAACGGACTGTTCGCCCAGCGGGTCAATCTGCTGAGGCCGCAGTTTTACCGGTTTCTCTTTGAAATAATCCGCTTTTGCCGCCAGGCAAAACTTGATGTCGAAACCCAGGAAGATCTGGGCAGTCTGGAAGAGTATGTCCGGCGGCATCATTTCCTGCCGTTCATGGTCGACAATTATTTAAAACCCATGGCGGCGGCGATCTGGTCGACCCCGACTGCCGAAGTAACCGTATTTCCAGCTCGTGCCTTTCTGCTCTTTTTCAGAAATCATGGCCTCCTCGACCTGTTGAATCGACCCGCCTGGCGGACCGTCGCCGGCGGCAGCAACAGCTACGTCAAGGCCTTCACCGCCTCGTTTACCGGCACCATTCATCTGAATACCAAGATCCGACGCATTTTCCGCACTGAGGGCGGCGTGCAGGTACAGTTTGCCGACCAGCACCATGAAACCTTCGATCAGGTGGTACTTGCTACCCATGCCGATCAGACCCTGCATCTCCTCGGCGACCCAAGCCCGGAAGAAACGCGACTCCTCGGCCCCTGGCAATACGAAGAAAATCAAACGGTTCTTCATACCGACCTGAGCGTCCTGCCATCCCTGCGCCGGGCCTGGTCCTGCTGGAATTTCCGCCGCGAGGGCAGCGGTTCAACACCTCAGCCGGCCTATGTCACCTATGCCATGAACCTGCTCCAGGGCCTGACCACCAGCAAGCAGTACCTGGTGACATTGAACCGCCCCAGTGCCTATGACAAAAAGCAGGTTATCGCCCGAATGGTCTACCATCACCCCACCTACAGCGAAGCATCCATGGCAACTCAGGCCAGCCTGCCAACCTTGAACGGGGTGCAAAACACCTGGTTCTGCGGCAGCTATTTCGGCTACGGCTTCCATGAAGATGCCGTTCGCTCCAGTTATCAGGCCATCGCTCATCTGCAAAAGGCGGCAAGATAATCCATGACAAAAAAACAGCCCTTATTTGCTTATCAAGCAACAAGGGCTGTGCGAAAAACTCAATGCTTGGTAAGAATGTGGCTATTACCAGCTGTCACCTAACACTGTACTTAAATCAGTGCACTTGGCTTTTTCTTCTTCAGTCAGATCTTCTTTCTTCTTTATGCTTTTGAGATCATCAATATAACAAGCATATTCTTTTCCGTTTTTATCCTGAACCCATACCATTTTCTGAAATTCTTTGGAAATTGTTTCGCCTTTCATACATCCTCCATGTTTCAAGATTTACATTTTGAAGAATCGCTGGACAGACAATTCTCAACTCTACTGCATACTTACAACCTTGATTAATCGGCTGATTGAATAGTAATCGTTACTATAATAAACTGAGCAAAAAAAATCAAGTTCTCATGATAATTGCTGGAGTGAGCCGGCAAGAATAACAGAATATTTTTAAACAAATACAATCACCTATCACTACTTAAGCGAGTGATTCGGCTGGAGGGTTCTTCAGGACGCCGTTCCGGTACATAGACCTCAGGAATCGGGCCCTCATTCCATTGCTTGGAAACATACAGCTGACAATAGCAGGCGCCGAATTCCCGTACATCTGCTTCCCGGTAAGCACAGGGGCAGATGATATCCCGATCTGCCTTGGCATCCTCCTGGGCCAGGCGGCAGGGACAACACATATACCCGTAACGCTCCCTGTTTTTCACCAGGCTCTCAAGCAGAAACATAGTTTTGTCCATATCACGGTTAAAATAGTAGCCCTTGGCCTCGTTTATTTTCTGCAATTGCTGATAGAGTTTCTCAGTATTCATGGTTTCAGCCCTAATTCTTCCATCAGTAAATCCTTCTGATAGCCAATGATTGCTTTGCCGTTGATAAAGGTTACCGGGAAGGCCTTTTTGGGGTTGTGCGGGGCCATCCAGTGGAGTAATTCCTGGCGCTCCTCAGGCGCAAGGGTATCAACATCGGTTGACTCGAAGGGGATTTCAAGGGTGGTCAGCAGAGCCCTCAGTGCCTTACACTGCGGGCAGGTGGTCAGTACCAGAATCTTTAGTGTCGGATGTGCCATTGTCGCCTGTCGGTCTGTGGTTGAGTCAGGTACAAAAAATATTTACACCTTTTTGCAAAGATCTTTTAATACCTGGCCTATCCCATTTATCGGGGTAAGCCGTCGTCCATGAATAACTTGGTCATTTCAAGACCGGAGACGGCATAAGGAGCCGTAAGGAAATGGTGAGAATGTTCAAGTTATTTCCTGACGGCTCCTAAAAGAGTACCAATATCATTTTCTCGAGGAGCTGACAACAGTCCGGGCAAGATCGTTAAAAACGAAATGATGCAACGGCATTACCACATACCAATACAACCTGCCCAGAACGCCTCGGGGAAGAAAATGGGCAGTCTGCACGAATTGCTCGGCCTGCACATCGAACTCAAGCCAGGCCTGACCCGGCAGTTTCATCTGGGCATAAAGCAGCAGCCTTTTGACGGGTTTTATATCAGCCACCTTCCAAAAGTCGAGGGCATCACCGACGCGCAATTCCTGGTTCAACCTTCTCCCTCGATT
>JAABQY010000140.1 GCA_011391225.1 Desulfobulbaceae bacterium | reverse complement strand
ACCACCACCCTTCTGCATGAAATGGGTCGGAGAAAACTGCGCTACGGCATGGTCTCCATGTGTATCGGCGGCGGCATGGGTGCTGCCGGCATTTTTGAAAGACTATAATGATATCATCCCCCGATAAACGGGATAAGTACCTTAACGAAATTCGTTTATAAAAAACAAGCAACGAATTTCTAAGGTACTAATAATCTACGAGGTAACTATAATGGCTAAAAAAATAATGAAAGGCGGCGAATACCTGATTGCCGAAACTCCCTGTGCCGATGTTTTCACTCCTGAAGATTTCACCGACGAACAACGCCAGATGGGCGAGACCGTCGAGCAGTTTCTCACCGCCGAGATCTATCCGAAGCTTGAGGAAATCGACAAGCAGAGCTTCGACATCGTTGTTGAAGGCATGAAGAAATGCGGTGAACTCGGCCTCCTGATGATGGATGCCCCGGAGGAGTGCGGCGGGCTGGAACTCGACAAGGCTTCCACCATGCTGGTGAGCGAAAAGATGTCCCAGGGCGGCTCCTTTTCCGTCGCCTATTCGGCCCATTCGGGTATCGGCACCCTGCCGCTCATTTATTATGGCACTAAGGCGCAGAAGGAACAATATCTGGAGAAAATTACTTCCGGCGAGTGGTGTGCCGCCTATTGTCTGACCGAGCCCGGTTCCGGCAGCGATGCCCTTGGCGCACAGGCCTCGGCGGTGCTTTCAGATGACGGTAAACACTATATTTTGAACGGCACCAAACAGTTCATCACCAACGGTGGCTTTGCCCAGCTGTTCACCATCTTCGCCAAGATCGACAAGGAGCATTTCACTGCCTTCCTCGTTGAGAAGAGCTTTCCCGGTCTGATCGTCGGGCCGGAGGAGAAGAAACTCGGCATCAAAGGCTCCTCGACCACCCAGATCATCCTCGACAACTGCAAGGTGCCGGTGGAGAACCTCCTCGGTGAAAAGGGCAAAGGCCATAAGATCGCCTTCAATGTCCTCAATATCGGCAGATTCAAGCTCGGTGCCGGGGTTTGCGGCGCCTCGAAAATGGCTATGGTGGCCGGGATTAAGTATGCCAATGAGCGTAAACAGTTCAATACCCCGATCGCCAAATTCGGCGCCATCGGCGAAAAGATTGCCGATCTGACAGCGGGCATCTACGCCTCCGAGTCCCTGGTTTATCGCCTCGCCGGGCTCCTCGACGACAAGATTGCGACCATCGATAAAGGTATCGATAATTACTACGACGAGTACCTGAAAGGCATTGAGGAATACGCCTCCGAGTGCGGCATTGCCAAGGTCTTCTGCAGCGAGGTCCTCGCCCGAACCGTCGATGAAGTATTGCAGATTCATGGCGGCTACGGTTTTTGTGCCGAATATCCGGCCGAACGCTATTACCGTGACGAGCGTATCAACCGCATCTTCGAGGGCACCAACGAGATCAACCGCCTGCTCATTCCCGGCATGATCCTGCGCAAAGCGATGAAGGGCGAACTGCCACTCCAGGCCGAGGCGATGAAAGCCTTTGAATCGCTGATGACCCCGAGTTTTGAGGAATTGGACGAGTCCATTCCCTTTGTCAAAGAGAAAGCTCTCATTAAAAACCTCAAGACCCTGTTCCTCATCCTCTCCGGTGTCGGCGTTCAGAAATTCATGGACAAGCTGGTCAACGAGCAGGAGATCCTTATCGCCGCAGCGGACATCGCCATCCAGATCTTTGCCCTGGAAAGCGTGGTCCTGCGGGCCGAGAAGGGCCTGGCTAAGTTCAGCGACAGCAAGCGCGACCAGGTGTTAGCGGCAGTGAAGACCTTTGCCTTCGAGGCCTCGGAAATCGCTGCTAGTTCTGCACGCAAGGGCGCCTTCTATATCGAGGAAGGGGACACCTTGAACATGATTCTCTCCGGTATCAGGCGTTTCGGTAAGTATGATGCCACCGGCCTGCTTGCCGCCAAGCGGACCCTTGCCAAGGCTGCCTGCGAAGCGGAAAAATACATTTTCTAACCCTTTTTTACCCCCTGCCGGTGTCCGCCAACTCAAGTGGGCACCGGCTCCCTGCCCGGTATCGAACTCCCACCTGATCGCTATGAGCGGATTGACGCAGCATACCATCAACACCCCGTATATGGTTGGTCCCGTGCACTGCTATTCCGGTGTGCTGGCAGGAGAACCGGTGCTTTTCGATACCGGCCCGCCTACCGCCAGCGCAGAGCGCTATCTGCTCGACCATATAGATTTGCCAAAACTCCGCCACGTCATCATCAGCCATTGTCATATCGATCATTACGGCCAGAGCCTGTGGCTCGAACAGAACAGTGATGCCGTGGTCTATCTGCCCTACCGGGATTGTCTGAAAATCGCCAACCATGAAAAGCGCATCGAGGGGATGTACAATCTTCTTGCCTCCCTGGATTTCAATCAAAAGTCTCTTGACGAGTTGCGAGGGATTTTCGAGAGTGGCCTGTTTTTCCCGCCTTTTCCAAAAAAATACCGGGTGGTGGAAAAGGACCTTCCAGAACGACTGGGGATTAAGGTGCTCAATTGTCCCGGCCATTCGCAGAGTGATCTGGTCTACGTCGGGGAAGACTGGGCGGTCACCGGAGATACCCTGCTGCGAGGAATCTTTCAATCGCCCCTCCTCGATGTCGATCTTGAGAGTGGCAAACGGTTTAATAATTACGAGGTGTATTGCGCAACTCTGGTGAGGCTTGCGAGTCTGCGAAACCACCAGATCCTGCCAGGCCACCGGAAGTCGATAGTCAGTATCGATGAAACCCTGCTTTTTTACCTTTCAAAACTGCTCCAGAGGGTCGAACAACTGCGCCCGCATAAAGATGAAAAAAACCTCATGGTCATAATCGACAAACTGCTGGGCGAACCGATCAAAGAGGCCTTTCATCTTTACCTCAAGGCCTCGGAAGTGGTTTTCATGAAAGACTTGCTTGAGCATCCGGAGATGTTGCAGCGGGCGCTCGAGGAGATTGGACTTTTTGACCGCGTAAGAGATTTGTATCATACCGCCACTGGGCGTTGACCCCGATAAACGGGATAAGTACCTTGACGAAATTCTTTCTAAAAAACAAGAAAAGAATTTCTAAGGTACTAAAGGAGAAATTATGAACGATCCGTTGTTTCAAACAATAAGTATTGGCGCAGTCGAGCTGAAGAATCGGTTGTATATGCCCGCAATGCACCTCAATATGTGCAAAAACTTCCTGGTCACTGAGCAATTGATCGAGTTTTATCGGGAACGGGCGAAAGGCGGCGTTGGACTTATCAGTGTCGGTTATGCCACCGTTGACGAACTTTCAGGCACTCCGGCCAATATCGGCGCTCATCTTGATGAACATCTGCCCGGTCTTACCAGGCTTGCCACGGCCATCCATGACGGTGGGGCCAAGGCCACCGTCCAACTGAACCATGCCGGGCGATACAACTCTTCATTATTTCTTGGCGGCAAAAAGCCGGTTGCCCCGTCGCCGGTACCCTGTCGCTTAACCCGAGAAACCCCGGAAGAACTGAGTCCGGAGAAAATCAGCGATACTATCCAGCGTTTTGCAACAGCCGCCAAGCGAGTCCGTGCTGCCGGTTTTGATCTCGTTGAGATCCTTGCCGGTACCGGTTACCTGATCAGCGAATTCCTGTCGCCGCTGACTAATAAGCGCTTGGATGAATATGGCGGCAGTTTGGAAAACCGCATGCACTTTGGCCTTGAGGTTATCGGCGCAATCAAAAAAACCGTCGGCGAGGATTTTCCGCTTCTGGTGCGGTTGAACGGCAACGATTTCATGGAAGGCGGCATTGGACCCGACGAGCTCCTTGAGTTTGCCGTGGCACTTGAGGCGGCCGGTGTTCAGGCGTTGTGCATCAATGTCGGCTGGCATGAGGCGCAGGTGCCGCAGATCGTCACCAAGGTTCCACGCGGCGCCTTTTCCTATCTGGCTCGCGATATCAAACACCGGGTTGGGGTGCCGGTTATCGCCAGCCATCGTATCAACGATCCGGCCATTGCCCGGTTGCTGGTCGAGGAAGGATTCTGCGACATGGTCGCCCTCGGCAGGTCCCTGATTGCCGACCCCTATTTTCCGGAAAAGGCACGAACCGGCCGGGATAAAGAAATTGTCCATTGCGTCGCCTGCGGTCAGGGCTGTTTTGACCATCTTGTCAAGATGAAGTCGATCGAGTGCCTCTGCAATCCACGCGCCGGCCATGAATATGAGGCACAGTCGGCAAAAACCGACAAACCGAAGAAGGTGCTGGTGGTGGGTGGCGGTGTGGCCGGTATGTCGGCGGCGATTGCCGCAGCCGATCTCGGCCATGAGGTCAGTCTTTATGAGGGCGGCATGCGCCTTGGCGGGCAACTGCATCTGGCCGGTGCTCCGCCGGGGCGCGGCGAGTTTTTGGTTTTTGCCGATGATCTGGCTTGCCAGGTTGCCCTGCGCGACATTCGAGTGCTTCTCAACAGTCCGGTGGATGCCAAGACCCTGGAGATGGAAAGGCCGGATGTTGCTATTCTGGCTACCGGCGGTGAGCCTCTTACCCCGGCCATTCCCGGGATAGAGCGGCAGCAGGTGCTTCAGGCCTGGGATGTCCTGGCCGGAAAGGCGGCCACCGGTCGAAGGGTAGTGGTGGTCGGCGGCGGTGCCGTCGGCATTGAGACCGCCCTGCTCCTCGCCGAAAAAGGTACGCTGTCCGGTGATGAGATAAAATTTCTCCTGGTCAACGGAGCAGTTGCCCCGGAAAAACTCTATCGGCTGGCGACGACGGGAAGCAAAGAGATTACCGTGATCGAGATGGCAGATACCCTCGGCAGCAATTTCGGTAAATCGACCCGCTGGGGCATGCTTCAGGATGTTGGCCGCTACGGGGTGAAGACCCTCATGCAGGCTAAGGTCCTGGAGATAACCGAAAAAGGTGTTCGCCTCGAACATGGCGGTGAGGTCCGCGAATTGCCGGCCGACAGCGTCGTCCTTGCCGTCGGTACCCGTTCGGCCAATCTTCTGCAGAAGGTGGCCGAAGAGTTGGGCATACGCTGCCAGGTGGTGGGCGACGCCCTGGCACCGGCCACGGTGTTCGAGGCCAATCATCAGGGCTATAAGGCCGGCAGAAGTATCGGTTGAGTGACGACTTACTGACAAAAGGAAAAAAGATACTCCCAGGGAGGATATAAGGTGCAACTGTTTAACCCAAAAAAATATCAACGCGTTCATGCCGATGCCCGGTCGCAGGAATTGGTTTTAAAGACCATCGATTTCTTTGAAAAGAAGGGCTTGAAGAGTATCAAAACCGACGACCAGGCAATGGTCTGGTATGAGGATTTTCTTCAGTTCATTAAAGAGGAGAAGATCTTTGCTGACTTTCTTACCCCGGAAGCATACAGCAAGACCGGCGGCCGCTGGGATATGTGGCGGATCAGCGAGTTCAACGAGGTGCTTGGCTTTTACGGGTTGTGCTATTGGTACGCCTGGCAGGTGTCCATCCTCGGCCTCGGCCCGATCTGGATGGGGAAAAACGAGGCGGTGAAAAAGAAAACCGCCGAACTCCTGGCGGCGGGTGGCATCTTTGCCTTCGGCTTGTCGGAAAAGGCGCACGGCGCCGATCTCTATTCGAGCGAGATGCTCCTCATCCCCCAGGCAGATGGCACTTATTTAGCGAGGGGATCAAAATACTATATAGGCAACGGCAACTGCGCCGCCCTGGTCTCGACCTTTGCCAAGATTGATGGCAGCGGTGAATATGTCTTTTTTGTGGTCGATCCGAACCACGAAAAATATCAGTGCGTCAAAAAGATCGATACCTCCGGCGTGCGCCAGGCCTACGTCGCCGAATATGCGCTGCACGATTACCCGATCACCGAGGCGGATATCCTGTCGCGCGGCGAGCACGCCTGGAACTCGTCGCTCAATACCATCAATATCGGCAAGTTCGAGCTGGGCTGTGCCTCCATCGGTATCGCCACCCACTGTTTTTACGAGGCCCTGAACCATGCCGCCGGCCGCAATCTGTATGGCCGCTCTGTCACCGATTTTCCCCACGTGAAAAAACTCTTCGCCGAAAGCTATGCCCGGTTGATCGCCATGAAATTGGTGGCCTTCAGGTCGGCTGATTACCTGCGGGCTGCCTCCGACGACGACCGCCGTTACCTTCTCTTTAACCCGATTGTCAAGATGAAGGTCACCGGCCAGGGCGAGAAGGTGGTGAAATGCCTGCATGAGATCATCGCCGCCAAGGGTTTTGAACAGGATACCTATTTCGAGATGGCCATCCGCGATATCGGTATGCTGCCAAAGCTTGAAGGCACCGAGCATGTCAATATGGCGCTGATTATCAAGTTTGTACGCAACTACTTTTTCGAGCCGGTTGCCTATCCCGAAGTGGGTCAGAGAAACGAGGCCGGTGATGACGGCTATCTTTTTAAACAGAAGACCGGGGGGCTGGCCAGTGTCCGTTTTGCCGATTACCGGCTGGCCTACGAGGGGGTGCAATCTCCCAATATCCTGGTGTTCCGCGAGCAGGTCGAATTGTTCCGGACCCTGCTCATCACCGCTCCTCTGAGTAAGGAGCAGGCTAAAAACATTGACTATATGCTGGCTGCAGGTGAACTTTTCACCCTTATCGTTTATGCTCAGTTGATCTTGGAAAATGCCAAAATCTATGGCACCGACACGGATGTGCTGGAGCAGATTTTCATTTTTCTCGTCCAGGATTTTTCCGCCCAGGCCCTGCAGATGATCCTTGGTCAGGAAAATTCCGCCGCTCAGGAGGAAATCTTTAACAAGATGATTAAAAAACCTGTTAAGGATGGCGAAGGCTTTAATCGGGTTTGGCAAATGGTGTACGGGCTCAATGGTCAGTACGTCATGAACGAATAGGCTAACGACAAGTCGGGCGAAGAGAAGAGGATAAAAAGAAAAAAAATGGGACATCATCTTGACGGAAAAAGCAGCATCGTACCTCTTGTCGACCGGTTGAATAAATATCCCATCGGTTTGCCCGACAGCGACACCCTGCGGCAGATCCTCGCCATGCTCTTTTCCGAGGAGGAGGCCTTTATCGCCTCGCGTTTTCCTCTGACCGAGGCGACTCTCCCCGAGCTTGTCCGGGCGACCGGTTGGCAGAGTACCAAGCTGAAGGGGATACTTGAGCAGATGGCCGAGAAAGGCCTGGTGATGGACACCACCTATGGCGGTAAAACCTTCTACCTCCTGCTGCCGGGTCTGATCGGCTTTTTTGAACTCACCTTCATGAAGCAGCGCAACGACCTGCCGGTGGTTGAACTTGCCCAGCTTATGACCGAATATCTCTACGGTGATCCCGAGCAGAGAATGGGCCGAGAATTCTTTGCCGGCAAAACCCCTCTCACCCGTTCGCTGCCCTATGAAGAGCATGTGCCGGTAAATTCCCAGGTGGCCACCTATGAAAGCGCCCGGGAGATCATTAAAAACGCCGGTTACGGCGCCGTCGGCATGTGCTACTGTCGCCATAAAAA
>JAABQY010000139.1 GCA_011391225.1 Desulfobulbaceae bacterium | reverse complement strand
TTGGAGACCATTCTGCTGGTCGAGGACGAGGCGGCAATCCTGAAAATGACCACCAGGATGCTGCAGGGTCTCGGTTATGCAGTCCTTGCGGCAAACAGCCCGGAAGCGGCCATTCGCTTGGCGAAAGTGCAGGCCGGGGCAATCCATCTGCTTATGACCGACGTGGTCATGCCGGAAATGAACGGCCGGGATCTGGCCGAACACCTGGCATCCTTTATGCCGCAACTGAAGTGCCTGCTTATGTCGGGCTATACCGCCGATATCATTGCCCGGCAGGGAAAACTTGATGCGGGTGTGCACTTCATCCAAAAACCCTTTTCCATGCAAGAACTGGCCGCCAAGGTGCGGGAGGCGCTTGCCGGCGAAGGGGGAATAGAGGGCTAAGCCGCTAGCCGGGATATTTCTCCGGTCCAGTTGTTTTTTGCCAAAACCCATGTAACAGGCTGTTCTTTCAGTGTAATTGAGCTGATGTTGCCTGGCCCTTGATCTCTGCCACGGAATCGAGTAATTTTACTCAATACAGTGAGTAAAATTACATTCAATGGTGCCGAAAATGTTTAAGCGTCCAATTTACAGAGTGTTACAACAACGGTTGAAGGAACCACGCAGGTTCATTCAGGTGTTGACCGGGCCGCGCCAGGTGGGCAAAACGACTTTGGTGCGCCAGGTCATGCAAGAGGCTTTACTCCCCGCCCATTATGTCTCCGCCGACGAACCGACTCTGCAAGGGGACGTATGGGTAGAGCAGCAATGGGAAATCGCCAGACAGAAGACGAAAGCGGGCGGTGACGAACGGCAGGAGGCCCTCCTGGTGCTCGATGAGGTGCAGAAAATACCGCGGTGGTCGGAACAGGTCAAACGTCTTTGGGACGAAGACACCCTGCGGGGCATTCCCCTTAAGGTGATAGTTCTCGGTTCAGCGCCTACCCTTATTGGCCGTGGCCTCACCGAAAGTCTTGCCGGACGTTTTGAAGCCATCTCCGTCACCCATTGGCTGTTCAGCGAGATGGGCGATGCCTTTGGCTGGGATCTCGACACCTACATTTACTATGGTGGTTATCCCGGTGCTGCAGCCCTGATTGATGATCGACAGCGCTGGGCCCGCTATGTCATTGACTCGCTGGTGGAGACGATCATCTCGCGTGATATCCTGCTTATGTCAAGGGTCGACAAGCCGGCACTGCTGCGGCGGATGTTTCTGCTCGGGTGTGATTATTCGGGGCAGATTCTATCGTATCAGAAGATGCTTGGCCAACTCCATGATGCGGGCAACACCACGACTCTGGCCCATTACCTTGAGCTGCTGGCCGGCGCAGGCATGATTACCGGGCTTGCCAAATACAGCGGCAGCAAGATTCGTCTGCGGGGTTCGAGCCCGAAGCTCCAGGTTTTCAATACCGCCCTGCAGTCAGCCCATGCACATTTGACGCTTGAACAATTGTTGGTGGACCGTAACGCCTGGGGCAGACTCGTCGAGTCGGCGGTGGGAGCCCACATCCTTAATAGCAGCGCAGCGACCGGGATTGAGACGCTTTACTGGCGGGAGGGCAATAATGAGGTCGATTTTGTCTTAAAGCGTGGTGATACGGTGGTCGGCATAGAGGTGAAAAGCGGCAGGAGCCGGCAGAATCTTCCGGGCATGGATGCATTCGTCCGGGAGTTTCAGCCGCAGCGCTGTCTTCTCGTCGGCGGGCAGGGGATTCCTCTGCACGAGTTTTTTTGTGTTCCCGTACGGGATTATCTCTAATAAGGTGTTAAAAAGGTCCTTGTGCGTGTGGTTGGTTTGGATCGTATTATCTCTCCCATCAATAATGCTTGGGATAGTTTTTTTCTTTCAAAAGAGGGCGTGAACGATGATTTTATGACCGAGCGTGCATCCCAGGATCAATCGGAAAGAGAGTCTTTGTGATGTTGAAATATATGCTGGATACTCATATCGTTATCTATTTAATAATGCGCCGCCCGGTTGAACTTTTGCAAATATTTAATCGTCACGCCGGGCAGATGTGTATGAGTTCGATAACTATGGCGGAACTATTCCATGGTGTTGAAAAAAGTTCGATGCCGGAACAGAACTTATTTAAGGTTGAATCTTTGCGCTTGGTTAACTGGGTTTGAAATCAAATGAGAAATGATAAAACAAGCAGCCAACCGGCGGATGAAAGCCCCTTTGGCGAGATTACTGAAAGCAGTTTTAAAAAGGAAGTTCTCTTGAATGACACTGAGAACCTTCTCAAGGCCCTTTCATCCCTGCGCCAAAGTGAAAATAAATACCGGCTGTTGTCAAACCAGTTAGAAGCAATCCTCGACCACCTCCCCGGCCTTGTCTTTTATAAAGATTTAAACAACAGGTATATACGCGTAAATAAATATGTCGCCGATGCCCACAAGAAAGAAAAGGTTGAACTGGAGGGGGTCAGTCTCTACGACCTGTACCCCAAGGAACAGGCCGAGGCCTATTATCAGGACGACCTTGCGGTCCTGAAGGGCGGCGCCGCCAAGCTGAACATTGAGGAACCCTGGCAAACCGACGAGGGTCTGCGCTGGGTCAACACCAGCAAGATACCCTTTGTTGATGAAAACGGGACGCCCGCAGGCATCATCGGCATCTCCATGGACATCACCGAGCGCAAACACTCGGAAGAACGTATCAACGATTTGATCCGTCGGCTTGAAAAGGAAAAAGAGCAGGCACAGGAGCATGCCCTGACCGACGGGCTGACCGGGATAGCCAATCGAAGGCATTTCGATATAACGTTGCAAGGGGAAATTGACCGCCTGAAGCGCAGCAAGAGTCCGTTATCCCTGATTATGCTGGATATTGATTTCTTTAAAAAATTTAATGACCGCTACGGCCACGTGGCTGGGGATCATTGCCTGAAATATGTGGCAAGGGTCGTTAAAGAAAACGTCGGACGAGCCTCAGATTTTGTCGCACGCTACGGCGGAGAAGAATTTGCCGTCGTTATGCCCGACACTAAAACAAGAGGCGCGCAGATAGTTGCCGAACGTATCCGCCAGGCGGTAGCACACCTGTCCATTGATTTAAACGGCTCAGGCACCTGCAACCAGGTAAGGGTCAGTCTTGGAGTAGTGACCGTCTACCCTGGACAATCCGAATCCTACGAAAAAATTGTCGACCTCGCCGATATGGCCCTGTACCGCGCCAAATTAAATGGCCGGAACCGTTATGAGGTGGCGGTACATGACACCGGTCCGGCCACTCCCCTAGAGGAAACATCAGGCTTTATCGAGCTCTTCTGGCATGAAGACTTTAACTCGGGCAATTCGCTTATCGACGGCCAGCATAAAAAACTTTTTAAATTTTCCTCGCAACTCCTGTCTGCCTTAAGTGGCGGAAGCCCCCAAGTCGAATGTCTGTTATTGATAGACAAAGTATTGCAAGAAACAGCGCAGCATTTTTATGACGAGGAAAACCTCCTGCGTATCCACAGGTATCCATTAATTGACGAACATCGGCAGATTCATCTTGGTTTGCTTGCAAAAGCGGGGGATTTGTCGGCAAAATTTAAACACGGCCAGCTGACCCTTGGTGAACTGTTCACCTTTCTTGCAAACGATATAATTTGGCACCATATGCATGTTGAAGACCGAAAATTCTTTGCCTATCTTTGATTGATTAGAAATACAATGACACCTACGGCCACGATGTCGGAGATGGGGTGCTGCGCTTTGTCGCCCGGACCTTCAGCGCCAACTCTCGGCCCTTTGATCTCTATGGTCGCTGGGGCGGCGAGGAATTCCTAGGGATCATCCGCAACATAGGCGCCGATGATCTGGAACTGCTCGGCAACAGGCTGCGGGTTTTGATCGAACATGCCTATATCCTCCATGAGGGAGAAAAGCTGCAGATCACCGTGTCGATCGGCGCCACCTCGGTGACCGGCGACGATGGCCCGGAGAGTCTGATAAAAAGGGCCGACGGCCTGCTCTACGAAAGCAAACGGCTGGGAAGAAATCGTCTGTCACGGGGTTGATCAACAAACTAACAAAGAAGGGAGGTATCTGCATGGCGGTAATCAAGTGGCGTGAAGGGTATAATACCGGTGTGGCTCAGTTCGACAACGATCATCATAAAATCGTTGAACTGATTGACCTTATGTATATGGCTATCCGCGATAAGAGCGGCAAGGAGGTTATCGAAAAGGCCTGTAACGATGTTCTTGCCTATACCGGATACCACTTTGACAACGAAGAAAAGGCCATGCAGGCGGTGGCGTATGCGGAAATGGCCGAGCATGTCGCCGAGCATAGCCGACTGAAGGCCGAGGCCTTGCGGTTTCAGGAGATAATCAGCAGCAACTTTCCCGAGGGCACCAACGAATTTTATCGCTTTCTTCGCGATTGGCTGCTCAATCATATTCAGGATTGCGACAAAAAATACGGGCCGTATCTCCAGGATGGGGGTGATAAGTAGTCGCTTTTTTCGGCTTCCTGAAAGAAGCCCTTTCCAAAGAGGCTTCGGACTCAAGCAGCTAGAGGGATAATATGAGTAAGCGTGTCGCCAATTATCTTCATCGCTTCTTCTGTGTCATAATCCGTTTGCAAACCAAGCCAAAAGCCGGGAGTTGTGCCAAGAGCACTAGCCAGGCGCAAGGCGGTATCGGCGGTAATAGACCGTTTTCCGGCGCATATCTCGCTGATCCGTATAGTCGGAACGCCGATTGTTTTAGCAAGACGGTAGCGGGTAACCCCCATTGGCTTCAAAAATTCTTCCAGCAACACTTCTCCGGGATGGATATTAGACAATCTTTTCATGGTCGTCTCCTGTCAGTGATAATCACAAATTTCCACACGGGAAGCGTTGCTACTTTCATAGTGTGCCTGATCAAAATAAATGAGGGAAAGAGCGAGAAAATAAAGCATCATAGGTGATGGAAGAGATTGGAACTCCCTCACCCACCTTGCCAGTACCGGGGGAACTCCTGCCAGTCAATTATGATCAGGGCAGTAAAATGTTACCGGGACTTTTTCGCTCAGCCAAGCTTTATTTATTCTCTGCTGTATAGACAAGGAGCAAGTTTCTAGTCACCACACAATCCAACTGACCTTCATGGAGAAGGATAGTAAGTTCTTCACCCACCCCGGCATCTCTTGCGCGCGACACTACGCGCCAGCTCTTATCCTCCGGTAGTTTCTTGCGAACAATTGCATAGCCCCGCGCCAGTGTCGCAAGCGGGCTCACCCCGTGCAAAAAGGTGGCTTGCTCGGCAAGTGCCGCCTGTTTTCGCTCCGTGGTTCGCTGAATATGATTTTTTAACTGGGCGATCATTGCCTTGATGTGCTGCTTTCGCATTTCGATTTGGGCGGAAGGGCTGTTTTGATAAACAACACGGACCAGTGACCGAACTTCATGCTCTTTTGTCTGAAGATAGCCGGTCATCGCCTGCTGCAAATGTGCCGTGCTGATATGTAAGCGAAATTCCAATCTGTTAAAAACATTTCGCATATCCCCGAGCATTTTTTTGTGGTGTGACAATTGCTGTTCGATGAAGCGCAACTTACGGTCAAATCGAAGCTGTAAGCCGGCGCGCAGGGAATGCACATGACGGCGGAGCATTTCAGCATCGGGCACCAGCTTTTCCGCAGCCCCGGTCGGGGTGGGGCAGCGGAAATCAGCGCAGAAATCGGCAATAGTAAAATCAACTTCATGTCCTATACCTGTCACCACAGGTAATACTGAACGATGAATAGCCTCGGCGACAATCTCTTCATTGAAGGCCCAAAGATCTTCGATGGAACCACCACCCCGGCAGAGAACGATAATATCAGTATCGGCAATGCCTTGGGCTGTGTCTATCGCCCTCGCTATGTCGGCGGCGGCGGTTTTTCCTTGAACCTTCACCGGCAGAATCTGAATATGTACGGGAGATCTTCTATTACTGACAATTTTCAGAAAATCCTGGATGGCCGCCCCGGTTGGCGAAGTGATGATGACTATTTTACCAGGGAAAGGTGGCAAAGGCTTTTTCAGTTCGGCGGCAAAATAGCCTTTTTCAGAAAGTTTACGCTTGAGTTGTTCAAACTCTCGCAATAATTTGCCGATACCATAGAGCTCAATCGAATCGGCGACGATCTGATATTCACCTCGCGGTTCATACAGTGAAATTCTCCCAAATACAACAACTTGCTGGCCATCCTGTACATTGAGATCGACGAATCTTTTCTGCTGCTTAAAGAGCACTGCCCGGAGTTGTGCTCCGGAATCCTTTAAAGTGAAGTAGCTGTGTCCTGAAAAAGGAGTTTTCAGGTTGGAAATTTCGCCACAGATTCTCACAAATCGGTAGGTGCTTTCAAGAATATCTTTTATGGCTGCAGTAAACTGACTGACAGTGAGAATAGTTTCTTGATTTACGGTATTCATCATCGGCGGAGAAGGAATTTCAAGCAGGGCAAAACTGACTGATTACGCATAGACAGACATACTGCTATATATTATATTGTCCGGTCTGTGTCGTGTCCTAAATTAATTAAATACGTCTTGAGTTCAAGGAGAAATATCGCATGGCCAGTGAAAGTGCCTTCAATAAACGTCTTGCTGCCGATACCACGTTCGATAAGGTTGAGGGATTGTTGGAACATTTTAATCTCCCCCCAAAGGTCATAAGCTTTATCCGGGCCAATTTGAGAATGTTCCAGGTTGGGGTCGTAGTTATTGTAACGACAATTGTTTTTACATCGCTCTACGGATCCTATAGAGAAAAACTTAGAGAGGAGGCAGCTTCGGCACTGGCAAAAGCCATGCAGCAGGGCAAAGAAGTGCAGGCCGAAGCGCTCCGCAAGGTGTCCCTCGACTATAGCAGCACACCATCGGCGCTCTGGGCGAAGGTCGAGATCGCCCATCTCGATATGCAAAATGGATCTTTTGCCGAGGCGGCAGACAAATACCGTAAGATTCGTGCGGAAATTCCTGCCACCAGTCCTCTTAATCCGCTGGTACTGTTCAGTTTAGCCCAATCCCTCGAAGCAGAGAAAAAATTTTCCGATGCTGCAAAAGAATATGACTTACTGAAAAGTTTCAAGGGCTATGAAAGCATTGCCTACAGCGGAATGGGAAGAATAGAGGAAGTGCAGGGTAATAATGAAAAGGCCATAGCAGTATATAATAATTTCCTCATAAGTATGGCGGGTGATCCTTCTTTTGCCCAAGCAAAAGAGCAAATCGATGGAAAAATCGCTCGCCTCAAAGCTCGCCTCTAAATGTGTCAAGGTGGTAACAGCGATGCAGATCATTAAATCGCCTGCGGAAATGCGGCGTCTGGCAATATCTTGGAAACAAGAAGGGCTGAAAATCGCCCTTGTTCCAACTATGGGCTGTCTGCATGCCGGGCATCTCTCGCTCATGCGCAAGGCTGTTCAGAACGCCGACCGAACCATTGTCAGCCTCTTCGTCAATCCCATGCAATTTGGACCGACTGAGGACTTCGAAGCCTATCCCAGACAATTCCAGGCCGATTGTGATCTCGCCAGGCAAGA
>JAABQY010000138.1 GCA_011391225.1 Desulfobulbaceae bacterium | reverse complement strand
ATATACATCGCCATAGGCCTTGGGACTCGACGTCCAAGAGTCCTGGTCGGGATTTCTGTTCACCCCGTACAAGACTATGCGGTTCGCCTCAAAATACTGAACAGCCTTGCGTAACAGATTGCTGCCTTCCGGGCTATTTGAACGCATGGTAAAGAGGATCAACTTTGCTCCATGCCGTTGCAGTTTCTTCAACCAGATTATTGCTCCGGGAACCGGTTCACCGATATCCGGATAGCGGTGATCAACCACCGTTCCATCAAAATCAACACAAATATACATTGTAACCTCCACAGGTCTGTGCAGAATCATTCGCAGCCATAAACTAATGCAATTTACTCACATTGCAACTTGGAAGCTGACACCATGACCGTAAAATGTGCAGGGACCAATGGAAGCAACACATGCCGGCGTAATTCAAGGACTTGAAATGTACAGGCGGACACCTCCAACGGAGCTTTATTCGGGATGTGACAGAAGCATCTGCAACGCGGTCTGGCGCTTACTCGTATCCTGGCGATGAACCGCCATTGCCAGGGCTTTGCGGGTGCCGACGAGAACGGCGAGATGACGTGCTCTTGTTAAGCCGGTATAGATGAGATTACGAAAAAGCATCTTGAAATGCTGGGTCAGCACCGGAATAATGACCGCCCCGAACTCGCTGCCCTGCGATTTATGGATGGTAATCGCATAAGCCAGATCGAGTTCGAGGATATCGTCCTTCTGATACTGCACCTGCCGGCCGTCCGGAAAAAATTTCACCACACAACTGAGAGCGGCATTATCTATATCCGTTATCCTGCCGATATCGCCGTTAAAAACATTCAGCTCATAATTATTGCGCCGATGAATAACCCGGTCGCCGGTCCTAAAAATCCTCTCGCCCACCTGCAGCTGAGCCTTGCCGGGGCTTGGCGGATTGGCCATTTCCTGGATGATTCGGTTGAGGTTCGCGGTGCCGAGACTGCCGCGGGTCATCGGTGAGAGTATCTGAATCTCAGTCTCTTTGCCATAATACTTGGGAATCCAATGCAGATACAGGCGCACCACTGCGTCGACAGCGGCAAGCCCGTAATGGAGGGTTGACCATGGATGCACCTTGGCGAGAACCGCCTTCAGCTCTTCGACATAACCCTCCGCCGCTTGGATTTTTTGCAGGTCAACATGCTGGAATTTTTTTGGAATAACCAAATCCTGGTCATATGAGGAGTGAATGCTTTCCTCCGTTCTGAATTCATAAAGATTTTCAGTGGGTTCTAATCCTTCAAGGTGTGGCGGCTGAAACTCATAGAATTTTTTCACTTTCGTCACAAAGTCCATCTGCTCCTTGGTGGCCTCATCGGTATCAATAAACAGGCAATCAACCTTCTCCGTCCACAACTCCGGCTTTTTAAAAGGCGAATCAATATGCGGCGTTATACCCTTATTGAGCTGATGGGCAAATTCGATGATCTTCGAGGCTCGGGCCTGACGAAAGACCTCAGTGAGACGAAAAACCGCAACCCTCCCAGACAAAATAACGTCCCGCAGCACATTGCCGGCACCTACCGCCGGGAGCTGATCGGCATCACCAATGAGAAGCACCTGGCAGGTCGGAGGCACCGCCTTCAAGAGCGAGGCGGTCAGCGAAATATCGAGCATCGAACATTCATCGACGATGAGCACGTCGGAACGTAGTGGCTGCTCCTGGTTTTTCTGGAAGGTGCCATTCTGCCATTCAAGCAGGCGGTGAAGGGTTTTCGCCTCTCGACCGATAACCTCGGACATCCGCTGCGCCGCCCGGCCGGTGGGCGCGGCAAGCAGCACCCGTTTGCCAAGATACTCCAGCAATCTGACAATGACCAGCGTCGTGGTGGTCTTGCCGCAACCCGGCCCGCCGGTGAGCACCGAAAAGCGACTGGCGGCGATGGAGCGCACGGCCAGGGCCTGCTCGCCACTGAGACGAATGCCCTGCTGTCCGCAATACCGCTCAACCCATTTGCCAATAAATTTTTCATCGATACCAAGAGGATAGGCCATGGCACTGATGGTGCGGGCGACAAAGGCCTCGTCATAATACAAAGACTTCGAATAATAACAAAGCTGCTCGTCCCCAGCGCTTTGGGTCAAGACCCGTACCTTCAGCTGCTTGTCATCTTCCATCAGCTTCAATATTTCCGACAGGCGGTCGGCCGGATCAAAACCGAGGAGCAAAGAACCCTCCGTGCGTATCTGGGCCAAAAAAAGAAAGCAGTGGCCCTGCTCCCGGCCGGCGGCAAGAACATGACGCACCGCCGCGACTATCCGCTGTTCGCTGTCCTTGGCCAGTCCCAAACTGAGAGCTACCTTGTCGGCGGAAAAAAAACCGATCCCGTAAAAATCTGCCGCCAGGCGATACGGATCTTCGCTGACGATACGGATCGCCTGCTCCCCATACTCTTTATAAATCCGCACGGCAAAGAGGGTTGAGATGCCATGGCCCTGGAGAAACATCATCACCTCCCGAACCATGCGGTGTTCGTACCAGGCCTCTTTTATCATATCGAGCTTTTTTCTTGCAATACCGGGTACCTCGACCAGCCTGCCGATATCATTTTCAAAGACATCAAGGGTGCTGCCCTGGAAATGGCGGACAATTTTGCCGGCGGTCTTCGGCCCGACGCCATGGATGAGGCCGGAGCCGAGATATTTCTCCAGGGCTGCCGCCGTTGCAGGTTTTTTCTCGATGGCCTTTTCGGCCTTGAACTGCCGCCCGAACTGGGGATGGACGGTCCAAGCCCCATGGAACTCCATGGTCGCTCCAGCAAAAACCTGGGTCTGGTGCACGGTCACCGTCTCCATAGCGCCGGGGCTTTTGAAAGGAATGATGCGAAGAACGGACCAGCCGCTGTCCGCGTTGTGGTAGGTTACCCGGTGGACGATACCTTTGAGGGTTTCAGTAATGTCTGCCATGGTCCTTACGGGGAACTGATCATTAACTCGAAAGATACCTTGTGTCGGGAAAAATGCTTGTTGTGAAGCAATGTTATACGACAAGTGGTGCTCAATTAACCTTCTGCAGACAAATTCCATCACCAAACCGGATGCCCTGGCCGGCTTCGACCATGGCATCTATTTTTTCATTTACCTCGGCAAGGGGAATCTGCAAGGCTAGCGACAATTGTTCCGCCGTATAATAACCATAACCGGATTCATCCTGCAGCAAAGGAACAAGACCTGGATGGCTTTCATGAAAACCCCGCTTCAAATCGGCCTGGACGGCAATCGGCACATTTTCATAAAGGTATTGCATGGCTGCGTGGATAAGATACGATGTATTCTGGTCCGGTTTTATGCCCGCTGCCGTTACCATCTTGATTGCCTCGGCCAGGTTTGCAAACTGATCATGCAGTGCTTTGATGATTTTTTCCGAGTCTGCGGGAGACAAACAATTGCAATGACAGCCGATGAGTATTTTTTTGCAACCCGGACATTCTTCAAACGTACAACCGTATTCATGCTCCAAGCCTTCCGGCATCCGACACCCTGGACATGCCAGCTGGCATGCCACTGCCAGTTCCGAACCGACCGGAACTCGGTCGAGATATTTCTTGGGGTTCACTTTGTTGCTCCTCTTGTGCTGAGAGATTCCTGCAGCAGTCTACCCTACCCGGCATATGGTATTGATCCTGAAGACGGCAGGAAACTCTTCGCATTGCGGTCTTCTCCGGCGCTGGTAATATACACTGCCGCCTTACCCGGCAGGGGGCATTTATTTTCGCAAATACCGCAACCGATACACAACCCGCTGACGACATACGGCTGTTGCACGCTCACCGCCAGCCCGGCATCGTTGATGAGCTCCACATCTTTGAAACGAATGGCCTTCTCTGGGGTCGGACAGTGTTCCTCACAGACCATACAGGGAATACCTTTGGCATAAGGGAGGCAGGTGTTTTTATCGAACCAGGCGTGACCGATTTTCAAACGACGCTTCTCCGCCGGCGAAAGTTCACGGATGGCCCCGGTGGGGCAGACTTGGCCGCACAACGTACAGTTAAATTCGCAATATCCGGTTCGCGCTGTAAGTATCGGGCTGAACATGCCGTCAAACCCGGCCTGCAGGAAGGCGGGTTGCAGGGCGTTGCCAATGCAAACCTGAATACATTCGGCGCAACGCACGCATCGCCCAAGAAATTCCTTCTCTTCCAGGGCACCGGGTGGGCGGATTAAGAAGGGATCGGGGTTTTTGGCCAAGGCCTCAACCCCTTTGACCGAAGGCAGCAAAACCCCGGCAAGGGCCGCTCCGACAAAACGGCGGCGCGACAACGACGTTTGAGAAGGCGGTGCCGACCACGGAGCAGAAACACCGAAATTGATTATCTGCCTGGGACATTTTTGCACGCATTCGAAGCAGAGGTTGCAGGTGGCCATAGCAATTACCCGCTCTGTATCTATTGCGCCCATGCGGCATCTGTTGGTACAAATGCGGCATGAACCGCAATCGTTGCTGCCACCCTTACCGGCGACCAGTGCCCACCTGCCGATGACTCCGAGCATCGCTCCAAGCGGACAGATGTTGCGGCAAAAAAATCGGCGCTGTACCCCTTCCAAAAGAAAAACACCCCCAAGCATAAAGAAGGAAAGAGTTGCCAGATGAAAGTATTTTTGTCCCGAAGGTAGAATGAAGGCTTGGAGCAGACCATACACCGGTTCGGTGACATGATTGACAACTTCGGGAAACGTCCGGTAAGTGAAACTAAAAAATCCGACTGTCAGGCTGTTCAGCAGCGGATAGAATGCCTGGGCCATGCCACGCACGAGAAGAGAGAACGGATCGAAGTAGCCGGCCACGGCAAAGCCGCATGCCGAGGAAAAAAGGGCAAAAACAAGAATGATTAGCGCGAGATTCGGATACGAAGTACGATTGTTCCGGTCCATTTGAGGCACTATTTTGCCGGTAAGATCAAGAAGACTGCCCATAGGACAGAACCAGCCACAAAAGCCTCTGCCGAATATTAACGAAAGAAGCAGCACGGCAAGCGACGGTAAAAGAAGAAGAACAAAAGACTTCACACCAAGCATGACACAGGCGGCAACAAAGGGATCAAGACGAAACAGGAGGTTGACTGCACTATCAAGATGATCGGTGCCGTTATAGTCGGTCTTCACAAATAAGACGATAAAGAGGACGAGAAAAACTCCTTGGCTGAGGCGGCGAAGAAAGATCATGGCCCGAAAACTTGGCCTATTTTTCACCCTGCCCTTTCTTTCTGTCATACCTGCACTGTCCGAATCTGCATACGTTGCACATCGATCTCGCCCAACCCGAGTTTATGGGCGGCAACCGTGCTGTCAATTTCTTCCGGCTGCAGACCGAAGAGGGTGGTGGCATAGGCGTCGACGGCAACAGGGTCGGTGCCGGCAATAACCGTGTCGGCAATTTTCACATCCTCGACCCGACCGCCCTGAGGCCCATTGCGGAGCAGCATCCTGGTGGCGTCAATAACGGTCAATCGCGGTCTTATCACCGTCGCCAGATCGGCCAGCTCCTGCCCCAGGTTATGATGCAGCTTGCCACGATTACCGCCGATGACCCCCATTGCATTTTTCAGACCGAGTGACAAGCGGCTGAGACCATGGTGTTTGGCAACCGGGACGTTGATGTAGCAGTCGGCGGTCAGCGCATCCTGATAAATTTCCCAGCGTTTCAGGGATTTCCCGCCGACAATGTCAACAGGCACGAATTTTCGCGGATCAATATGTTCCCAGCGGATTCGCTTGTCGCCGATCTTCTCCAGTTCGTCGATGATACCGCTGCTGGCATAACATCGGCGTTTTTCATTGCAGGTATAATCAAAGACCTGGATCCCTGCCGCCCCGGCATCAAGCGCCAATTCCGCCAGCGTCCGAACGACCAAAGGGTGCGTGTTGGCCCCGAGCTCCGGGGTTCTGTCCCAACCCATATTCGGTTTGATGACGACCTTGTCGCCACTTTTTACAAACTCTTTAATGCCGCCAAGGATCTCAACAGCTTTTACAACCAACAACTTATAATCTTTGCCGTTTGCCACACCGATCAGCGGGGATGCAGGTGCGGCCGAAACATCTGCTACGTCAAAACACGGCACGCCAAGGCTCAAGCCAGTCGACCAAAGCAGAACGTCTCGTACGAATTGCCTCCTGTTCATTGCTTTCCTCCAGAATGCTGGTTCTCTCATCACTTTTCAACTCTTCCGAACAGCGATAACACCTTATAGGGGCTGCTGAAATACCTTTGAAGAGATAATCCCGACTATGTAAGCAATACATTCCTTGTCTAATTCGACAAATTCGATTCCCGTTCTGAATCTGCCTTCGAAACTTGTAATATCTCTTATTATCGCTCGGGAAATGACTTTTTGTTTACCGAGAAAAAAACCGACTTTGAGCAATTGCCCTTCTGCCAGTTTGGTTTTCAGTAAGGCCGCACAACCACCTTGCGCAATATCCAGTAAATACCCGGTTTCTTCAAAACTTTTTGAAACCACCTTAACTGGTATATTCTTCACTCCAAGAACGGCATGGAGTCCGTTGTCGGCAATTCTCAACCAAGCCCTTTTGCCGAGCGGGTTTTCCGGTTCATACTTCCAATCCACTTCCAGCCCCTTAAGGGAGGGTATTTGGTCCCAGCCTGTATTTTCTTTTGTCATACGTTATCCCTTGGATAAATCCATAATAACAGAAAATCCTCGAGCAAATTCCTCCTCCAAAACATATAGCTATACTGTCATTAAAAACAAGTATTTTGCTGGATTAAAGGGTATTTGTGGAATAATAGTTGAGCGTCTACAAAATAGTCGTAGTATGACAAGCATTAACAACGGCATGAAGGACAACGAAGAAAATAGTGCTTCAAAACCCTCAAAATACTCAACACTTTGAAAGGAGAATACATAATGCCCGAAACTATTAAAGAATTGATTGCCAAGGTTTATACAGAGGCTTACAACAAAGGCAACCTTGATTTACTGGACAGCATTATTGCGACCGACTATGTTCGCTACCAACCGCCAATCCCTGACATCAAAGGACTGCAGGCCTATAAAAATTATGTGGCCGACGCCCGCAATGCCTATTCAGACCTGGAATTCAAAATTGAGGCGACAATAGCCGAAGGGAATATTTCCGTTGCAAGATATACCCTGCATGGAAGGCATACAGGATCTTCGCCATCCATTCATGCTCAGCCCACGGGCAATAGAGTTGTGATGCCGGGATGTATCGTCTCTCAATGGGAGGGGGGGAAAATTACCGTTGACTGGGTTTACAATGATTTCCTTGGGTTATTGCAACAATTTGGTGTTTACCCTCTACCTGGCATGTTCGCGTGATCCTGCCGATGATCGCTCTTGTCGACGATTACAACCGGCAAGCGCCAATGGCTGCTCAAGGGAGAAATCGTCGATGGGGGATATGGATTATTTGATATTAGAGGGTGCTGATATGGTCTTTTTTTCCTCTTGACCGGCTTGGCAAAAAAACGACATCTTCCAAGTCATAGGTGTGCTTTCAGCTAACACTC
>JAABQY010000137.1 GCA_011391225.1 Desulfobulbaceae bacterium | reverse complement strand
AAGAAGGGTAATAAATGTCACGTGAGAGTTTACCCTCTTGAGGTCTCAAAAATACTTGTTGAATGGGATGAAATGGATAAGAGAGACCGACGTATTGTGGAGGTAGGAGCGGCGATACAACTGATTAAGAAAGAGCAGAAAGGAATTCTCAGGAAATTTCAAAAAATGATCGATTTCCACACTTGATATGCCCACTGAGGTATGTGGTAAAACACCTCGCGCAACAAAAAATCATCGGAATCTTAAAACAAATAGCTTTTGTGACAGGCGGCATCGATAACAGGGCGCTGGAATGTTTTTTTTAGAGCCCCGCAGAGAACACTGACTTATCATTTTCTCCTCTCGCTCCCTTGATTTATTTTCTTCACGGTTGTATAATTTTATTTTACTTGACTTTAAGCTAAAGGAGGGGGGGTATGGAGAGAAGACATCAAGAAAGGAAGGAAGTATCGAATTTGGCGGTGGAAATCTCGACTGGGCATGGTTTATATAAAGGAATTGTGAGGAATATATCCTATTCGGGTATGGTTATAGATGGTGTTCCCCCTGAAGTTAAGGAGCATGCAGGACTAGTAAACCTCACTGTTGACTCAAACGGCCAAAATTACCGACTACGAGCTATACCCAAGTGGATTTTTCAAAATGATCGTGATAAATTTCTGAGTCTAAGAATTTTCAGTGTTCCAAGGAATTGGTTTCAATTTGTAGACGCTTTATAGCGTGATGGAGACCCTTCCCAAAACTTAGGACACTGCCATGGATGCAATTCCCCTCCTCGATGTTGATGCTGGTGACGCATATATCAATAGAGAATTGAGCTGGCTTGCTTTTGCCCGTCGGGTGCTCGAGATCGCTGAAGACAATTCCCAGCCACTCCTTGAGCGTATTAAATTTGCCGGCATCATGGGGATGATCTTTGACGAGTTCGTCATGAAAAGAATTGGCGGGCTGCATGAAAAAGTGAAAAATCAGCCGGGGGTTGCCAATCTCGACGGTCTCAAGCCCTGCGAGGAGCTTGAACTTTGCTGTGATGAATTGAAGCGGCAGACAGGCATCCTCAGCCAACTTTTCGTAGACATCTTACGTCCTTCCCTGGCCGGCGAAGGAATTTTTCTGTTGTCCTATGACTCGATATCGGAGAAGGACAAGAATTTTTTACAAAGGCACTTCGAGGAATCGGTCCTGCCGATTCTCACACCTCTGGCTGTTGATGCCGCCCATCCTTTCCCGTTCATCAGCAACCTCAGCCTCAATCTTGCAGTGGTTATCACCAAGGCGGACGGACGCAATCGTTTCGTCCGGCTGAAGGTACCTGCCAATCGCAAACGGTGGGTGGCCTTGCCGGAAAATCGAGGTTTTATCCTGCTGGAGGAGATTATTGCCAACAATCTCCATCTCCTCTTCCCCCGAGCCACTTCGATTGCCACCTATTGTTTCCGGGTCACCCGTGGCGCTAAAGATAACCCCTGGGATCGTGCCCGACTTGATGACCGTCCAGGCGAAGAGCTTGAACCGGGAAGCATCATCAGCATGGTGACGGCCGAGTTGAATTACCGGAAATTTGCCGGCATTGTTCTCCTGGAAGTCTGTGATTCGATTCCCGAAGAGCTTCTCGGCTGGCTGGTCGAACAACTCAATATCAATGAAACCCAGGTGATGAAGATTCATGGAATGCTCGGCTACAGCGTCCTTCTCGAGCTAAAGGTTGAAGGCCGCAGCGACTTGCGCGATGCCCCTCATATTCCCGTCCACCATTACCGGCTAAAAAACATCCATCCCCTGGACAGTGACACATTTTTTGATGAAATCAAGAAAGAGGACATTCTCATCCATCTGCCTTACCATGATTTTGACTCCTCGGTCCTGCAGCTTCTGCAGCATGCGGCGATTGACCCGAAGGTCCTGGCGATCAAACTCACCATTTATCGAACTTCTAGCCAATCACCGATCATCAAGGCCTTGATGGAAGGGTTGGAGCGCGGCAAACAGGTGGCCGTTCTGGTGGAAATTACCGCCCGCTTCGATGAGGCACCTAACATCGCCTGGGGAAAACAATTGGAACAGGGAGGCGCCCATGTCGTCTATGGTGTCGAACGACTGAAAACCCATGTCAAACTGGCCATGGTTGTCCGTGAAGAAAGCGGTGGGATCAAACGATACGTCCATATTGGAACGGGCAACTATCATACCGGTACAGCCCGTCTCTATGGTGATCTTGGTATTATCAGCTGTAACCAGCAGCTCGGCGAGGACGCCAGTCGGCTGTTCAATGAACTGACCGGGGCCATTGTAGCGCAGGAGTACAAGTTGCTTTTTGTTGCCCCGCATAATATGCGCGAGCGATTCACCGAGCTCATCCGCCGGGAAGCAGACAATTGCAGGAGTGGCAAGCCTGTCGGGATCAGGGCTAAACTGAACCAGCTACAGGACCGCGACATCATCCGCGAACTCTACCTGGCGAGTCAGGCAGGTGTCCCTATTTCCCTAAACGTACGGGGACTTTGCAGCCTCCGTGCCGGGGTACCCGGTCTTTCCCAGACCATCAGGGTATACAGCATTCTCGGCCGATTTTTGGAACACAGCCGAATCTATCGTTTTGAAAATGCTGGTGACCCAATCTTCCTCATTGGCTCTGCGGACTGGATGAAGCGTAATCTTGACCGGCGAATGGAATCGATCGTTCCCGTATCTAATCCTGCGATCAAGGCCGAGCTGGAAGAAATCCTCTCCGTGTATGAAAGAGATAACACCTTCTCATGGGACATGATGCCAAATGGCAAATATCGGCGCAGAAAACCAGCTGAAGGTGAAGAACCGCTTGCTGCCCAGAGCCATTTCGCCTCCTTTACCCGTTAACTATTAATTCTTTTCAGCAGGAAAAGCTTCAGATGAAGATTGTTGCCTGTTACAGCAATAAGGGAGGGGTTGGTAAAACGGCAACAGCAGTAAACCTTGCCTATGCCAGCGCAATGAATGGCAACCGAACCTTGTTATGCGATCTTGATCCCCAGGGAGCTTCTGGTTTTTATTTTAGGGTGAAACCTTCAATGCAACTGAAGGATAAGTCCTTTTTTCAGAAGAGTGAGGAGATTGCGCCGGCCATTCGGGAAAGCGATTATCAAAATCTGGACCTCCTGCCGGCTAACCTTACTTTTCGCGATTTTGATATCTTTTTATCGCGCATGAAAAACAGTCGTTCGCGGCTGCATAAGGCTTTGCAAGCCATAAATAGTGAATACCAGGTAATCATGCTGGATTGCCCGCCAAACATTTCCTTACTCTCCGAAAATATCTTCAATACCGTTGATATAATTGTAGTGCCGGTAATACCCACAACCTTGTCGGCGCGCTCCCTTGAGCAGCTGTACGAGTTTTTCAGCGATAAAAACTATCGGAAAAAAAAGCTCCTGCCATTTTTCAGCATGGTACAACAAAGTAAAAATCTCCATCGCCAAACAATGGATTCCTTGCGAAAGGAATATAGGAGATTTCTCAATAGTTACATACCCTTTTCAACTGATGTTGAGAAAATGGGTATTCATCGTGCACCACTTTTGACGTTTGCGGCGAAAGAAGAGATTGCCGGCACTTATCGAACAATCTGGAATGATATTGAAAAAATTGCTAAAATCAAGACAATATAGTGGGCGGGGTCCTCGTTTCTTGGTCCACCACGTCGAATTTTTCAAGCAAAAACTCCAGCAAGGTGGTTTTGCAGTAATAATTGTTGGGAAATTTTTTACGGAATTCCGAAAGGATAACTTCCTGTTGTTGATGTGAATAGACATCCCATATGGATGAGATGTCCTTGTCCCTTTCTTTTTGTAGTTTCCTATTCATAGCAAGCTTCTTTAAAGATGAATTCCGATTTTTCCTGTGAAGGTTGTGTTTGGAAAAGGCAGCGCCTTATCGTTCTCAATATAGAGGGGCGGTTTTAAAGACTAGACGACTTTGTAGAGATCATTCCGCTGTAATTCCATTCAAGTTTAAACAGGGTGTTGCTCATAACCTTAAGGCGTCACAGAGGAAAACCTGATATTTGACAGGCTCGTCGAGGTATTTGACGAAACACTTCCTGAGGTGGCAGGTTCTTCCCTTTGTTGACATGATTATGGAATTCGTCTCTGATCATGTTGAGAATGTCGGAGTCGAGGACCAATCTTTTGGCCAGTAGATCCCTGTAGAGGGTATATATTTTTGCATCAAAACTCTTCTGGCTACGCCAATGATCGTAGACGGCAGTATCCGAGCTTTTGTCTTTTTGCATCACCGCTTTTTCCAGCTTGAAATGTTGCTCGACGAATATAAGCAACCTCTCCAGAAGGTTCAATCGAGCCGTGATCGAGTAACTTTCTGAGGTTAACAAGAGGCTCTCCGCCTCATTCAAGAAAGCCAATAACTCTTTATGTTGACGGTCAATCTCTCTATGGCCGACGTTGAATGATTGATCCCAGGCAAGGGGGGACATGGTAAAGCTCCTTTGATTTTCAAATTTCTGTGCCGCAGTTACATATCTTCCATGAATAAACACCCTTTTTTTCTTTTCCATTATCATTGCATTTGTCATTCATTCATATAACGTTTCTGCACGAAACATCAGACGAGGATTTAATCTAAATATTCAATATTAATTTGTGTTTAAGAAGGAGACAGCCGTATGTTCATCGAGGTCTATTCTGAAAATGGCTCAGATGGGGGGAAGTCGGTTTTTTTGGGCAATTGTCAGCCCCTGACAATAATCGCTGGTCGCGAATTACAACTGATCCAACCTGCTGCTTTGCTTTTTTCTTCAGACCCGAAGCGATTGAAGAAATTTCTGCATAGGAGGAGTATTTGCGTATTTCGGTACTGATAATGGCGATTGACAGAGCGAGAAGAGGAAAGCGCTCACACTCGCCTTTTCTGTTGATGCTTTGGTAATATCCCGCTAAAGCTTCACTTTCTCCGTGAAACTGGGCCAGTCTCTTGTCAAATTGGCAAATAATGGACTGGCAGATAGAGAATGATTTCTCTGGTGTTGTCACCATGATGAAATCATCCCCTCCGATATGTCCGACAAAACTGAGATGATTGCTTTCGTATCTAGCCATTTCTTCTACCATAATTTCTGCAACAGACTTTATAACTTCATCTTCACCTTATATGAACAAGACCATGTCATAGTGCTCGTAAGACAGTTCGCCTTCCGCCGATGCAGTAAATCGTTGCCTTTACCACGAAGAATACCATGAGATCAGCACAAGCCTTCATTGATAATACTCAAAACCTGCCTTCGCCCCCTGCGATCGCCTTAAAAATATTAAATGCTGTTCGGGATGAAGATAGCTCTTTCGACAAGCTTGCCGACATCGTTATGACCGATCCAGCTTTGACGGTTCAGATCCTGAAAATCGCCAATTCTTCCCTCTACGGCTTGTCCAAACGAGTAGAATCTTTGCCTCAAGCAACAGCTCTTATTGGCACGGATGCACTTAAAAATATTGCCCTTTCCTTTGTCATCGTGAAAAATTTCGATCGGGTTCCCAAAGGTTGTTTTGATTTGAACCTCTTCTGGAGACGGTCGATATCCACAGCCGTTGCGGCTGAGCTGATATCCAAATTAATCGGCTGTAAACAGAAAGATATTTTTATCACAGCGCTCCTTCAAGAGATTGGCGTCCTCAGCATGTTTCTTGCTAATCCTGAGGGAGTGGGAAAGCTCTTTGATGAAAAGAGAGTAACCGGTAACAGCTACTACGCCACAGAGCTAAAGCATTTCGGTTTTAGTCATGCCGACATCGGTTCCCGTCTCCTTGAAAGATGGAACCTGCCCGACTCGATTTGTTCGTCTATCCGTTATCACCATCACGAAAAAATAGAACAACAATACCGCGATACGGCCCTGACCCTGCTTTTAGCCGAAAAAATCTCATCAATTTATTATGGCACTTCGGCACATAAAAAATCGATTGAAGTGCACCAGATCCTGGTTGAACAATACCATATCAGTAAAGAACAGACCGATGAGCTTATTGATATGGTCGGTGAAAAAGCGAGAGAAATGATGAGCCTGTTTGCCTTTGACCCAGGTGACATAAAACCCTTCTCGCAAATAATCCAGGAAACAAATGATGAACTACGGCGGTTGAATTTCACCTATGAACAAATCGTCTTTGAGTTGAAACAAGCTCAAAAAAATGCAGAAAAACTTGCTATTGATCTCAAAGAAGCCAATGAGAAGTTGCGTGAACTAGCATTTCGCGATGAACTGACCGGCCTTTATAATCATAGATATTTTCAAGAAAACCTCGATTCCGAACTCAATCGGTCCACACGTTATAATCGCCCTCTATCTCTGCTTCTCATCGATATAGATTTTTTTAAAAAGGTCAACGACACCTTTGGTCATCTTGTTGGGGATGAGGTATTGAGGGAGGTCGCCTGTGCTCTGCAGAAGCTGGTGCGTAACTGCGATATCGTCGCCCGCTATGGTGGTGAGGAATTCATCCTCATTTTACCGGAAACCGGAACAACGGGAGCAAAAGTCCTGGGGCAGAGAATCCGCAGGGGCATAGAACAACTTGAGATTCGCCACGGCGACAAGGCTATTCCTGTCACTGTCAGCATTGGCCTGGCCAGCACTGAAATGGATACTATCGCCTTAGGTAAGACCGCCCTGATAGCCTACAGCGATGAAATGTTATATTTGGCAAAAAGAAATGGCAGGAACAGGTTGGAATATTCACTCTCATCGTCCCTGGCTCTTGCCTAACTAAACTTCAATGATTCCGAAAAAAGAGATCAAAGAGGGTGAGAAGGATTTCAACGATAATAAGAATGACAATATACCATTCCACCCGCAGGCTTCGCCGAGAGTGGAGCAATTCCAGCGAGGTCTGGGCAGTGCGGGAAACCAGGTTGATCTTGCGAACCAAGGCAGTATCCCTCTCGCAGAGTTCGAAGTCGTTCTCAAGCATGAGATAGAGTCCTTCCAGTTCCGAATGCTCCCATAAGAGATCCGGCTTTTCGGTCACAGCGGCACGGCCGACCATGTCATGCTCGGTTGCCAGGGCGGTGCCGATGGTCTGCAGGAGTTGGACGCTGGTTCGTGGTCCGCGAATCTGGCTCAGTTTTAAGGCGAGCGGCTCAACCATATCAAAACTCCGCATGATTCTCGCCTCATAGTCTGCAAGAAGAACCGAACGGGCCATCACCTCGGCGAGGATCTGCAGCCGGGGTATCGACCTTTCACGCAGGGTTATTCTTTCACCGTGCACCCGTTCGTCCTGGTCGGGAACAATCATCACCTCGATACTCTCTTCCTCTCCGCTCTGGATAGGCTCTTCGAGGTATGTTCGCAGGGTTTGGTCTATGAGGTGTTGCTGTTCCAGTGGTGGGATATTAATAAAGACCGCCACACCATAACGAAACAAAGCCACATATCCATGTTCTCCCTGAGAAAACAACATGGGCGAGATAGCCGTCGCCGATTCAGCGGGAAAACGACGCAACAATATCCGACGCGCCACCAATAACGCTCGAACTGAAAAAATCTCGGGAAATTTTATTTCCATTTCTTTGTCAGCCTTTTCCGGCGTTCCACTTATGTTCTTTTTCATTCATGGCCGCATGACTGGCAACGACATAATCAGC
>JAABQY010000136.1 GCA_011391225.1 Desulfobulbaceae bacterium | reverse complement strand
GCAATCAATAGGCTTGGTGATATGATCGTTCATCCCTGCCGCCAGGCTCTTTTCTTTATCACCGGTCATGGCATGGGCAGTCATGGCGATAATCGGCAGGTTGGTGAACTTGCTGTTCCGGCGGATTCGTCTGGTAGCCTCCAGTCCATCCATTTCCGGCATCTGGATATCCATAAGCACCAGATCAAAGGGACTGTGGTTTAAGGCCTCAAGGCATTCACGGCCATTCGCGGCAATGGTCACTTCCATGCCGACATCTTGCAGAAATTCGCTCGCCACCTCCTGATTGATCAGGTTGTCATCGACCAGCAGGATATGTGCCCCGCCAAGCCCTTCAAGGCCGTCTTGTTGGACCATTTCTCCAATGAGCAAAGGTCTGGAAATACTTTCGACGCCAAGGATATTCATCAAGGCGTCGTGCATAACCGAGGCATAAACAGGTTTCAGGAGAAAGCCGTCAAGGCCGACCCGTTCCGCTTCGATATACGCCTCCTCGCGCCCATTGGCGGTGACCATCAACATTGCCGGGACTTTTGCCAGGAATTCGTTGGCCTTAATGCGTCTGGCCGTCTCGATGCCGTCGATTCCCGGCATTATCCAATCGAGCAGCACCAGATCAAAGGGATTGCCCTGCTCCATTGCCTGTTCGAGACAGGCGATGGCCGACATGCCGTCAACAGCTGTCTCGACCTGTATCTTGAGTGAAGACAGCATGGCTGAAAGCACTTCGCGAGCCGCCCCATTATCGTCGACGACCAAGGCACGAATTCCCCGCAAGGCGAGATTTGACTGGAGTTTCTCGGCTTCGGTCTTTTCGACACGTTGCATTTTGGCTGTAAAAATAAATTCCGTGCCTACCCCCGGCTCGCTCTCAATCCATATTTTGCCGCCCATCAATTCCGTCAGTTGTTTACAGATGGCCAGGCCAAGTCCGGTTCCGCCATATTTGCGGGTAATGGAATCATCCGCCTGACTGAAGGCCGAAAAAAGGCGGCTGACCTGCTCCGGCTGCAAGCCGATGCCGGTATCACGCACGGAAAATCGCAGAATGACTTCGTCACCCCGCACATCTTCCACGCCGACGGCAATGACGATCTCGCCCTTTTCGGTGAATTTCACCGCATTGCCTGCCAAATTCATCAGGACCTGGCCAAGACGCAAGGGGTCACCGATGAGATGCTGCGAAACACCGGCATCAATCCTGAAAAGAAACTCAAGGCCCTTCTTTTCCGCCTGCATACCGACAACATTGGCAATATTACCAAGAATTTCTTCCAGGTTGAAATGTACCGCCTCCAGTTGCAGTTTTCCGGCGTCGATCTTGGAAAAATCAAGAATATCATTGATCAGGCCCAGCAGGGTGTTGGCGGAGCTCAGAGCTTTCTCAACATAGTTGTACTGCTTGGCGTCCAGGGTGGTTTTTTTAAGGAGTGAAGCCATGCCGATAATGCCATTCATCGGCGTGCGAATTTCGTGACTCATCCTCGCCAGAAAATCGCCCCGCGAGGCGTTGGCTGCTTCTGCCTGCTCCTTGGCAGCTATCAAATCCCGCTCCATCTGCTTCTGCAGTGTCATATCCATGGCCGTGAAAAGATAGCCGACAACTCGGCCGATAGGGCTGAACAAACTGGTGACTGACAGGCTTACAGGCAGGTGCGACCCGTCCTTGCATACGTAAAACCATTCTTCGGCACGGCTATGTTTTTGTTTCACAAATTGTTCAAAAACCTTCATGCCGTGAAGGCTTGCGCCGGTGACACCACTAATCTCACGGCCATAATGGTCGAGTTCGTCGGAAAGATGAAGGGAGAGGATATTGCGAGTGTTGATCATCTCGGCCGGGTTGTATCCGAGCAGGGTCGAGGCGCCCTTGCTGAACAGTTGAATGGTGCCGTCAAGATAGGCGGCAATGATTGACAGTTGGGTCGCACCATCAAGCACCGCCTGCCGTTCAGCATCGGCGGATTGGAAGCGATGCAACATCTGTTCGGTTTGCTCAAACTGCCTCACCACAAAATCAGAGGTGATCTCCGCCGCCTCGCGGGTCACTTTGAGCTCCCGACGCAGCATATTGATTTCCAGCTGCATTTCTTCCCGCGTTTTTTCCATCACCCGAGGTCCCTCAAACCGTGCATTGCCATGGTGACACTCATTTTCGCAGCCTTTTCAATAGTCTCTTTATTACACCGCCCCTCAAGTCCCACGAGAACAATTTCCTCGGGCAGTTGACCGTCACATACCTTCGGTAGCACGGCAAGCAAATAGGGCAAACCGGCATCGTGGCCAAAGAAGTATTGGCTGGGGATTTGCGAGATTTCCTCCTGGGTAAGAAGGATAATTTCACCCGTCTGGGTAAAGCCCTCTACCGCATCAACAAAAACCACCCGCCCCCCCTGTTCCAAAAAAGGAAGGAGGTTCAGACCCGCCAGTCCACCTTCAACAAGTTCTATTCCGGCAGGCAAAGGCCGCATGGCCTGCAATCTGTCGAGAACCTGGAGACCCGCGGCATCTTCCTCAAGAAAACGGTTGCCGATACAGATAATAGACCCTTTCACCGAGTTAAGCCGTCGTTCACCGCACCCCTCGTCTCACCCTTCTTGAGACAATGCACTGCACATACCAGGCACGGATCAAAGGACCTGACAACATGCCCGGCCTCCACGGGATTTTTGCTATCCTTAATCGGGGTGCCGATCAAGGCATCCTCCCAGGCCCCTCGCCGGCCCTGTTCGTCTCGCGGCGAACCGTTCCAGGCGGTTGGGGTGATAATCTGATAGTGGGTAATCTTTTCATCCTGGATTTTCACCCAATGCCCCAAGGCCCCGCGAGCCGCCTGAATCATGCCCGCCCCTTGACCATCGGGCATGGATCGCACCGAATGGTAAAAAGAATCTCCCCGTCTCTCCACCAGCTCATTCAACCATACCGCCATAGAGGGCAGGAGCCCTGTGGGACGGACCATACGGGCCAATTGCCGGGCCATAACGCTCGGGCCGTCTTTTTCGATCATATCGCAAAAAAGCGGGTTGCCGGCGACAATCATTTCCGCAAGGGGTCCTGTCTCAACGACCTCGTCGCCATAGCGGGGGGCCTTGACCCACGAATACAAGCGGCCACTTTGCCCGGAAGCATAGGGCTTTGTCCTCCCGGAAAAGGGGTGCAGGGGAATGGCACCCTGTTCGTACCAGGCATGCGAGACATCTTCGGTGATTTTGCTCCCTTCAAAAGGGATCACGGTGGTTGAGGCGGCAAACCCGGCTGCCGTCATCCTGCCGTCTGTCCCCTGCACCTCGGTGTCCAAAGGCAAGGGCAGATTACCATAGGAAAGATAGCGGTTCGGGCCTTTGCCAAGGGTGTGCATTCCTGCCTGGCGGGAGAACCTGATGAAAAATCCCACTTCACTTTCCTGATGAGACGGGCTTTCATCGAGCCAGGCGTCGAGGTCGCTGACACTCTGTATCGCAAGCCAGCGGTCGATGGAACAACCAAGAATACTGCGCTCATACCAGGAACAAAACCGTTCAACAATGATTCGGCATTGCAGGAGTTTGGAAATCTCCGGCACCGAAGTCACTCCGCCGGGGACCATAAAGGAGGTGTGCGGCCATTGGCCACCGATAATGGCCATGACCTGTACCAGACGCTTACTTTCGCGGATCACCTCAAGGGCTGCCCGACCGGCCAATGGCTGGTATCGCCGGGAGGCATCGGCCGCCAGAGGATGGTCGGCATAGGCCTCGCGGTTGGCAAAGTCGGCCATAAACATGAGAATCGCCTGGCGGACATCGCTCTGCACGGTTTCCACCATCAAAGCCAGATTGCGCAGTCGCCGGGCGTTGTCGGGAGGGGTGACGGTGGCTATGGCGTCGAGTGCCTCGACGGCAGCGGTGAGATGGGTAATACTGCAGATCCCGCAGACCCGGGGTGTCATCACTAAGCCATCCAAGGCGCCGCGACCTCGCATCATCCCCTCAAAGCCGCGAAACAGGGTGCCGGCGCTCCACGCCTCGGTGATAATTCCGCCTTCGATTTCGACGTTGATCTCTAAATCGCCTTCGGCCCTATTCAGAGGAATATTTATTCCTTTCGTTATCTTAGCCATGCAGCCTCTATCCTTTTCCGTATCTGTCCTTACGAGTTATTCGCCTGGAATTTCAAGCTCTTGCAAGCTAAACCTTCGACTTCCTGTTCTTCAGGTGTTCAGGTGCGGCGGCGGCGGCCATACCTTTGTAAACCATATAATGCGCACGATTCACCCCCATCGGCAAAGACAGGGGAATACCTTCAATATTCGGAGTTTGAAAAAAGGGCGTGGCTCGCGGAAATTCCGGGTCGGTGCAGCCAAAACATGGCACACCGGCACGAGTTTTGGAAGATTGTTGATTCCACAGAGACTTATTGCAAGGCCCCGGCACCAAGGGTCCGGCACAGCCCATGTGGAAGAAAAGGCAGCCCATTTCACCAAAGTCCGATTCCTCCACCCGATACTCATGGTATTCATTGCGCGTGCACCCTTGATGAACGGTGGTAGAGTACCATTCGAGCGGTCGCTGATATTTATCGAGTTCGAGGACCACCCCCTTGGCAGCAGACATAAGGGCCCCGGAAATAACATCATGATGACACGGGCACCCGGCCAAATTGATGACCGGCTGTCCTGATTTACTGGTGAAATCCTTGCCGAGGAAGCCACCCGGTTGTTTTTTAACAAACTGCAGACCGGTGGCCTCAATCGCATCATCAGCGCCGAAACCGCCGAAACAAGCGCAGGTGCCAACCGCAATAACTACCTGGGCCTGAGAGGCAAGGCTGTATATCCTCTCTTTTTTTGGATGTCCGTCTACGGTGTGGAACATGCCGGTACCCGCCGGACCGCAGATGACCGAACCTTCGACGAGAAGTATGTCAAGCGTTTGCCGGCCGGCAAGAATATCTTCATACAGGTTCTCGTGGCTTAATGGGGAGATGATGGAAAGCGAGGGATGCCAGAGGAGCTGAATATCGAGAGCGCGAAATAGTCCAATGATATCGGGGCATTCGCTACTTAAAAAGGAAAAGGTGTCGCCGCCGCAACCGCCACCCTGTAACCAGTATGCTGTCTTCACTCTTGCCTTCCTCCCTTTGCGGTAAAAAAAAACGCTCAATGCCTCAACAACTGGTAATTTTCCTTCTCAACCAGTATCAGGGATATAACCGATGATGTCAACTTCAATATCATTATTATTCTTGATCTTTTTCAAAGAGAATGATCGACTGAAAAAAACAATTACAGGCATCCGTCAATCACTTTGGAACATTTTTTCAGCCGATATGACAAAAACAGTCGACGACTTCCAGATCTTTGCCAAGCCTGCCGGCAACAGCTGCAACCTCGCTTGCAGCTATTGCTATTATCTCGGCCCAGCACAACTCTTTCAAAAAGAGCCGCTGCCGCGGATGGCAGACAAACTCCTTGAAACCTATATTCGTCAGCACATTGATGCCCACCCTGGGAAGATTGTGCAATTTTCCTGGCACGGCGGGGAGCCGACACTCCTTGGCCTTGACTACTTCCGGCGCATTGTCGAACTGCAGAAAATGCATTGTCCGCATGGCAAGGTTATCGCTAACGGTATCCAGACTAATGGTACTTTGATAAATGATGCCTGGGGCAGATTTTTTGCAAGACATCAATTTTCCGTGGGTTTAAGTCTCGACGGTCCGCAAGAAATTCATGATCTATACCGCACCACGAGACAAGGACTCGGCAGCCACGACGCAGCCATGCGCGGCTATGCCTGCCTGGTCAAACATAAAGTGCCTATCGACATTCTCTGCGTACTCAATGACCATAACGTCATGTTCCCCTTACAGGTGTATCTTTTTTTCACCTCCATCGGCGCGACACACCTGAGCTTTTTACCCCTTGTCGAACGAGTTCCAGGCGGGGTCAGTGAGCGCACGGTACACCCGGAGGCCTTCGGCGCCTTTTTATGTACGGTGTTTGACCTGTGGCTGGCAAAAGGCATCGGCAAAGTCAAGGTGCAGATCTTCGAAGAAGCGGCCCGCGTAGCTTTCGGCCAGGACCACTCGCTGTGCCTCTTTCGGCCTACCTGCGGCGACATCCCGGTGATCGAACACAACGGCGATGTGTATGTCTGCGATCATTTTGTTCAGCCTGCCTGGCGAGTGGCAAACATTCAGGAGAGCTGCCTTGCCGAGATTCTTGCCTCGGAACGGCTGGCTGCCTTCGGAGCTGCGAAACGCACCACACTGCCGCAGAGTTGCAGATCGTGCGAGGTGCTCGCCATGTGCCACGGCGAATGTCCGAAAAATCGTTTTGTGGAAAGTGCAGGAGAGAAAGAAAAACACAACTATCTGTGCGCCGGATACAAACTTTTCTTCACCCATTGCGCACCTTTTGTACATGCGGTGTCCCGGCAATGGCAGAAGCCGGCAAAGCCGACAGGCGACCAGCCGTCGACTACAGGGAGAAACGATCCCTGCCCGTGCGGCAGTGGTCGTAAGTTCAAAAAATGCTGTGGCGCCTGACAACTCTCAGTTTTTCAAGTCCAGATATTTGAAAATGTCCGCTGCTTGCCCTTCTGCAAGAACCTGGCCGTCATCTAATACAACGATATAATCGGCAAGCCGCATCACTTCGTCGGGCGAATGGCTGACATAAAGGACCGGAATGTTCAGCTCGTCGTGGAGCCGCTCAAGGTAGGGAAGTATTTCCCGCTTACGTTTCAGGTCAAGGGCAGCCAAGGGCTCATCCATGAGCAGGAGACGAGGGCTGACCGTCAGGGCCCGGGCAATGCCGACCCTTTGCCGCTCACCCCCGGAGAGGCTCTCCGGTTTCCGCGTCAAGAGATGACCTATACCGAGCAGTTCGATAACCTGCGGCAAATTCACCCGTTGCGGGTCGGAGATCCGTTTCATGCCGTACTGCAGATTGCCGAGAACCGTGAGGTGCGGAAAGAGACTCGCCTCCTGAAAGACATAACCAATCGACCTCTTATGGGGCGGCAACCAGTGCCCCTCGTTTTGCCACAGCTCCCCATTGACGACCAACCGTCCCTTGGAGGTGCGCTGCAGCCCGGCAATGCAGCGCAGAAGTGTGGTCTTGCCGGAGCCGGAATGGCCAAACAGGGCGGTCACACCGCCGGCCGGCAGGTGGAGATCAACATTCAGGGTAAAACCCGGCCAATCCACATGAAAACGAGCTTCCAGTCCCTGCATTTTATACTCCTTTCCTCGGTTCGGGCCGAAAGGCATACAGCGGCAAAAGAACCAAGAAGGCAAAGATGAGCATAACGGCGGCAAGGTGATGCGCCTGGAAATATTCCATCGCTTCCACGTAATCGTAAATCTGCACGGAGGCCACCCGGGTCACTCCCGGCAGGTTGCCGCCGATCATAAGCACGACTCCGAACTCACCGACGGTGTGGGCAAAAGTTAGAATACCGGCGGTGAGAAAACCGGGCATGGCCAAAGGCACCGCCACGGTGAAAAACCTGTCAAGCGGCGAGGCCCGCAAGGTGGCGGCAACCTCCAGTGGTCGATCACCAACGGCTTCAAAAGCACTTTGCAGAGGCTGAACCATAAAAGGCAGCGAATATACCACCGAGGCAATCACCAATCCCGGGAAGGTAAAGGGCAAAGTTCCGAGACCGAGAATCTGCGTGAGTCGGCCCACCGGACC
>JAABQY010000135.1 GCA_011391225.1 Desulfobulbaceae bacterium | reverse complement strand
GGTTGTTCACCGGGATGTTCCCCAATATTGCTTCCGCAAAAACCTACCTGATCCGGCACCATCTCAAGGGTAAATCTATTAAAAAAGCCTCATATACGGCACGAATCGGCATCTTCCACGACAAAAAAGAGCTGGACATAGCCATTAATGAGACGACGAAAGCGGGCGCTTTTCCCTATACGCTCGGGGCAAAAAATGGTCCAATTTTCCTGTATGTCGGAGCGTTTTACAGCGCTGAGGGGGCCGAGAACCAATGCCGTGAGTTGGAGGATAAGGGCCTTCCCTGCAAAGCGGCACCTCGATCGACTCTGCCATAAAAAATTAACCCTTACTCAGATGTATCGTCGCGGCATGGAGAGGTTGGGTGGGGTTTGAAGAGACGCAAAAGAGCCATTAACAGATGGCTTTGGACATCCGCTGCAATTCCGTTTTCTTGCCGATGGCGACGATAACGTCTCCGACGTTGAAGGTTTCTCGCGGTCCCGGATTGAATACCATCTCGCCGCTTATTCTTTTGATGGCAACGATGATTACCCCGAAATCCTGGCGGAGATTACTGGTGACCAGGGTCTTGCCGGTTATCGGTGAACCTTCGGCGATAAATGCCTCCTCCATCTGCAGACCGAGTTCGGTATGCATCATGGTCTGGTCGAGGAAATCAACAACCGTCGGTTTATGGAGAATCTCGGCCATCCTCCTGCCCCCCATCTGGTAAGGACAGACAACTCTTGTCGCTCCGGCGCGAAGCAGCTTGCTTTCATTTTTTACATCCGAGGCCCGGGCAAGAATAAAGACATCCGGACGCATGCCCTTGGCGGAAAGGGCGATAAAGACATTGTCGGCATCCGAACTTACCGCTGTCACCAACCCTCTGGCCCTGTCCAATCCAGCGGCTTTAAGCGCTTCATCGGAAGTTGCATCCATGTTGAGATAAAGTATGCCCTCAGCTTCAAGCATGCCAATACTCCCTGGATCCTCCTCGATCACCACCAGGGGATTATTGGTGGCCATTAATTCTCTGACGATGATTTGCCCTATCCGGCCATAACCGCAGATGATGTAATGATTTTGCAATTCAGCGACCTGTTTCTCCAATTTTCTTCTCCCAAGAAGTTTCCTCAGTTCACCTTCCACAAAGATGCGGGCGACCTGCCCAAGGGTAAAGGTCATGAGGCTGATGCCCATGACAATTATTACGATGGTGATGCCTCTCCCAAATTCGGAGAGGGGCTGAACCTCCATAAACCCTACGCTGCTGATGGTGATGATGGTCATATAGAAGGCGTCAAAAGGCGACATACCTTCGACAAGGATATAACCACTTGTTCCAAATACAATTATTGCAAAAAGAAGGAAGAGTGAGAGTTTGAGTTTAAAGAAATCCATGGGGCCGCAAGTTGGCAAGCTAGTTACGGATTCATTTCCGCAAGAGTTGCAATCTGAAGAACTTTATTTACCACGAAAGCCGACGAGGTGTCACGCCATTTCCAGGCATCTGATATGGGTCGAAAAATGGGCCATTCCCGGAAAAGTTCACCACGAATGGGTCTTTTAGGTTAACATCGCCTCCGGCATGAAATCAGTTGCAGGCGAAAAATCTTTACGATAGGATACGGGCGCTTTTGTTGGGATTTTTTTTGCACAGGATATTGTCGTTTCCAGGCATTGGGCATTCTTACGGCAATTGGCTATCATTCCCTGTTTTTTGTTTTACGGAAATTATTTTTGACAGCGTCCTCATACCCCTCAAAAGGGTAATAACGTCCCGTTGCCGGGCTCGGTGAAAAACTATGATTGACAAGAGACTTCGGATAGAAAAAATCGGTGGAACCACCATGTCACGCTTCGGCGAGGTGTTACAAAACGTCATCCTCAAGGACAAAGATGATATCTATAATAGAATTTATGTGGTTTCCGCCTATTCCGGCATAACCAATGAACTTCTGGAACATAAGAAAACCGGCCAGCCCGGCATCTATCAGAGCTTTGAGCAAAATGAAGAGTATGAACCGGCAATGCACAGCCTGCAGAACAGGCTCTGCGAATTGAACCGCAGCTTTGAGGGCATTGGTCTTGATGTGAGAGTTGCCGACCAGTTTATCTGCGAGCGTATCTCCTTTGCCGTCAACATCCTGAAAAGCATGGACACCGTCATTTCGTCCGGCTATGTCAATCGCACAGAAGTACTTCTTGCTGCACGAGAACTCCTTGCCTCCATAGGCGAGATGCACAGCGCCTTCAACAGTGCCAATATCCTGCAAAACCTGGGATACGATGCCACCTACGTCGACCTGAGCGGCTGGCAGGAGCGGCGGGAACGTACCATCGATGATCGCATTCGCCACACCTTTGTAAAACTTGACCCGTCGAAAACCATCTGCGTTGCCACCGGCTACACCAAAGGTACCGAAGGCATCATGCGCGAATTTGACCGTGGCTACTCGGAAGTCACCTTCTCAAAAATAGCCGTCCTCCTTCATGCCAGTGAAGCGGTCATTCACAAGGAATATCACCTCTGCTCCGGCGATCCGGTGATAATCGGTGCGAATAAGGTACACCCGGTCTGTAATACCAATTTTGATGTTGCTGATCAGTTGGCCGATGTCGGCATGGAGGCTATCCATCCCAAAGCCTCAAAGCCACTGGAAACTGCCGGAATATCCATCAGGGTGATGAATGCTTTTGACCCGAGTCACAGCGGTACACTTATAACCAAGGGTTACATCTGTCCGCATTCGAAAACTGAGGTCGTTACCGGTTCGAATACGGTCACCTGTCTGGAAATTCACGATACCCGAATGGTCGGTGAGGTAGGTTTTGATATGCGGATTATGAAGATTCTTCAGGACCACAACGTCAGCTATATCAACAAGGCCACCAATGCCAACACCATTGACGTCCTCATCGCCGAACGGGATTGCACCCAGTCGCTGATTGACGACATGCGCAAACGTTTCGAAGTCGTCACCACTCAGAATGTGGCTATTGTCTGCGCCATTGGTTCGAATATCGCCAAACCCGGCATGCTCGCCAAAGCCGCCCAGGCCCTGGCCGACGAGAACATTAATATCCTCTCGGTATCGCAAACCTCCCGGCAGACTAACATGCAGTTCACCCTGCAGCGCGACCACTTTGTCCAGGCCCAACGGGCCCTGCACCGGGCGCTATGTGAAGAGGCGAGCTGAACAAAAAAGGGAGAGACCAGAAACTCCAATCCCTCCCCGTATCCTGGCAAGCACTTTTTTTATAAAATATTTACCCGCACATCCTCAGATAGGGTTTCAATCTCCTCAGCAATAATCTGGCTATCGGCATTCAGGGGCACAGAGAGGGTCAATCGCGCTGAAAAAACGGTGTCGGCAATACCGTCCATGACGAAGCGTTTGCATTCCATATCCTCCACGCCTATATCAAGGTTGGCAAGAATACCACTTAAATCCCCGGTGAGACCGGGCCGGTCGATACAGTCGACAACGAGGTTGATGGTCTTTGTTGCCCCGCGGGGAGTGGTGTTGGGCGGTGTATAGACAAAGCGAAGGCTGGGAAACTTCTCCTCGAGACTCGACTTCAAGGTCACCTCCCGTTCTTCTTCAACAACAACATTCATAATCGCGGCGAACTGACCATCAAGTTTGACTATCTTGCTGGTTAACCATTCCCCGCCCAAGTTCCTGGTGGCCTGTGCCAGAACCTTAATGATACCCGGGATGACCGGTCCGTAAACAGTGGTAATAAAATTGCTCTTCATGCTGCCCCCCTGTTTTGCAAAAAGCCCTGTCACTTGGTTTTGTCTACCGATTTTGAATGCTTGATGTTACCATATATTTTGCGCTTACTCTATCGTCCTTTTGATAATAATTTTGCCTCCTCCAGGCAACAAAAAAACCGCTCTGGCCTTGCACAGCCACAGCGGTTAATAGTAGAGGTAGAGATTGCGTCTGGGCAGTAATATTTTCTAGTGCTATACACTGTTGACGCTGGCTTGGTTTGCAAAGATGTTATGTAAAAAGCTGGTGACAACAAAAAAGGCCGTTGAGCAACCTACGTACAAGTTCTTTGTACAAGTCTCAACGGCCTATCTCGAAAGTAATTGAAAATCAAATACTTATGATTTTACTGGTCGGGAAGAGAGGGTTTGAACCTCCGACCAAATTGTCAGTATGTCTTTGATTATATTGCATTTTAGTTTCGAAAACCGTCGCCAGCTTTGGACAACTTATGGACAACTTGTTAGGTCCAGCTTAAACGCCCCAGCCAGGAAGTACAGGGTTTTGAATTGACAGAATGGATTAAGTTGTCTAATCGCGGGATTATTAGAGGATTGTTTCAATCCCCTTGCGATGAATTATGTTCAACAGCGTGAGTGCCGCACCTGTCGGATGTTTTGCGCCGCGCTCTAGTTGAGACACATAGCCTGGCGTTAAGTTCAAGTAATGAGCAAACACCGCTTGGCTCATGTGTGCTTGTTCGCGCATCGCTCGGATTTCTGCACCGGTCAACGCCCCTGCCGGGATTTTTTCTACTACACCGAGGTGACGCATGGTTATTTTTCCGTAAGAGGCTTCATCCAAAACGCCGGCATGTCTCATGTCCTTCGCTGTTTCAAGCTGCCACAACAACATTAGAGAATATGGCAATCTTCTCCTGCACCTTGTCTCGACTTCACCGGGTTGCAGATGCCCGTCAAGTCGGAGAGTAAGGGTTTTTATTCAGTTGTTGAAGACACGCCGGACGGGAGAAGGCTGACCGAGGTTATCGACAAGACAACCGGCAATGTGCTGCCGGTGGCAAAGCCTGCGATTGGTGGAGGGCAGAGAGCGCTGGAGGTGGCAAGGCTGCAAAAACTCCGAGCGACGGATCCGGAAGAGTTTGAACGGCAGAAACGGGCGGCAAATGCCGGGAGGTAAGTTTCAATCCACGCCTCCGTGCAGGAGACGACACGGAAACCGATAACCCGGATTTAGACATGAGCGGCTTTGTTCAATATTTCGGCGGCCCACTGGTTAAGGCTCTTGCCGGCAGCTTCAGCGGAAGCAGCTACGGCAGCGTGTATTTCAGCACTTACCCGAATCAGCAGCTTTCCGGAGTATGGTTTGTTCGGCTGCTGGCCAAGCGATGCACAGGCATCAAGGTAATTGTCGACAGCCTCGTGGAAAGAGTTTTCCAATTCAGAAACTGTCTCCCCATGGAAACTGACAACATCCCTGATACCGATAACCCGGCCAACAAAAATATGATCTTCAGCATCAAATTCAACGCGAGCGGCATAGCCTTTGTGGGTCATTGCGTTCATGGTTTTATTCTCAATTGTGTTAAAAAATCTCTCGCACCTTTTACCCGATACCGCAGGGAAGCCTTGTTCGGGTGCGGGTGATGGAAGGTAGCGCGAACTCCATCCTTTTCAAAAGTAACTAAAGAACCTTTTCCCTCGACGATTCTACAACCGACAGCAACCAACAAGGCTTCAATATCACGCCATTCCATGTTGCCGTAGTGTAGTTTTTATCCCTTAAGTCTTCCCTCACCACAAGGGCACTGTCTTTGGGCCTACCTGGAGAATTCACTTCATGGCCTGTGCTCCTTCAGCCAGTCGCGGAGGGCGTTGTTGAGGCGGGTCTGCCAGCCGCGCCCGGTGGCGCGAAACGTCTCTAAGATGTCTTTGTCGAGTCGCATGGTGGCTGCGGCTTTTTTGCCACTACCCAATGGCCTTCCGGTTTTTTTGTGTGCAAGCAAGGCTTCGGCAGCTGCTTTCGGCAACAGTTCATACAAGACTTCACGTGCCGGACGCGCCCTGGCAAAGTCTTCCTCGGTAAGCTCAGGTATTTCAACAGCATCCCAATCTTCTTGGGATATGTCTTTAGGTTTTGTTTTCATAAAAAGCCTTCTCCCTTTTGTTGGCCTTGCGAAGGCCGATAATGCGGGTGGCGTCGCCACGAGTGGTGAACACCACCAGAAAAAGCCGGGTACCGATATAGCCGATGGCGATCTTTCTCTCTTCCCGGTAGTCGCGGCGGTTGTCGGCAATTACTGCCGCGCTTTCCCACTGGAAGTACGCCATCTCGTTAAAATCGAGACCATGCTTTATAAGATTCGCTTCGCGCTTGCCTTCATCCCATTCATAATTCATACACTTATTGTAACAACAAAAACAAAAACTCTCAAAGTGTTTTTGTATGTGCAAAAACAAAACCTCTTAAGAGATAATATAGGCCTTTTTTTTTGCGCAGAGAAAGGACGAGGAAAAGAAAATGATGACACCTGCTGAGTACGATATTGATGTTATTCGCGGGGCAACGTTTGAACTACCGATGTCATGCAGCGATGACGGCGGCCCGGTGAATTTCTCCTCGATCTATTCGGGGGCCAGGACTCCCGATCTGTTGAAGCGGATCTTTGCCGAAAGCGGGCCTGATTTTTCTGCTGAAATATGTCCATCGGCCAGTCAGGGCGATCTGTCCTCTGAGGCTATTGAGCGGTTTCGGGCAAGATGGCATAAAAAATCCGGCAATGCTGCACTGCTTGAAATACCGTTAAGCCAGCTTCTCGAAGATGCGGAACTTGTTGTCGATGGAAAGATAACCTATGCGGCCCTTATTTTGTTCGGGACGAAAAAGGCCCTTGGCAAGTTCCTGGCTCAGGCCGAAATCGTTCATGAATACAGATCCACCGAGGCATCGATACCGTACCAGCAGCGCTACGAATTCCGCGAAGGCTTTTTTCTCATCCATGATACTCTCTGGGAAACTATCAATCTGCGAAACGATATTTTTCATTATCAAGATGGATTGTTTCGCCAGGATATCGCCTCGTTCAATGAGACCGTTGTGCGGGAAGTCATTTTGAATGCCGTCAGTCACCGGGATTACCGTCTTGCAGGGTCTGTCTTCATCCGCCAGTTTCCCTACAGAATGGAAATCCTTAGCCCAGGAGGATTCCCTCCCGGCATTACGGCTGAAAATATCCTTTGGCGGCAATCTCCCCGCAATCGCCGGATAGCAGAAGCCTTTGCAAAATGTGGATTGGTGGAGAGATCGGGGCAGGGCGCTAACCTCATGTTTGAGGAGTGTATCAAAGAGAGTAAACCAGCACCTGATTTCAGCGATACCGATGATTTTCAGGTGTCCGTGACACTGCAAGGCAAGGTTCAAGACCCTCTTTTTTTGCAATACCTGGAGCAGATCGGCCGGGAAACCCTGGCGTCGTTTACCACCACGGATTTTCTCCTTCTCGATGCTATTCACCAGGAAAAGCCTCTCCTGCAAGCATATAAGGACAGGTTGCCACGGCTCCTTGATATCGGCGTCGTGGAGCGGTTGGGTAAGGGGAAATGTGTCCTCTCAAAACGGTTTTATACCTTAGCCGGAAAGAGGGGTGTGCATACCCGCAAGAAGGGTCTTGATCGCAAAACCAACAAAGCATTGTTGCTTTCGCATATAGCAGAAAACCGGAAGACGGGCAGTCGATTGAATGAATTGCTGCAAGTGCTGCCTTCTTTGACGAACTACCAGGTACAGACACTTTTGCGGGAATTGAAAAAAGAAGGGATTGTTTATACGGCGGGCACAACGCGGGCGGCTTTATGGTATCCTCGCGATGAGTGACACATTATGTTGCAATTGCGTTTTCCCATAATGTGGCAGCAATCTTGCCGTAATATACTGCAATAATATTATTTTAAAACAATAGGTTATATGTATCGGCTACTATAAATCCGGAAAAAAGGGCCTGAAACAAGGTAACACTCACCATCCTCAACAAACAAGGAGGAAGTGTTATGA
>JAABQY010000134.1 GCA_011391225.1 Desulfobulbaceae bacterium | reverse complement strand
TCATTAAGGATAACCGCGAAACTGCAGTTAACGTGAGTTTGTTTGAGCACCAAACGGAAAACAATCTCTATAATCTTTTCCTGGAAGTACGGAAGGAAATGGCGAAACTTATTGCCGACAAGGAATACGTCAAGGCCCTCGAAGTCATGCTGAAGATGAAGGAACCGGTTGATGCTTTTTTTGATGGGGTAATGGTTATGGCGGAAAATGCAGCAATACGCCAGAACCGACTCAACCTTTTAACTGTCCTAGGTGATCTCATCCTCCAGATTGGCGATATCTCGCTTCTTCAAGAGAACTGATTCCGTTCGGGTCACCTTAGATAAAAGGGAAAAAAAGGGGTGTTCATGACGAACACCCCTTTTTGCTTTTCAAAGCAGCGATACAGTCAGAGCATTATTTTTTTGGATGGCAGGTGTCACACTTGTCAATCTTCTTATCCTTGATCGCCGGCTCATCTTTTTTGGCCTTGTGGCATTCTAGGCAGTTACCGTGGCCGGCACCCTTAGGGGTATCGAGGGCCAGTGTGTCCTTCATTTTTCCTGCAAGAACTGTGGCATTGTGGCATGCGCCACATTTTTTAACTTCCTGGCCTTCAGTGTAAGGAATTTTTTTGCCATCGGCGGCCATTCCATGATGACACTCTGCACATTTAATAGTGTCCTGGTGTTTCTTGTGCGAAAATTGAGCGGGTTTCTTGCCGCCTTCGCCAAGGGTAATGTCGGCAGGGCCCATATTACTACCGGCTAGAGTGAAAATGACTGTTCCAAGAAACATGCACAACGACACTCCACTGCAGGCAATCATCTTTTTCATTTTGTTTGCTCCTCTTTTGGTGAAATGAATCAAATTATGACAATCCCTCATTGATTTTGAACAATCTACATATACTGTTTTCCGGTAACTTTGTCAAACACGTTAACCTCTTGTAAGTATATGAAAATAAATACTAAGTGTAGTTAACTCAAGAGCTTGACCCATAGCTGTGAAGTCCGGACAGAAGAAAGTTAACTCCGTAATACGTAAACAATACGCAAAGAAAACCAAAGACAGCAAGAAAAGCGATTCTTCTGCCTGTCCAGCCCCTAGTATATCTTGCATGCAGGGTTATGGCATAAAAAAACCAGGTAATCAGGGACCATGTTTCCTTTGGGTCCCAGCTCCAATACGTCCCCCAAGCGGAATTTGCCCAGACGGCCCCGGTAATTATTCCCATGCTTAGCCAGATGAAGCCAAATATCATGGTCTTATGAATCAAATCTTCAATGAAAAATAAGGATGGAAGGCGGCTATGTTGCGCCGGCGATGGGGGAGAGGGTGGCTGCGGTCGGCTTTTCCATAGATACATGATCCCCATTGCAGCAGCCACAGCAAATGCAGCGTAGCCCACAAAACAGGTGATTACATGCGCGATAAGCCAATTGGATTGTAATGCAGGCACCAAGGGCGAGATGCCTTTACTGATATTGCTGGAAAATGAGGCATAGGCCATGGCGAGAAAGGCCAGCGGAACGGCAAAGGCACCAATCATCCTGGTTTTATAAATCCATTCGATTGCTAAATAGAAGGCTATAATTGTCCAGGCAAAAAAAACTACAGATTCATACATGTTGGTAAGAGGTGCATGACCGATGCCCATCTGGTATGACTCGACCCAACGCAGGCCGATGCCTGCAGTTTGAATAAAAAAGGCTGCGACGGTAAAGAACGTCGCAATGGCGCCAAGTCGCTCTGTCTTGAAAACCAACAAAAAGGCGTAGAGCAGTGTCGAGAACAAATAGGTGAAAGTTGTAATTCCTAGTAATTGAGAGCTATCCATGCCTTTACTCCGTGAGCTTTCTTATAGCCAAAGTGATGATTTCATTATGATAATAGGGCTGCGCATTGTTGACTCAGCTCAGGTGCTTTCACTCTTGTGGTGGCCAATCGACTGGTCGATACAGTCCTCAATTCTTTTGAATATTTGAACAAACGCTGGTTTATTTTTGTTTGACGAACCGGCCAGAGAAACCAATATGCCAGAGTCAGTAACCTGCTGATACAGCCAAATTCTTTTGTGCGATAAGAAAAATGCCATATATAAGCCAAGCAGGAGGAGCCCGCAGCCTAAATAGACTATCCATACACCTGGATCCTTGGCCACCTGAAGGCCAGTTGAGTATAACTGTTTGACTCTCACGGAATAAACTTTTCCGCTACTTTTAAGAGATATGTTTTCATTATTGTTAAGCCATTCTGTAATGGCCGGATCATCATCTGATTTAAACCAAATTTTGGCGCGTAGCGCTCGCTGTCCGGCGGCCTCGGCATTAATGATGCCAAAGCGAAGCTTCTGCTCTTCCCAGGATATCTGTTGTTGAAAGGGTAAAGAAAACTGACGACTTTCGCTGGTAGCTGTTTTGGTGATCTCGACCAGGAACTCTTGATGACCCTGGTAACTCGATTGGTAAAAGGTGATACCTCTATGGGTCAGCGGATCGTTTACTTTTATGGTTTTGTTAAGAATTTCCTTGCCGTTTTCCAGTATGGTGAGACTGCTTTTGTATTCTTTTGGCATACCGTTGTCATAGAACTCAAGTCCAAAGGAGTTACAACGGACAGTGAAACCGAGTTCAACTTGAAGAGAACCAGGCTCGGTAAATATTTTCTCGGTGCTGCGCAATTCCGGAATCATGACGCTGCCCTTGAAACCAAAAAAATGGCCAACGAGAGCTCCAGCGAAAATTAGCAAAATCGAAGTGTGAACGATATACACTCCGACTCGGCTCCAGCGCCCCTTTTGACAGAATGACAGTGAATTTTCTCCAAGGGGTTTCGTTTCGCATGGCCATCCGCAGGCCGCCAATGATTTGTGTAAATGCAAGCTGTTACCCCCCTCGGAGGGAAATCTCCACTGGCGATAAGACCTCATTTTTTTAATATTTTCCAAGGGGATAGCGAGATTGTCGGCATTAATGATATGCCAAACACCAGGAAATCGGTCCAGACTGCAGATTATAAGGTTGATGCTGAGCACTCCGAGGAGCCCATAAAACCACCATGAAGAATACATAGTAGGAATGTCGAGAATCTGCAAAAACATTGCCGTTTTGGCACCAAAATTGTCTACATAGAAGTCGTGCGGTTTTCCTTGAGGGATGATTGTGCCAATAACGGATGTCGCGGCAATAAAACAAAGGGTGAAGATGGCCAATCGCACCGAAACGAAGAAGGCCCAAACTTGGTTGATCAGTTTCATTCTGGAAATAGTACGTTAAAAAAAGTAAATGGATGATGCCGATCGGTAATAATGAAATGTTCCGTGGCACAGGAGAGTTGTCTTGATGTTAAACATTTTTTTCCTGAGATCACCACATTTTTTGACAAGATCAGGTCGTTTTGATACCTGGAGATTGGTGTAAAAGTACTTGCCAATCATCAGAAAAGAGGTTAATAAGGCAGACTCTGATTCATTATTTACTAACAAACCATTCATGCATTCCATAATTATGCTCGTGATTGGGCCGGGGAATGGAATAGAAGGAGAAAACATGGCTAAAGTATGCGAAATCTGTGGTAAGGGACCAGTAACCGGTAACAATGTTTCACACGCTCACAACAAAACAAAAAGACGTTGGCTTCCAAATTTGAAAACGGTGCATATGGCAAGCGCCGGAGGGAATACCCAAAAAACCAGGGTATGTACCAGATGTATCAGATCTGGGGCGGTTGTAAAAGCAGCCTGAAAAGAAATTATAGCTCATATTAAAGGCGAGAGGAATACGTTCCTGCTCGCCTTTTTGTGTTTCCATCAGAGGAGTTATACATGCGTGCAGAGGAAATTAAATTCATAAGTTATCAAGAGGCTGTAAAACTTGTCGGGGCAATTCAGGAAGAAGAAGATGTTGATGCACCTGAAAAACGTATTCTCATGGTTTACAGTATAGACGATAAGGAACTCTGTTGGTTTGATTTCGAAGAAGTAATGGCGGCTGTCGGCAAAGTCGAAGCAGGTCAAAGAAAAGAAGCGGTACAGCAATATATTCTTAATCATATACCTGATTGGGTTCGTGAACTGTAATCAGAAATAGCTGATTTTCAACCTGAGGGGGGACTCTTTACAGTGTCTCTCCATTGAAGGCGAGGCATTTTTTTCCTGAAAGGCTCATCTCATGTTGCCGAGACTGTCCTGATCAGATACCTGCAGCCATTTTCGCAATGGCATGGGGAAAAGATCACATTTTGAAGAAAGATTGTCGTTATAGCTGTTTTTAAGTTCTTGTCCTTGTTGGAATATCGATACCGGTCGGTCAGCTGAGACGACGACAACAATGGTTTGCGGATGCTGGGAGGTGAAGCGTAAAGCAGAATTGTAACGCGCGCCGCGCGCCCTATCTTCATTCGGAATCCTGTGTCCGTCCAGTAAACAAGCAAAGGCATACAGGTGAAGATCGGCGCGAATATGCAGCGCACCGTCGACTTTTGAAAGCGCTGCTGCAAGAGCCAATTCATTTGAGAGCCGTAAATTGATCGGTGGGGTCAGTACCTGTCCGGCAGTAGCGGTTGGAACCGGTGCCAGATCGATAACAAATGTACAACCAAATTTTCTATCCTCGGCGTTATGTACCAACGTTGCAATAACCTGAAACATATCGCTACCGATCGTAGGTTCGAGATCAAAGTCCAGCAAGGCCTCTTCAACCTCAAAAAGTTTGGCTCTGTGGGTATTGGAGCTATAACTGCCATCATGAAAACTGCAAAGAGTTTGGTCTCCTACCGATAAAAACCCCAATTTGCCGTGATAATCGGCGGTGATATGAAAATGCGCGATATGTCTGTTGGCAATGCCGACAATATTTTTTCCATCAGAAATCAGGGACCTCTCTGAGTGCTCCACGGCTTGAAGTAATTTCCTTACGTGTTTAAAATTACAGAGAGATGGCTGTTCAGATGACTTAAATTTTGCCAGGAATTGGATATCATAAAGAAACCGTGGCTCAAGGAAAGTTAGCGCGCCGTTAGGGCGAACACCTTCCTCATTGGTTTTGGATATGCCAAGAATCGCCTCAAGAAGCGGAAAGATTTGGATCTGAAAGTCGGGTCCGAGAAACAGTCCGGCCTTATCGACGATACAGTCATGGACGGCGTGAGTGGCATATTCGCGCAAAAAATTCCCTGATATTCCTGTATAAAGGTTACTGTCATTGACCATATCATGGGAAAATCGCAAAACCGCATGCTCCAGCCAACACTCTGTCGGTAATACTGAGCAGATGTTTGGATGGTGATCAGTGAACCACATTTGATAGTATACCGGGCCAGAGCTGCCCCCGTGGGAAATGAGCCCGTCGAGTTGGAGATTGGCTTGCGGCTCAATCGCATTATAGGTGTTTTTGAAGAATGACGTATCTATCGGCTTGCACCAACTTTCGCCGCCATAATAAAGAGTTTGTAGTTTAGGCTCGTGGCCGCGGAGTAGATTTTGAGGATCGCATATCTCCAATTCATCATTCTTTGTAAGAGCAAAAATAATTGCTGCTCGACTGGTCCCGGAAAAAAGAGACAAGCCGTTTCGCAGTCCACTGAGGGTTTCTCGCAAGCATCGGCTTATAAAGGAGTTATTTCGCAAGCTTTGACCTTCATAGAAAAGTGGAAAACTCGTTTTACAACAACAATCCGAAAGACATGCTGCATGTATCCTTTTCAGGGCGCAATCCGCAGTTCGGTAAAGGCCCCGTCCTGGGGGGCCCGGTAGCGAACTATCGCAGAAATATCACCCGTTAGAGGATTTTCTAGTCGAAGCGTCAGGGATAGAATGCCGTTTCTGGTATTTTTGAAGAGCCACTTGATATTTCCTTGGGCAGCATCTATTTTTTTTGCCTGTGGTGCGGTATCAATTATTATATTTTCCGGTGAAAGATACTGTTCGACAATGAGATTTGCAGGAGCAGGATTTTGGATGGTAAGATTTAAAACGATGTCGGTGCCGGATGAGGATACATATTTCCCTGACACCAAGTTGTCGGCAGCACTTGCCAAAGAATGAGTGAAAACATTCAAGATTATGACAGATAGTAGTATAACAAACGGGCGATAACGCATGGCAGGTGAGATTGACATAGGGTGTCATCCATGTTTTAAAAAAGAATTTTAAGGTTGCAGGTGTATAGAGTTATTCAAGAATCTCAAATGATTTGGTTGTTTGGTTCCACTTGTATCCTGAGCCCAACCAAATTTCCTCAATAGTATCGATATCCACATCAATACCTTCAATTTCATTATAGCGATCGTGTACTGCGAGAATTTCGCTGTCGCTGATGATATTGTCTTTATCTCCATCGGCCCAATGAAACTGACCGATGTTTGTTATGCTGCTGCCGCCAATAGGCGGGGGCAAGCCGGATTCGCCGCTGATTGCAGCCGTTCCATAAAAGCCGACCTTGTCGCCTTCCCCGCCGGTGACCCTGATGACGTAAGCAAAGGTAGCTGCTTCATGGATCTTTTTAAGCCATTTGATCATATCTCTCTTCATACCACCTGCAGCAACTTCCGGTGATATTTTTACAACAGTTGCATTTGCCGGTAGATTCTCGCGGATAATGATGGCAGTTGGCTTGTCCTCCGGGGCTCCGGTAATGCGTATCATCACGGGAAAGGGTTGCCCTGCAATGCAGTGTTCAGGGGCGTTCCGCTCGGCGGTGATAGTCAGCTCAGGTGAAGAATACAGTGAATACCAAGCAAAAAGCACGACAACGCAAAAAAGAGTCAGGGTGAGAATAAGAAGTGGCCAGATTTTTTTAATACGTGATTGTGTGCTGCCTGTTGGCGGTTTGGGGGGATCAAGAATCGTAGCCGGCGGTATAGGCGAAGGTTCGACAACCTCATCTTCTTCCATCAAGGCTTCAAGCGGGACATTGAGCGCTTCTGCCAGCTTAAGGCCATTTTCTTTCTTAATACTTGGGTAGCGCTTATTTTCCCATCTGGAGATTGTATCGGTAGTGACATGAACAGCGGTTGCCAGGTAAAGCTGGGTTAATCCCTGTTCTTCACGCAGATGTTTTATCTTCGACCCGTCAACTTTCACCATGCTCATCGGGCCAGGAATCGAATTGTCTGTCATCTGTAGTTTCAGGTAAGGAAAAGAGGTTCTGTAGATACTGTATATCTGCGGATTATTATAAGATCCTCATAATTGAGGTCTGTTGGTGTATATATACCAACTTCTCAACATGCATTAAAGATTTAATTCCCATTACCCTTCGTAGAAACCTATGAAGAGCGTACTGACATGGGGCGATTTTGCCCGATGTCTACTAGTAAAAAAGGAAATCGAGTTGTACAGTCTCTAGAGAAATTTCTGCTGTTTTCATGGTTTATGAGGAGGTTGAAATGAAAAAGGTGATCGGCTTTTGTTGTGCAGGGTTGTTGGCGCTGATGAATGGAAATACCGTCCTTGCGGCAAGTGGAAAATGTACGGTAGTGGACGTTGATGGCAATAAAATGGTGGTAGAATGCCCATCGCCTCCTACAGGATTTACCAAAGGAACAAAAATAAAAATCAAGTCGGATAAGGACAAAGCTCCGGAAGGGAGCTAATTCCATTTCTAAATCAAGCGTTAACTTCGTCGGCAGCGCTGTGCGGCTCCTCGCCGTATACTTCTTTGTACTGTCTCGTCGCTGCTCGCTTGCCTTCTTGTTTCCATCTTGATTTAGAAATGGAATAAGCCGTCGCGTAAAAATAACATGGCCGGAGGCATGCTTGGAACGGCATAAGGAGCCGTAAGTAAATGGTTATAAATGGTCTAGT
>JAABQY010000013.1 GCA_011391225.1 Desulfobulbaceae bacterium | reverse complement strand
TGATAGGGGTGGTGGTGGTGAGAACACCCTGCGGAGTGGTGCTGGATCTCTGGACACCGGTATTCATATACGCTTCATTATCGTAGCAGATATAGATGATGTCCTCTCCCCTTTCACATGCTCCCGAGAGGGCCTGAATACCTATATCGCCCGTACCCCCATCACCTGCCCAGGCCACTACATTGACGTTGTTTTTTTTCAGCGCCCGCATGGCGGCACGAACTCCCGTGGCAGCGGCTCCAGTTGAGGCAAAAGTCACATTGACACAGGGGAGCTTGGTCGAGGCCACGGGATACAAGCCCTGCAACACGGTGAGGCAACTTGGCGGCACCACCAGAACAGTGTCTTTGCCGAGTGCCTTCAAGCCAATGCGATAAACAATCGACAGCCCGCAACCAGAACAGGCTCGGTTGCCCGGATGGACGAATTCTTCTTCGGTCAGGTTTAAAATTGTAGTTGCTTTTTCCATTGTGATTATTCCTGTAGTTTCAAACCGATCCAGCGGGGACTGTCGCCAAAGGTGTCGGGGGTGGTGCATGACTCGGCCAAGGCATCGAGAAGGTGCTGGGTTTTTATCTCTCGACCGCCAAGGCCCAGTATGTAATTATGAATACGTGGTTTTTTCTCGCTGCTGTACAGTGCCGACTTGATATCTGCGTACAATGCACCCTGATTTCCGTAGCTTAAGGCCTTTTCAAAGACAATTACGCATTTTTTCCCGGCAAGCGCTTGGGTGATCGCCTGATCCGGAAAAGGCCGGTACATCTGGACACCCATAACGCCGATCTTCACCTGGTCATCCCGCATTATATCTACGACATCGCGCAGTTGATAGGACAAGGATCCTATGCAGACTGCTACGAATTCGGCGTCTTCACATTTATACTCTTCGACAAACGGATTGCCGCCCCGGCCAAACTCTTTCTCGAACTCCTTATCAATAGTCACATAGGTATCAAGGGCCGCCCGCAGATCTTCTTGCAAATTATGACGAATCTCGATATAGCCGGGAGCCATGATGCCATCGACGTCCAGCCGTATATCGGGAAGCGTAACCGTATTAAAATTCCCTGGATTTTCCGGATCGAGAAAATGCTTTGGCGTAAAAGCCGGAAGAAAAGCGTCAACCTTGCTTTGCTCCGGTTGCTCAAAGGGCATATAGGTGTGCGACAACAGATAGCCGTCATAACACACCATAACCGGAACACTGACGGTCTGGGCAAGTTTGAAAGCCTTGATGACTGAATCGATGATCTGCTGATGATCATTACAATACAGCTGTATCCAGCCGACATCCCTTTGCGAGATGGTGTCCTGTTGATCATTCCAAACGGTCCACGGTGCGCCGATGCCCCTGTTGGCGACACACATGACAACGGGCAGCCTTGCCCCCACTGCCCAGTGCAGTTGCTCAACCATATAGAGAAGACCGTTGGCGCTGGTGGCGGTAAAAGCCCGTGCACCAGCCGTGGATGCAGCAATGCACACAGCCATGGCACTGTGCTCACTTTCGACTGGAATGTACTGGGCTTCAAGCTCTCCCGACTCAACAAATTCAGACAATTTTTCCGTTAAAGGTGTTTGCGGCGTTATCGGGTATGCGGCAATAACCTGCGCCCGTGAAAGTTTCACACCTATTGCTGCTGCTACATTTCCGGCTTCAATAATGTGCATGGAATTATTTCTCCTCCGTGACAGGCGTTGCCTCGGCAACCATACTGATAGCGCCCGTCGGGCACTCCTCGGCACAGATTCCGCAACCTTTACAGTATTCATAATTTATAACCGGCGGTATGGTCTTTGAGACAACACAGTCGGGACAATACAACCAGCAGTTAAAACAGGAATTTTTCTTGGTTTTTACCGGGATGCATGCCTCTAGATTTATGACAGGGCGCATTACCCGCCATGACCCTGTATTGCCACCATCGCCAGGGCCGGGTTTGCTGCGCGAAATCATGTCACAATATTTTCTCTTCACCATTCATCAACCTCCGATATCCGTATTATCAAAGGCAATGCGGGCAGCCTTTGCATTTTTTTCTGGTTTTTTGCCAACAAATTCCTTTTCAATCGCCTGTACAAGGATATCAATATCGACAAGACCGGTGGCCTTGGCGAATGCGCCGATTATGCCGGAGTTGACAATCCCCGCCGGCAGACCTGCCTCAACAGCATGCTTCGTTACATCGGAAACCGCAACTCGCATACCTGGGAAAGGATAGGCTGCAAGGGGTCTCGGCCCATTAAGTACCACCAGTCCGTTTTCTTTCAGCCCCGCGACAACATTGACTTCCTCCAAAAGGGTATGATCCAACACAACCACCATGTCCGGGGTAGTGATAGGTGAAAGATCATATATCTTAGCTTTGGAGATTTTCAGCGAAGTAAACACCGGTGCGCCCCTTCTTTCAGTTCCAAAGGTCGGGGCCATGACAACACCTTTATACCCGGCAACAAAGGCAGCATTGGCAACAATCTTTGCTGCGGTGATAGCACCCTGACCTCCACGTCCATGCCAGCGTATTTCAATTATATCCTTTCTCATTTCCCACCAATATTTGGTTGATCTCAATGTTCTTAAAAGATACCTTATACTTTTACGGCGATCAGTATAAGCAGTTCTCTCAGTGTTGCTTTAAAAAAGATGCAAAGCAGTTACGAAACAATTAAGCTGGTATTATACTGGAAATCATAATAATAACTTAGCAAGCAGAATGCTGTGCTTTTTTCAAGAAACATTATTAATATTTATAATAATGTTGTAAAAACGAACCATTACAATCTAGAGGTGGCCGTGGAAATTACATACAAAAAAGCTGAAACATTAAAAAACCGTCCTGAAGGTTCCGCCCTTGGCTTTGGAACTTTTTTCACCGATCACATGTTTAACATGGATTACAACCCCCAGGATGGTTGGCACAACCCGCGCATTGAACCCTATGGCCCCATCGCCATGGACCCCTCCTCCATGGTTCTGCATTATGGCCAGGCGATTTTCGAAGGTCTCAAGGCATACAGAACTGATTCCGGCGAAATTCAACTTTTCAGGCCGAAGGATAATCTGCAGCGTCTCAACTTTTCTGCCGACAAGCTCTGCATCCCGGCGTTTGACGAAACATTTGTTCTTGACGCACTCCTGCAACTTCTAAGAATCGACAAGGATTGGGTCCCCAGCGCACCCGGCACCTCGCTTTATATCCGGCCGACGATTATTGCTACAGACCCTTATATCGGCCTTCGATCATCGAATACCTTCCGATTCTTTATCATTCTTTCTCCGGTTGGTGCATATTATCCAGAAGGATTCAACCCTGTGAAAATCTGGGTTACCAAAGAATACGTGCGCGCCGTCAGAGGCGGAGTCGGTCAGGCGAAAACCGCCGGTAATTACGCAGCGAGCCTGTATGCCACAAGCCTCGCCTACAAAGACGGCTACACGCAGGTATTGTGGCTGGACGGCGTGGAACAGAAGTATATTGAGGAAGTAGGCACAATGAACATCTTCTTTTGCATAGGGGATGAATTGATCACCCCCGAGCTCAACAGAAGTATTTTAGCCGGAGTTACCCGAGACTCGGTCATAAAACTAGCGAAATCGTGGGGTGTAAAGGTTGTAGAAAGACAACTCAGCATCGATGAGGTCTTTGAAGCTCACGAAAAGGGCTTGCTCAAGGAAGTTTTCGGATCAGGGACCGCAGCAATAATCTCACCCGTCGGCAAGATCAAATTCGACGGTAAGGAAATTACTGTCGGCGATGGCAATGTCGGGCCTTTTTCGGCAAAACTCTTTAATGATCTTATGGACATCCAATACGGAAAGAGCGACGATCCATTTCACTGGATCATGCCGGTTAAATAAACATGCAGTCGAAGGTCTTTATGCATACAAGACCTTTGGTCGCAAAAAGCACCCGGGACATGTTCTCAAGAAGGAAAAATTGATGGTTTCGCAAGAAGTCAATTTCTGTCATTTCGAGGAGCAGAGCGACGAGAAATCTCTTCATTGTTCCGGAGATTTCTCGTCGCGCTCGAAATGACAAAACCAGCGATTTTCCTCTTTTTGCGAAACCGTCAAAATTATACTTTCCAATCAGTTACAGGATGATCATCTCGTCCTTGGCGTAAATTACCGCCAGGATGGTTGCCGATTGCTCTCCATGGCATGCTACAATATGCGGTATCGTTGAATCATAATAAATAGAGTCGCCGGGGTTGAGTATGTCGGTATGATCCAACAACCTGACTTCGACTTTTCCTTCCAGAACAAAAATAAACTCTTCTCCGATATGCTGATTCGGTTCAACTTGCCGAACCTCCGCAGGAGTGAGGGTTACGAGAAAAGGCTCCATCTGCTTTTTCTTCTTCTGTTGCCCAAGCGCTTCATACGTATAGCCGGAAGACTTGCCGTTGCTTGAATTAAAACGCGACACGGTTTTTCGATCACCGCTTCTGACAATGCAAAAAGCAGATTCGCCTTTCTCCCCGAAAAAATCTCCTACTGAGACCTCAAACACTTTCGCCAGACTTACAATATTTCCCAAAGGTGGAGAGACGAGATGGGTTTCAATACTGGCAATGGTCTCTTCGGATATTCCGGATTTTTTTGCAACATCCTCTCGTGAAAGCCCTCTGGCGATCCTCAGATCCTTTATCCTTTGTCCGACCTTGATATTTTTTTCCGACATCATTTATCTCCTTGTTGGCGGCATATAATGTCCGCTTTGGAAAAGATACTTGCGTATCTGATAGCATCGTCAATTATCCGACGCAAATTTCATTGTTTCACTTTCTGAACTTAGGAGCCGTTAGAAAATAACCTGGCCATTTCGAACCATTTTCTTACGGCTCCTTATGCCGTTCCGGGTGTTACATCGGCCATGTTATTTTTTTACAACGGCTTAGCGTATCTGCAGTCGCGTGTCATCGATCAAGACTTGGGCAAAGTAAAAACAAAATTGGGATGGCCGCCAGGAGATTCTTCGCACCACAAGTCCCCACCGTGGCGCCGCACGAGCTCGCGAATGACAGGCAGTCCAATTCCCGAGCTCGCCTCGCTCTCAAACATTTCAAAAATTGACTTCCTCTTCTCGACTGGAATTGATTGTCCATTATTGAAAACATTAAGGCGATACATCTCGCCTTTGTCTTCAAAGCCATAGGCGATTGTCCCTCCTTTGTGAGTGTGACGAATAGCATTAGAGAGCAGATTCCTATAAACGATACTCAGCCAATTTTTGTTGGCGGAAATGAAGATTTTTGCACCTGGTATTCCGCCAAGGCGATTATCAATGCGAATTTCGCCTGTTTCAATCTCCTGTGCAAACTCTCCCAGTATCGGATCAATAATATCCTCTCGGAGATCAAGCGTTTCTTTGCGGCCAATTTCGCTGGAATGCATAACGCTTGATTTGGTTAAATATTCTCCAACAATTTGCTCAAGTTTAATCATTCGATTAAAGACATCGGTGAGCGTTTGTTTGACACTTTCGCTCACCTCGCCAAACCTTCCTCTTGCTAAAAGTTTGATTGTTAAGGCGATGGAAACGATAGGAGAGCGCATATCATGAGTTGCAATGGAAAGCATCCGCAGGATATGGTTTTCTAGTCTCTTGCGCCTTGTGATATCACGAGAAATCCCAATCACGCCGATGGTTTCTCCGTCAATGTCTTTCCAGGGAAATTTAGAAACCGAGATTGAGGAATGGGTTCCATCGATACGAGTCAGCTCTTCCTCTTTATCAATGATTGACGCCCCTGTTTCCATAATAAAAATTTCGTCATCCCGACATCTCTGGGCTTCCTCAAGGGGAAGAAAATCAAAATCCGTTTTTCCAATCATGTCCAGCCAATGAACTGCCGATCTTTTCGCTTTGGCTTCGCTTACCAAAGTAAATCGGCCGTCCATATCTTTGAAGAAGATGGAATCCTCTGAATGACGCAAAAGCGCCATCATCTCAGGGCATCTTTGATTGAAATTATTTGCCATACCTGTACACCTCCCAAAAGCTTATATAAGATGGGGTGATAAGACATCGCCTTCTCAAGGGGTTTTGAAAGAACTTCAATCGAGCCTTGAATGAAACAGGATCTCTGCAAGACATTTCCCTAAAAAAAGGATAGGGTTATCCAAGGGTTTTTGGCAACAGAAATCCGCAGCAGATGAATACACCCCCTGAAAATCAGGTGAGAACGTTGAAAATATCTTCATATTTTACCTTTTTGTTAAACAATAAGAGATTTAATCCAGTTAAGGCTTATTGTCATAAGAACGTGTAAAAACCAAAATACCTAGGAGGTTCCAATGGTAGCAATGTTACGTGAAGGTGAAAACGTTCGACACAACAAAATGGCAGAATGGGGTATCGGGAAAATTACAGCAGTAGATAGCTGTGGGACAATTAAAGTTATTTTTGAAGGAACAAAGGAAGTATCAATCGCTAAAGGCTCTAAATTTCTTATTAAAGTCGATGAAAATGGCAACAAGAAGGCTCCTCCAAAAATTTAAGGATAATATCGCCCGCTATTCTGTCGTTTTTTAATCTTTTTTGTGGTCAATGGATACAAAAAGATTAATATCCGATTATAGAAGGAAAAATTTTGAAAGAAGTTTTACAGTTAGTGCATCGACACGTCTTTGCAAAAGTGGCGCTGCCTAATACAAAGACAGAGGTATCACTATAAATATCAAGTTATAGGTGGATTTTTGCAAACAGTAGTTAAGAAGTGGTTCCGCGATGAGGACTTTGGATTTCTCGACAACAAAGGTGGACCTGACATAATGGTACGCAAGGCCGATCTTGTTGACTGTCAATTTTTAAAGGTTGGTGCAAGCGTTGAATTTGAATGTCACCCAGACAAACAGGGACTAATCGCTAAAAAGGTCAAGCTTTCAAATCAGAAAAACTCAAACGGTCACAATACCGGCAACCGGAACACCAAGGTGTTTCGCTTTGGGGTAATGACGTAAATTGGCATTGCCGCCGTATCGAAAAGTATTCCTTCGTCTTTTAAGAACCGTTTGTAAAGAGCGCCACAATCTGACGGCAGAATGCCCCGATCGGAGATGGCCATGACTTTTTGTCTCATATGATATTGGCGTATGTAAAAGCCAAGCCCCCCTTCTTCTTCTCGGAAATTCCCCAAAATGCCGCAAAGATACTTCCTGACTTTTTTTGTTGTCAAGTCCTTGAGGTTGGTCTACAGTGACAGAAGCTTTTGTTATTTCTGCTATATGGAGATGATGTTAAAAAGAAAAACAGCGGACTGCTTAGCAAAAAAAATGGTGTGATCCAGCTTTAACAAACATTCAAAAACAACATTAACAGGAGATTTTGCCATGGGTGACAAAGGTGGAAAAAAGGACAAGGAAAAGAGCCAGAAACAGACTAACGAAAAACATAAACAAAACGACAAGAAAAAATCCGACAAGCAACCTATCAAAAAAGCTTAGAGACTGTTAAAGAATAACTAGACATTTTTTCAATTATTTTAGTGCATTACTGCAGAAATTAACAAATGAAAAAAGTGGAGTATCGAGAACAGGCTTTGAAGATACTTCCGTGGGTCTGTGCTAATTGCGGTCGCGATTTTACCGGCAAAAAATTGCGCGAGTTGACGGTTCATCACAAAGACCACAATTATAAAAACAACCCGCCCGACGGGAGCAATTGGGAGCTCTTGTGCATCTACTGCCATGATAACGAACACTCCCGTTCACTCGACGCCGAATGGCTGCCCTCTGAAAATTCAGACAGTGACAAGGGGGCGACATCCACACACTCACCTTTTGCCAACCTCGAGAAGCTATTACGTAAACCTCGTGATGGTGGTGGGAAGGCTTAACCTCGAGAAAAAAGAAAAGGCACTTACCAAAGAATCGGTAAGTGCCTGAATTTTCGCTGGAGCGGAATACGCGATTGGAACGCGCGACTTTCAGCTTGGGAAGCTTATAGTCATGGTTTCTCCCTGCTTCACCAACTCACTTACAGTACTGTTACAACGCATTTTTTATAGTTACTTGTATCTTGCAGTATCATAGAATTTCGTGTGCCATGTACCCTATGTGTACCCTAATTTTTTCATAGGGTACAATCCCACAATCCAGGAGGGACTCTACATGGACACGAAAATCAAACTCACCAAACTCCCGTTGACAGACTCCTCTATTCCGAAAAAGGAACACAGGTGGAGTATTACAACTCAGAACTCCCAGCATTCGGTATACGAGTAGGTGCCTCAACAAAAGTCTATTTCGTCAGAAGAAGGATAGGCGGCAAGTCAACACGGGTTTCTCTCGGGCGGCATGGCGTCATTACTGGACGAACGGCAACCTGTGATAAGTTCAAAAGTGACCCTCTCGAAATCTCACTTACAAGTTGCCGTTAAAACAAAAAAACATATCCAATAATCAACCAAAATAAGCTTTATCATGTGGGCCTAGAGCAACAAACTTTATCGTATCATCACTGCACGTCGAACAATCCGAACAAAGCACAATTTGATCATCTTTTTTCTTCCTGCATATTGAACAGTATAAAAATATGATCAGAAAACTCTTACGAACCGGACAACTGTAATACCCTCGGAAATTCCCTTTGAGTGGTTCACCTAACGCAATCGGACTTTCAGCAATCATGTCAGCTTTCTTCCGAATAGCATCTTTTATTGAACTGTATTTTTTTACTGAAGCTGCAAATTCATCACTAAAGACAAGGTTCATCCAAATACCTCATCATAGCTTTTCCATGATACCCTGCCTTCCTTGATACGTTCTATTGTTTCAATAAGGGATTCAGAAAAAGTCGGATCTGCAATTATTATCTCAGTCGGATCGTTTTCTTTATTCCGCTTCAATTTCAGAGCGAATTGAGTGAACACCTCAGAAACAGTGGTTCGTTGGCTTTCTGCATACTCTTTGACGAAATCGACCAGATCAGCATCAAGAGTGAGATTTATTCGGGATTTTTGCATAACACACCTCCTTTGTGTATATTATGCGTATAGCATACACTAAATCAAGCGAGATGTCATTTATTGATAATCGGTGATGTCATGATCTCCTTTCTATTTACCGGCAAGTTTTCTTGTTTTAATGAAGTGGGATACGCATGGCCAAGAGCACTCGTAAATTTTGGCGATGCTTGCTTTACCAACACCTTTTTTCAATAATTCGTTTATCTCTTCTTCTTTGCCGTCTAGGGTAGATTTTCCGTGACGACAGCTAGAAAATAGCCAAGAGTAAGAAAATTTTCACCCTTGGCGATCTTTGGAGCCGAGATAACGGAATGGGTGGCAATTTCCTCTACTGGCAGACTTCCCCGGGTTCGAGATAGCCAAATGTGACGCTGAAAGGATCTCGCCTCAGACAAGAAACCGATAGCAATTATGTTTGCCTGCTTCCGATAATTGGTTAAGAATATTCTTTTCTCTGAGGACAAGTATGCTTGCTTCTGTTGTATTATGAGACTTGGAGCAACCTGAGGGACACTCTAGGTTTATAATGGTAAAGGTTTACGGCTGAGCCTACTATATCTGACCTGATCCTAAGGGACCAGGGTTTGAATTTGACTAAGACCACAGATCTTGCGGAAGCTATTGTGATGCACCTCCGCTACTCACTCAAAGTGAAAACAGTGCAGCACATTCCGGGGGGATCGCCGCAATGAACTAAAGGAATTTCAACTTAACTTGGGTAGTTGCTCTCACCAGGCTTCTGGGGCAGTGGTTCTATGTAGCCATATCCCAAAAATGACAGTTGTTGTAGTTTTTCAGCGACGTTCGCCACCTGCGCCTGAGCCACCACTGCCGCCACCGCCACCGCCACTACTGCCGGAAGAGTCTTGTCCAGTACCCATGCCTGACTTTTCCCCGGTCCCGTTACTACTATTGCCAAGACCTTGCAGTTCTCCGGCTCGCACACCCTGATCAATTGCAGCACCGAAGCGTTTGGCATTGTTTTCCGGGTCGCCACTGCTGCCGGCCAGACTCTGGCGCAGGGTGCGCATCTCCTTATCACTGTAGCCACGGTGGAGGGCACTTTCCAAAACTCCGATGGTAGTTGTCGAAGAAATGTTCCGGCGTACCATTTCTCGGGCGGTAAGTAAGGTCTCCGTTACCAGGCTCTGGCTGCCAACACCTCCCGGAGTTTCGGTTCTGGCATTGAGAGCATTATTGAGATGGTGTGCATGCTGCTCGGTGAGCCCTGCAGCAAGACAGTCTGCATACGCTGTGACAACCTGCATTTTATTGGTCTCTCTGAGATCTGCGGCAAGTTTGCTTGCATATTCTTGGCGGCTTTTCACCCTGGCCGTAGCAACCAAAATAGCTTCAGGAGGAACTCCCTTGGCTATACCTTCATAAATTTTGTCTCTAACCGCCAGTCCTGTTATCCCTCGGCTGTCGTCAGAGACAAGCTGCTTGCTGGCCCGAACAATCTGTTCCACGGTGAAACGAGAATCTGTCATGGCCCGAACCATCGCCTGAGCATCACCTTCCGTTATGCCACCTCTTACCAGATGACGCTCAACCTCTTGAAGCTGTATCTGTAAGGCTGGTGCCTCCATCGACTGCGCCTCGGCATGAGCTGCAACCGACAAAAGCAGAACAATCAGTACGGCAATTCTTTTCATGGTCATTTTCCTCCTACCGTTTTCTTGACGGCACAGCATAAAGCAAAATTTTCAATCAAGCTGATAGATGCAGTTGGTTGTCCCAAAATCATCTTTTTCCCTGTATTGGCAGTCCGGAACATATACTCTGCCGTCGACAACGTAAAAATAGTGAAATTCCCGGTTAGCGGGGTTGTTGATTACCCATATGCCCCTGGAGTTCTTTTGGGTCGGTTGAGGCCGAAAACTGTCTATTGAGGAGACAAAGAACACCTCAATTGCATCCGGGGCCTCAAGGTACAGTGTCACGCTCGTGGAATGTCTGTCAATAAAATGGTGAGGTGCGCAACCTGTCAGAAAAAGCAGCAGAGTCAAGCTAAGAAACCGGATCCGCATCGCCACCTCCCACGACAAGTACTGAATTCTCTCCACCAAAGTCGTCATGTTCCCGGGCGATCACGGTGGGATCGACCAGCCGGTTACCATCTTCAACGAGATAACTGTAACGATGCTCACCCTGTGGAACTTTAAGGGTCAGGGACCAGTAACCGCTGGCACCGATTTTTTGCATTGGTACCGGATTCCAGTTGGTGAAAGTACCAACAATTTTTGCCTGACTTGCCTGCGGCAGATAGAGCACGAAACGCTGTTCCGATTGTGTCGTCAAGGTTGGCGGGCTGGGTGTAAGAAAAAAGGCTAAGCCCATGAGGATCATGGCAGTAGCAAGCATCGGTTGCCACCTTGAGCGAAACAGCGAAGACCATGAAAATACAGTGTTTCCCTGCAGGCGGGGCATAACAGATGCCGGCATCTGGGCGGGGAGTGCGCGAAGCATTTTTTCCTGCTCCAGGAAAGCCACCGCCTCCAGAGAAAACTGCCTGCTGGTGTGAACGGTTTCGACAAAGACAATTTTTTCATCGAGATTCATTTCATCGTCTATAAACAGAGAGATCAGGTAGTCATCCATGAGTGTTCTCCTGCAGCAGTTTTTTGAGTTTTTGTCTTGCCCTGTGTACCTTCACCTTGATGTTGGCAACACTGCACTGCCTGATGTCGGCAATCTCCTGGTAGCTCAACCCACTACTGACTACAAGGGCGAGAATATCCCTCTCGTCTTCACCAAGCCGCTCCATGGCGGCGAATATTTTACTTGATTCTTCCTTGGCGATATAGGCTTCTTCCTGGTCTGCTACCGTAACCTGGCCGATTTCTTCCCCGGGAACAAGCCGATTATTTTGCCGCATCTCATCGTAGAAAAGATTCCGACCGATGGTGTAGAGCAGTGCCGGACTCTGTTCATGATTGCGATATCGTTCCAAATAGCGGGTAAACGTCTCCTGGACAAGATCGGCGGCCAGATGTCTATTTCCGGACCTGCGAAGAAGATACCCAAAGAGCTTGTCTCTGTTATCGATATAGAACTTTCGAAACCTGTGCATTCACTCTCCATAACGGATTTCCGCTTCGAAGGTTACAAAATTTCTGTAAAGAAATGATTTTGGCTTAGATTTTTACAAACACTGCTTCCCTCCCAATCTTTTTTTGAAATAATCTGTAACCATTCGTCCATGGCAGCGTTGTAGGAATAGTTACAACATTATCCGGATCAAGTTGTTTCGCAACCGGGTGGGCCGGTTGCAGGTCTGGGCGAAAATTTAAAGGAGTGATGAAATGTCTTTGAATAAAAGAATAGGAAAAATCCTGGTTGGTTGTAGTGCGGTTCTTCTTCTGTCAACACCGGTAATGGCCGGCAGTAGTAAAGTTAGTAACAATCACAGTGATGGCACGGCATTGGTTTCTACCGGCAACGATCAGCTCCTTGCCGGTAAAGGCAAAGGGAAAGGTTATGGTCCGGGTAATGGCACTGGCGGTGCCGCTCCCAAAGATGGTACTGGCTATGGACCTGGGAATTGCACTACTGATATTTTTTCATTTAATTCCACTTTGCTTCTCGCCCGTGGTGGGGGCGGAAACGGCAGCGGGAACGGAGGCCACGGCCCAGGAGATGGCACCGGCAATGGTGGCACCGGACCGGGTGATGGCTCGGGCCACGGCCCAGGCACCTGCTAAAACTTCCTGAACTATTATCTTTGTTCCGTTAAATCGGGCCTATATTTTCATAGGCCCTTCCAAATCTTTCGAAATTGGTAGCTACCATCATCTAATTGAAGAAATCATGATGTTGTACCCTATGTGTACCCTAGAAAAGAAAAAGGGGTTAAGCAAACTGCTTAACCCCTTGAATTTGCTGGAGCGGGATACGCGATTCGAACGCGCGACTTTCAGCTTGGGAAGCTAACACTCTACCACTGAGTTAATCCCGCTTAGAACCCGGTCACTATAAAAGCCATCAATGCTTTTGTCAAAGCCTTTTCGTAGCTTAACCGATCTTGGTCGGCAAAAATACCCAGTGTAATCTACCCTGGCCAATTCCTTATTCCTTCCATTCATAACGCATTTCTCATCAATATTTAGCAATATTCTCATATCCGCCGGATACATTCTCCCCTATGAATGTACCTATCCAATACCCGGAAACTTTAAGTGATCATCAGAGGACCCTGCAGCGCTTCTTTAGCGCCCTGGAAACCTGCGGCCAAAGACCTTTCGTTGGTGAAGACAGCAGCGTCGGCATGGAATTCGAATTGCAAGTAGCGGTTGAAGGCGACTATAAAGATGTCGACTTGCCAACCACCATCGCCTCCTCAACCTACTTTAAAAACGTTGTCAAACGTAGCGCCCGAGGTGATCTTTCTCCGGCCGGTCTAGAATCCCTGAAGGATTTCCTTCACAAAAACAATTCCAACGTCTGGGAAAACAGCTGGATAAGATTTCCCGAAAACCGTTTGACAGCCTGGACGAAAAAGCTGCTTGCCGAGGATTTCCAGGTCGACAAGGGCAACCCGAAATCCAAGCCGAGAACGGATATCCACCGTTTCCGCTGCACTCACCGCGGTGAGGACTGTCTGCGGTTACCGATCAGCTATCTGCTGAAGCTTTCCCTGGCCAACGCCATAAGCAGCGATAATATTTTACCACCTGCACTGTTTGAAACCGGCACAAGCCTCATGCAAAATCTGTTAAGTGACAATACCTCGCCGGAAATCCTCAGCTTCACCATACCTGTTGCTGATCGTGGCCGAATCGGCGATCTGGCAGCCACCGAATCGGCAAGAACCTTGCTTTTTTGCCAACTGCTTGTCCAGTACGCCAATAAAACCATGGGCCTTGCAGAATCGGGTCAAAAATGTTTGCTCTACTGTGCACCGCATGCCCCTTCCCGGCAGAAATACCTGAACACCATGGTTCCAGACAGCTATTATCGCCATCTGTTTATCAGCCCCTGCCTTTCCGGCTGGAATCGCGGCGAAGACAAGTATCGCTATATGGAACTCTGCCACAGGACCTTGTCGCGCAGCCAGCTTAACACCATCGGAAAACTGAAAGATGCAGGAATTATCACCCGCAACCTCATTGTTCTGCCGAACACCTCGAACACCTGCCTGGCCAACAACGGCACCCATGTTTCCCTCGGTAGCCGTATTCTGACAAAGATGGCCGGTGACGCCGACTCCCCATTTAATCCGACAGTGGAAAAGCATTTCGGAGATCTGGTTATTAAGATTGTCGAGCACTTCCTGCCACTTTTCGTCAACACCTACACTGCAGCCCCTTACCGGCTCGATTTCAGTGATTTCCATCCGGAAAAAGTCCTTGGTTTTTTGCCGCACGAACTCGACTATACCCATCTGCGGATGATTTGGCGACGGTGGCAAAAAAAGGCCCGGCTTGGCTTTCTCGGTAAAACCATCACCCCTTTCGGTCCACGTTGGCTCGACGACACCCTGGCAAAAATGCTCCGCCTGAAGGGGGATCTGGTGCCGGATTTTCGGCTGATTGATTATCTGGTAACCCTCCTCTCGACAGAAACCAGTCCTGGCCTGAACGGCATGACAGGCAATCATGAAAGGCTGAAAGAAGACCTGAGCGAGATGGGCATCTTTGATCCCCGGATGGCCATTTACCTGCCCTATCGGCAGCGGATTTTTGCCGCCTCGGGTTACGCTGGATTCGAGGGCCGCAGCTATTCCCTGTTTCACAATTTGCAAGAAGACATGGCCGAGGCGGTGGATATGCAGAACCTCATCACCGCTTTAGCATGCCGCTACATCCTCGAAGGAAAAATCAACCACCACGACATTCCCGACCAGCCCTCCATCGAAAGCGAACGAAGACAGATCTTCTTCGGTCAGGCTATCGGCATTCCCACTTTCTATGTCCGTGCCGACACCGGCAACCGGTTTCTGCAAAAAATCCTCATTGATATACCGTCGCAGCGCAGCAGTAATCGTTATAAGGGGTATATCAGAATACGACACGACGAATACAATCTAGCCCTCCTGCACCTTCTGGAAACCGATGCCGCAGACCTCATAGACTCTCAGAACCTCGGGTCACGCCTGTACTGTCTGCGGCAAAGACTCACCGAGCGTGGGGCATCGACCTTTGCAAAAATTATAGCAGGCGTCCGCGAAGAATTGCCAGGGCAGAAGAGCCCATTCCATTACCCCGCCGAGGTCTTCAACGGGGCAATGGAACGCTACTACCGCACAGTCTTGAAGTCCAGATACCTTGACGAATCCCTGGTCGCCTTGGTCGATGATTGCCGACGCCTGGAAAAGGTTGGCGATCCAAGTCTCAATCAGGTCATGGCGGCCATTGCCCCCGAAATCACCGCCTCCGAATATATCACCCAAAACCGCCAAGCGATCCTTGATGAATCAGCGAATCCGGGGCTGCTTCAGGAGATGCTGCGTATCAGCCTGGCGGTCATCCACCATGAGAGGAATAACCCTTGACGGCTACCACACTGCAACCAAGCTTCACCCATCAATTTATCGAAAGAAACTCACGCCGGGTGGTCACAGAAAAACCGATCGGCGATCGCTGTGTGCAATTTCTCTACAACCACCTGCGAGAAAGCGCCCCAGCTATGTTCAGAGTGTTAACCTCGGCGAGAACATCAAGCCTCCTGGCCTTTTGCCATTATGACCTGCCCAGCAATGCCAGACGCAACGGCAAATACCTTTTCGAAGGTATCGGAGCCGACTGGGGCGAGTGTGTGGAATCGCTGTCACACTTCGATTCGCACCGCAAAGTTTTCGAACGGCAGATTCGCTACTGGGAGACCCGGCCAATGCAAACAGTGTCTGCAACGGTTCTGGCCCCGGCCGATTCGCGGATTCTTATCGGCAGTCTTACCGCCACCTCGGCGCTTTTCATAAAAAACAAAGTGTTCGATGCAGAAGAGCTTCTCGGAAAGACCTGTCCCTGGCGAGAAAAATTTATCGACGGCGATTTTGCTGTTTTCCGCCTGACACCGGATAAATATCACTACAACCATCTGCCGGTCAGCGGCCAGGTTCTCGACATATACGGTGTAGACGGTCAATATCATTCATGTAATCCTTCCGCCCTTATCGCCATGGCATCACTCTATGCAAAAAACCGCAGAATCGTGACGATCATCGACACCGATGTCGAGGGCGGTTCCCAGGTCGGCCTGGTGGCGATGGTCGAAATCGTTGCTCTGATGATCGGCGACATTGCCGAAGCATATAGCGAAGAATATTACCACAATCCATCGCCTCTCAGGCCCGGCATGTTTGTAGCAAGAGGTTGCCCGAAAAGCCTTTTCCGCCCGGGCAGTTCCACCGACGTGCTGTTTTTCGAAGCGGGTCGGATAACCTTTGCCGAGGATCTTGTCGGCAACTCGCGGCGCCATGACGTGCTCAGCAGGTACTCCAACGGATTCGGCAAGCCGCTGGTTGAAACAGATGTCCTGGTTCGCTCAACAATCGCTGTTCGGACCACAGGAAAAACCAAGAATTCAATTTATGAGGAGAACCTATGATTGACATTATTTTTGTGTTGGGTCTCGGCTTTGTCCTTGCCAATTTTCTTATCTGGGCATTTAAAAATCTGCCTGGGGAACGCTGGCAGATGCTGGCGGTCGTACCAACCATAAAAAACCGAGAAAATGGCTGGCAGGGAACAAATATCACCTATTATGGTTTTTTCATCGCCACCAGTCAACTTCTCGCACTCCTCCTGCTTCTCGTTCTCCTGGGAGCCATGCATGTCTCCATCCCTGGAACCATGCTGATTATCTTGGTCATTCTCTCGGTATGTATCCCGGCAGCCCGGCTGATAGCAATGATCGTCGAGAAGAAACGCCATACCTTCACCATAGGCGGCGCCTCCTGCATCGGTATTCTCATTGCCCCCTGGATCGTGCAGGCGGTGCATAAACTCATGGTCGATCACGGCAGTTTCTTGCCGATCATCCCGATACTGGCGGCGATGTCCATAGCTTACACCTTGGGCGAAGGGCTTGGCAGGCTCGGCTGCATCAGTTTCGGTTGCTGTTACGGAAAACCTCTCAAAGATTGTCATTGGTTATTGCAACGCCTCTTTGCCCGGAGAAATTTCATCTTCCAGGGAGCGACAAAAAAGGCCAACTACGAAGGACGTCTTGATGGGGAAAGACTCATCCCAATCCAGGCAATTACCTGTGTCATCTACACCTTCGGCGCCTTGGTCGGCAGCCTGTTGTTTCTCGACGGCTATTTCACCGAGGCCCTCCTGCTGACTATTGGACTAACCCAACTCTGGCGTATCCTTTCCGAAACTCTGCGCGCCGATTTTCGCGGCTTCGGCAAAATATCGGCGTATCAGAAAATGGGTGTTATCAGTGCCTTGTACATGCTGCTGGTAACAATTTTAATCCCGGCTCCCCACTATATCGACCCGAATGTGGTGATCGGCATCAAGGTCTTATGGAACCCGATAATTATCCTCGCCTTGCAAATCCTTTGGCTGGTGTTCTTTCTCATCTTCGGTCGCAGTACGGTCACCACATCAACCGTCTCCTTCGATCTTATTCGCAAACATGTTTAGGAGCCGTTACGAAAGAACATGGCCATTGCCCTTTGGTGGTGGCCTTATGCTAATAATTATTCGATCTCGAACAAATAAAAATTCTTTGATTTCTCCATCCCGACGATAACCATGTTTGTTATGCAACTCACCGATCAACTGCCCCAGTCCAACCCGAATAGCCTGGAAAAACCTCCGACACATAGACGTCTCATTGACGAAGCGATCACCACTCTTCTTGACAAGAATAATCTTACCTGCCATTTCCAGCCCATCATCAACCTCAAACAAGGGAAGCTCTTCGCCTATGAGGCGCTTTGTCGAACCATCGGGAACAACCCTTTTGACAATATCGAAGAGCTTTTCCTCCAGGCGGGAATATGCGATAAAATCTTCCCTCTCGACATGCGCTGCCGGCAAAATGCCATGGCCTTAGCAGCACAGCAGGAATTGAATGCCAAGAATGCCCTGCTTTTTATCAATATTTGCCCGACCAGTCTGCTCCACCCCGATCACAGCGCCGGTGCGACAGGGCTGCTGGCACATAAGTATGAGATCCCAATACATAACATCGTCCTGGAAATCACCGAGCACGAAGCGGTGTCCAACTACAACCTGTTTCGCCAGGCAATTGATCATTACCGCAAAAAAGGCTTTCGCATCGCCATAGACGACTTTGGTGCCGGATATGGCGGACTGAAAATGCTCTCCGTCCTTGAACCGGATTTTGTGAAAATCGACCGGCACTTTTTCAAGGAAAGTGCGAAATGCAGTATCAACTACAACTTGATTGATTCCATCGCCACGGTTTGCCACCGCATCGGCATAGATGTCATCGCCGAAGGCATCGAAACCGAGAAGGATCTGCGGATCTGCAGGGAAATTGGCATTGACCTGGCACAGGGGTATCTTCTGGCTAGGCCTGCGGCAGAACTCATTACCTACGATTGTTTGGATATTCCCTTACAAGGCCCGCCGCAACAATCGGGGACCGACCTCTTTGATGAGGTAATTTGCGTAGGCGACATTGCCGCCTACGTTGACCCTCTTATCGCAACCGACCGCATCCTCGAGGCTCTCAACAGGTTTAATGACAACCCTGATTTGTTGTGCCTGCCGGTAGTAAACAAGGGCCAAGGAAATTCCGGGATCGGTAATCGTCCGCGACCGTCGGACGCCTGCGCCGGGAAAACGCAATGAACCGGGTTCATAATTTCACCCCGCCCACAAAAAATCTCAACTATTGTCATACAAACAGGGTCAACATCCTGATATATATATTCTAAATTCCGGAATAATAATGTCAATCATCAAAAAAACACGAACCCGACTGGCCACCGTCGGAGTAAAAATTCTTGTAGGCGTATCTCTGGCATCCAATCTGTCCATCGGTGCACTGCTGTATGTGCATGTGCAGTCGAGTGACACCGTTGCCGAAAAAGTCAATGCGGTACTCTCCATCAGGGAAAACCTCAGTGCCAATCTGCGCATGGCGATTGTCAAACTTCAGGACGAATTCCTCTCCCTCCCCAATTTTCTCAAGACAGATCCAAAAGCCTCTATCGTTCGCGCGGTTGAAGAAGCTTTTCAGGTAACCGACCGGCAACTTCTCGAGGGGCGGGATGCGTATAGCCATCTTTTTAGTCGCAATGAGCGAAGGGATCTTGCTGGAAGCAGCTATATCATCCAGACCGGCAATGACAAACTGAGGTTGTCATTGGGCCTCTTTGATGCGAAGGGTAATTTTCAGGATGCAGTCGAGCATCTGGTTCTTGCCGGCAGCACTCCCATTGAAGACGCCGCAAGGTTGCGAACAATAATCGATACTGTCGTAGCGGATTCGACTAATGGTGCTGCCTTAAAGCTCAAAATCAGTGATCTTAACGCCAAAATGGCTGATGCCGGCCTTGCTGCGGAAAACACCCGCAACGAAATCCTCCAGCATGTCGAAGAGATCAGAGCCATGGAACAGGAACTCACATTGTTTCGACTCAAGCAGCGGCAATTCTCTCTCATTATGGCAGGGATTGCCGTTCTCGCCAACATGATTGTCCTCTTCTTTTTGGTGCGAAGTATCGTCGAGAAGCCGCTCCACAGACTCACAGGCACCATTGGTGCCATCAATTCCGGCAAATCCCCGGATATCCCCTACCGGCAGCGACGCGACCAGATCGGCATCTTGTCCGGAGCGATCAACAATTTTCGCGAGGCGCTGCTGAAAATTAGCAATGAAAACGAGCGCAAGGCCCAGGAAAAGGTGCTCATCGACGAGATGTTCGTGACCATTACGGAGGTTGTGAACACTCTTGAGAGCCGCGCCAAAGAGCTGGTAACCACGGCTATTTCTTTGCAAGAACTGGCAAGTTCTACGGAAAACCGAGCGGAAAGCGTGTCACTGCGGGCGGGCGAAACCGCAAAACACACCAGCGACGTTTCAGAATCAACGGTTTTCCTGCAGTCCACCTCTCGGGACATCAATGTGCAGATCCACGACCAGAACACTATTGTCGCCTCAATCCTTGAAAGCAATAACAGATCCAGACAGTATATCAATGAACTGAACACCTCGGTCAAAGCCATCGGCACCATAATCGCAACCGTCGAGGAGATAACCAACCAGACCAAGCTGCTGGCCCTCAATGCGACACTTGAAGCGGCGAGAGCCGGAGGAGCCGGCAAGGGCTTTGCCGTGGTGGCCAGTGAAGTGAAAGAATTATCGCTGAAAACCGAGCAGGCTACCGATGATGCCATGCACAAGCTTTGCGCCATTGAGAAAGCACGCTCGGTGCTTTTGGCCCATCTTGAGGAAATCGATCGACGGATGAAGGCGCTCAATGAACGAACCGGCAACATCACTCGGGCCCTTGCCAAGCAAAAATCGGTAACTGATACCATTGCCGATCTGGCCGGTCGTACTTCAGAAAACACCCGTAAGGTTTCGATGAGTATTGTCGAGGTAAGCAACGACGCCGCCACGAACCGCGCTCTTGCCGGCAGAGTTCATGATTACTCAAATGAGATATCCAGCCAGCTGACAAACCTCCTGCAGAACACTACCACGAAAATGGAACAGCTGGCGCACGCCGACGCAACCTCAATCGAACCGGTGAGCAAAAAAACTGAAGCCAACCGATCCGCCGCTGCGCTTTCCAGGGGGATTCCTGCTGCGGCTATCTCAGCCGGCCTGAGATGGCTGCCAGGAAATTGTCGAAACTAGTTGCGTAAGTCAAGGTCTTTGCCTGTCAACAAAAAAGGCAGGGTGGTGCAGGTGGTATCGTTTATTGCGTGCCCTTCGCCGTCTATAAGATCGACTGTCAGGTTTGGCAGCAGCCTGCGCAAACGATCGGCGATTTTTGCTGAATTGCGAAGTGCGTCTTTGGTTCCTCCGATAAAAAGGGTCGGCATGGTCAGGGCGGCCAACTCTTCGTTTGCATAAAGAGGGGGAATGGCCAATCGATATTTGAAATTTTTGATCGTCAAAGTCATTGCCTCAAGCATCGATTCCTCGACCGGCTGATCGGCAAAAAGCATTTTCACAAGGCGCCTTATCCCCCACAACCCCATGGTTGTGAGAGTAAATGCATATACGACAAAGGGCATGTTGTCGCGAATTATTCCACCAGGGCAGATCAAGATAAGCCGGTCGACTCGCGCTGGTCTTACTGTAGCAAACTTGAGAGCGATCCATCCACCTTGGGAAATACCAACTATTGTCGCCTTGTCTATTTTCAAGCCGGCATAGATGTCAACAAGCCATTCCGTATAGGCTGGTCCCAGCAAGGGCGGTCTATTCGCTGCGCTTTTGCCGGCCTCGCCAATAAGATCGACAGCATATACCCGATAATATTTGCTGTATGCCTGAACATCATCGATCCACATCAGGGAATTGGACCCGGCTCCATGCAGAAGAATAAGTTGATCGGCACCAGGATCTCCTGAGGCAATAACAAAGGTATTGCCGTGTCGGGTGGGAATTTCCAGACATTGATGCTCGACCGGCCACTGTCGAAGCATTCTATCATAGAGTTCCATGACTTGGCGTTGGCCGTCTTTTGACTTGAAAACACTGGGTATCTCAGGTGTATCGATCGTAATTCCATTCATTTTCAAGAAAATACCACTGAAGAAAGTCTCAATTCTATTGAGTTTGTTGATGAGCTTATATCTTTGATATACCGCATTACCATCCCAATTATAACTTAATTCGTTTTAGCGTTCGATTATGTTCGACTGCAGTGCACTCCCAGGTGGCAATAAACAACCCCGCCGCAAGCGGACGGGGTATCAAGCTTCCTTGTTCTTGTCGGCTGGTTCACTCGTAACCCCATTTCCCGAAAAAATTACAACGAGGCCTTGCCGAGGAGTGGGATGTCCAAAGCTTTGAGCGTTTCCCGCTGCGCCTTGGCCACCTCTGTGAGGGATTGATCGTACTTTCCGGAATATTTAACCGTGGATAGCCTGGTCCCGACAGCTGCTTGCGAGGAAGTCTGCGGGATTATTTCGCTGGTTCAGAAAGGAGAAATGAGACGACATCGTCAATGTCTTTAGGCCTGAGTTGACCGTTGGCGTCTGTTGCAAAAGCCGGCATGAGGGAGCCGGGAATGCCGCTTTTCACCGTGGCCTTGAGCAAGAGGTCCGGCCGCATGCCGTCCCATGGAGGAAGGAGACGGCGACCGATATAGCCACTGCGATCCGGGTTGTGACACCGACTGCAGTTCGTGAGATAAAGTACCCTGCCGACGCTTGCATCCCCTTGCACCGGTGGAAAGCGTGGCAATCCCACAGAGCGAAGAGCCGCCGGGTCCGAAGCCGGGGGGACGAGAAGTTCCGGGGGAATGGCCGGAGGACCTGACATATTCTCCCAAGTAGTAATGTAACTGAGAATCGCCTCGATCTCGGAATTCTTCAATTTGCCTCCGGCGAGCACACCGAATCCGCTCATCTGCGTCGAGGTCTTGCCGTTTTCCACAATTTTCCTGAGGCTTTCCGGACTCATGCCGCGCCCCTGCCTGGTTTGGTTATAGCTCAGGTGGCAGCGATAGCAATTTTGTGTGTAGAGCCATCCCCCGTTAGCCACCGGGTTTTTGGCAACAAGCTTTGCCAGCGGTGGGCTGAGGTCTTCGACCATCCGGGCACCGGAGGGAGTGGCTATGGCCATGACGAAAAAAAGGGGAAGAAGAAAACTGCGCATAGCCATCAATCTCAGTTCCGCTGCAGGAGGAAGGCTGTAACCGCCTCAAGCTGCACCTCAGAAAGGAGCGCCCCGCAACCTTGGGTGTCGGTTTTTTCATCATATCCCTCGACAACAAAGGCATCCGGGATCAATACTGATTGACGGATATACTCGGTTGCCGACAGCCCCGGGGTGCGACCGGAAGCGGCAACGCCAATCCCGGCCAGAGTCGGTCCGCCCTGCCCACCCGGAAGATCCGGCAAGGCATGGCAGGAAAGGCAAAGTGTACTGAAAACCTTCCCTCCGGCCTTGATGGTTGCCGGGTCCCCTCTGTCCGCCGGCGGCAGGTCGATAACCGGCAGGATGATTGTCCCGAGAGCGGTGGCTCGCCAATGCATGACAAAACGGGAAATGGCTATTATCTCGTCCACTCGCAGCGGACCGCCTTGGTCAAGGGCCCAGGGCGGCATGACCGCCGTTGTGCCATTGCCGGCATACAGCGGACGAGTGGCCATCATCCTCCCCCCGGCGACCGTTGCGGCGACATATTGGTCAAGATCCAGCAACCAGCCGACCTCGGCCATGCGACCGGTAAAAAAGTGCTGGTCGGCAAGAGCCGGGCCAAGCTGGCCGAGGCCTTCACCCCGCGAACCATGGCATTTCCGACAATTTTCCGAATAAAGACGTGCCCCAGTAACGACAGCCTCACCTGCCTGTACAGCAGCAGCCGCCTCCAGCCGCCGTTCCTCCTGCTGCCCGACGATAAAGAGCAAACAGCACAGGGCAAGGCCCAAAAAGGTTAAACGCCGGCGTTCCCTGCCCTCCATTATTTCTTCGCTCCGGACAATAATGATGTCTCCCCGAAACCATGGCGATAGACCGTCCGTTCAAAGGTGCGGGCAGCGGTCGAATCTTTCAGGCGAACACTCTGTCGCAAGGTGATCCTTTTTACTTCGGGCTGAATGGTTTCAATGATGAGAACGCTTGAACTCTCCGAAAACCGTTGACTTTCCGCTGCACCTCGCAGACGGGAGTCGATAAAGGTCAGCAGTTGCTCAAGGCCGGAAGAAATCTTGGTGTCGGTCCGGACGCTGCCGACCGTGTGCACCCCCAAGGTCAATTCGTCGTAGGCCAGGGTGTGCAGAGGCCCATGACCATCCACCGGGACAAGGGCGTCAAGCAGGGTTTCCGGGGAATGGCTGATCGGCTGTTGTATCCGTGCCCCGAGGAAGGTCAAAACGAGAAGCAGGCAAAGACTGACAAGAAGGGCGAGGGCAAACCACGGGCGCTGTCCGAACGGACGGCGTTGCCTTCGATCATACCAGGGTAGAAGGAGCAAGAGCAGCCCGGGAGTTATGATAAGAACGAGGGCAGGAAGAGTAGCCGGGCAGATCCCCAGGAGCCCCTGCGCCCAAAGGAAAAACCAGGGCGCTTCGATATGGGACGGGGTTCGCAGGGGATTGGCAGGTTCCCCCAAAGGAGCATCGTAGGCAAAGGCGACGATCGCAATCAGCAAGAAAAGAGTCAACAAGGTCAGCTGCAATTCGCGCACCGCCACCGTCGGCCACAAAGAGACAGTCCGTAAATTGTCACTGTTTCGCCGGGCGGCGGTGCAGATCGGCGGGGAAATGCCGTGCAGGCGAGCAACTCGGTAATAATGAACCGCCAAAAGCGGCAACACAGCAACCGGCAAGAGAACCACATGCAGAACATAAAACCGTAATAAACCGCCGGCGCCGATTTCCGGCCCGCCCCGGAGTATTTCCAAAAGCCATGACCCGATACCGGGAAGTGCGCCGAAAAGGCCGGTGCCGACCGTCACCGCCCAATATGACAACTGATCCCATGGGAGCAGGTAGCCGCTGAAGGCAAGAGCAAGAACCAGAAAAAAAAGCACGCTTCCGGTCAGCCAAGTAAAGCGGCGCGGACCTTTGTATGATCCGCTGATGGCAACCCGCACCATATGAAGAAAAGCGGAGAGGACCAGCAGATCACCCCCCAAACGGTGCAGATCGCGGAGCAGCTGCCCAAAAGGTACAAGAGCGAGGGCTTGCACCGACTGATAGGCGGATGCCGGAGTGGGGGTGTAGTACACCATCAACAAAATGCCGGTGACGACTTCAACGGCAAGGAAAAGGGCGGTAAAAAAACCTAAGTACAAGGTATTGCTGAATTGAATGGACCCGGCAGGATAGTGTCGCGGGCGAAGGTGAAAGAAGAAACTCGATATACCGGGCAGGACCTGGCTCTTCGCCTCTACCCTTTGTTGGCCACGCAAAGAAGATTGAAAAAAATCTCCATTATACATGCTGTTGCACCCCGGCGATGATTTTGCGACCGGTATCAACCAGCAGCCGCGGCTCTGCTTCTCCTCCTCCTTGTCCCGATGCGGGAGCAACTTGAAGAAGCGGCAGGGGATTGCCGATCGGATCGCTTTCAGCCAAGGCAGTTCCGTCAGCTCCGACGATTTGCAGAAAAAAGCGATCCAAACCCTTGGTGGCCGGGCCGGTCAGAACTCGCCCGAACCTGTCGAATTGCGAGCCGTGACAGGGGCAAACAAAGCGTCCGGCCTCCTTATCCCAATCAAAAAGACACTCAAGATGGCTGCAGGTGTGGGAGATGGCAAGCAGCCCCTCTTTATTGTTGATTAACCAGAAGCGGCCCCGGTTATTATGGATCGGCCCACCGTTCACCTCGGGCAGCTCGGTAAGCGGTCCAACATCGATCACCGCCCCGAAGGTCCCGGCACTTTTCCGTGGTAAACTGAAACGTTGCACCATGCCAAGGATTTGAAAACCTGCTGCCGCCAGAGGGATAGCCCACAGATATTGAAGAAGGGAACGACGTCCAAGCCTTGGACGAGAAAAAGACGACGATATGTCTGAGCGATTCATTGTTGTCAAAAAGGAAGTTACTACAAAAAATGATGGAGGCCCGGAGGGAGAGCCGGGCCTTCATCACCAGTCAGGACACTCTTAATCAGTCGAGTTTCACAGCCCTGATCGCCTCATACACCTTGGCATCAGTACTTCGGCCGAGCTCCAGCCACTTGATAGCCAGACTCTCATCTTTTTCCTGGCTTATTTTCCCGGCATAGATGGTGCCTGCGGAAAGTTTTCCCGGTTCGTCGGCGACGAATTTGGCAAGGATCACAGCGGTGCCGTCATCGCCGCTGTAGGCGGTTTTATTATCCTTCATGACAATGCTCATTTCGTAGCTCAACCGCCCCATGCTGTAGTGTTTTACGACCTTGGTGGCAACGCTTTCACCGTTATAATCGGGGATCAATTCAATGGGGTAACCGTAATCATAGGGATTGGCTTGCTTGCCGAGATAGGCGGTCATATCCTTGACGTTTTCCTGCCACCCGGATTTGCCGGCCACCGGCTCATATTCCTCGCTGGATAAGCCGGTATTCCATGGGGTGACGCTGGCGCTGCAGTTATTCCAGGTGCCCTGGACGGCGGCAAAATTCACATTCTCGCCATCGACGATATCCCAGCCCTTGGCATTTCTCTTCATATAGACCTTGCCTATGGTGCCCGGACGACACTCATAATTGGTGAAGAGATAGGCCTCGTCACCCGAGGCGGTAATCGGCAGGAACATATTGCCGTCGGGATGGTTGCAGACCTCTTTCAGCTTGCCGGCAAGGGTGTCTACCTGACCGAAGCGTTGCCCGGCGCCATCATTGGGAATAGCTTCCCCAACTCGGGCTAAGACCTGATACTTGCCGGCGGCGGTCTTTACATCAAATACGGCATCACCTTTTGGTACGGCCACCGACTCGAAGGGAGCGTTGCTTTTAAAACCGGTCATTATTCCGACCACACCGCGGTTGTAGGGATGTTTACTCATGGCTGAGGGATGCTGGACATTAAAGAGCAGGTCATCCTGAGCAGTGACATGAACACCGGTGATCTCCGCCCCGGTGGGTACTGTGGCGAAACGGCTGAGCTTCTTGCCGTCCCATTTCCACAGCATATTGTTGGTATGGCGGTCGGTATCCTCGGAGATCCACAGGTTGCCGTGTTTATCGGCATAAAGTCCGTCGGGATTGGCAATGCCGTTTACGTCGCAGACGTCGGCAAAACCCGAGCCATAAGCAGACTTAGCTTTTTTATCGGCAACCTTGCCGACCACCACCGGAACCAATTTGCCGATATTATTGTCGGCGTCGAGTTTTGCCTCGTAAACTACACCGCAAACATTCTCCGGCAATTGGATATCACCTTTTTGGTCGCTCATGGTTTTACTGATTTCGCTCATGGCGATATAGATCTTGTTATTGACCTTGTCGTAGGCCACGCCTTCCATCTTGCGGAACTCGGCGGTCGCCCCCATCTTCGCGGCATAGGCCCTGGTTTCCAGGAAGGCCGCCATGGGATCGTTGGTTGACACCAGGGGTTCCACCGTATCTGCAGCGCGTATTGCATGGGGTGCAAGGACGGCACCTGCCAGCAGTGCCAGGGAACAAACTAATACTTTCTTTTCCATCTTAAAACTCCTTTGTACATGTATTGAGGTTGATTTTAAACCGGTATCCCTAAACAGCTCATTACCACCCCAATTACTCAATTTGTGTTAGCAGTCAGTTATGATTTCAATTTGAAATCATTGCCCTCTTATAACGTATCTATCCACCCACCTTTTTCTCCCAGAACTCCGCAAACGCTAACACAATTTTTAACATTCACTGACAGCATCCAAATATTGGTGAGTCATGATGGAGGCACCTCAAGCGCTGATAACGCAAGGAAATCCAGGCCGTCTCTCTCGTACCGTGCGGTACCGGTTAGATTTCCCCCGCCGATGAGGACAACCTTAGCCGGAGATTACTATGGGTTTTATCGAATGGCTGATTGCTTTGTATGCTCGGCTTTGTCTCGGATTACGGGCTATGGGGGCGATCTGCGCTCTCGCCTGCATCCTCAATCCCCCTTGGGCCGGTGCAGAGACACCCTCTCCACAACAGCAAAAATGGCCCACTTGTGACAGTCGATTGGCAACGCAGAAGATCTCGTTTGTGCATCTCTCCGATATGCACGCCAACTATAATCCGGGCGTAGATAAAACAAGCCCGGTAAGCCGCGTTCGCGGCTATTATGAGGCGGTCAAAAAGGATAATCCATTCACCGTTTTTACCAACAGCGGCGACGATTATGAAAAAGGCTCGATCGCCGAAGAATTGTCGCGTGGTCGGTCAACGCGAGAGGTCGTTCAGGCCCTGGGCTATGACGTCCGCACCCTTGGCAACCACGATTTTGCCTGGGGCATCAAAGAATTACTGCTTTTCAGCAATGACCCCAGGGGGGTGGTCCTGTCAACCAATACCCGAATCAATCGACAGTTTGACAGTCCCCTGCGCGACATCCCCGTCGGTTTCACCGATTTTACCATCCTCAACGTAGGCTGCGTCAAAATAGGATTTTTCGGTCTCACCGCCAGGCCCTACGGGATCGATGGCGGGCAGCACAATGGCCCCGTTTATCCGGACCTTCCGGCGCTGGAGATGGATTTTGACTTTGTCGGCATTGCCAAGCGGATTATTGCTCAGTACCGGCAGGAAGTCGATGTGCTGGTACTGGTCAGTCATATGGGCGTGACCGACGATATCGCCGTCGCCGAGCAAACAAACGGCATAGACCTGATTC
>JAABQY010000133.1 GCA_011391225.1 Desulfobulbaceae bacterium | reverse complement strand
TCTTTAAGGGCATTGTCGCCGTAAAGACTGAAAGCAATGACAACGAGAAAAATAGTGAGTACATTGGCAGGAAAGATCTGCCAGATCAGTTTCTTGGGGTTCATAATCGCTTAAACCTTCTCCTCCAGGGTGGAGCGAAAACGGTAGCCAATGCCGCGCACCGTCTCTATCATCCGGCCGCAGTCGCCGAATTTTTTGCGCAGGCCAAAAATCTGTACGTCCACCGCCCGAGGGGTGATGAGGAAGTCGTAGCCTCGCGCATGGTCGATGATCTGTTGGCGGGTGAAGACCCAGCCGGTTTTCTCGGCGAGCCGCGAGAGAATGCTGAACTCGGTGGTGGTCAGCTGCACCTCCGCCCCGTGCAAGCGCAGACGCCGATCCGCCGCCCCCTGCATTTCCGGTTGATAAAATCGAAAAGTTCCCTGACCGGCGCCTTTGGCCTGGTTCAAGGCGGTATCGGCCTGTTTGAGGATATCCTCCGGTCTTTTATCGGCCTCCGGGAAGAGCGAAATTCCCATACTGAAACTGATCGTCAGCTGCTGCGCGGCAATGAAAAAGGGCATAGCCAAGCTTTTGGTGACTCTTCTGATGACATCTTCAACCTGCCGAGCTGCCTGATCAATTGCCGGATCGAGGTGGGAAAGAAGAATTGTAAACTCATCACCTCCCATCCGCGCGGCGGTGTCCTCCTCCCGAAGGCAGTCGGTCAGGCGGTCTGCCACCTGGCAGCGGAGGTTGTCACCGGCACTGTGCCCCAGGGCGTCGTTGACGGTGTTGAAATTGTCGAGATCGAGGCAGAGCAGGGCGCCGTGCTGGTGGTGGCGAACCGAGCGAGCCACCTCCTGATGCAGATATTCGAGGAGAAGCCCTATCACCAGCGACACGAAAATCGGCAGCAGGGAGTTGCGGTAGAGCAGGCGCTGCTGTTCTTTGAGTAATTGGTCGGAAGGCTGAAGGTCGGACATGGTTCAGCCTATTGGAGGTCTTGTTTTTGCAATATTGCCTCAGTCGGGAGAATGGTGGTACGGTTGCGGCCGGTTTGCTTGGAGAGGTAGAGGGCCCGGTCGGCGCTGTCGATCAAGTCCTGTTTGCTGAAGTTGTCTTCCGCGGCAAGCAGGGCACCGCCACAGCTAATGGTTACCTGGACCGTGTTGTTCGGCACAACCGTGGTCAAGGCCGCCGTGCTGCGCCGCAGCCGCTCAGCAAAGACCTTCATCCCAGCGAGATTGGTCTCCGGCAGAATCACCGCAAACTCTTCACCGCCGTAACGAGCGATAATATCGGTGGGCCGCATCGCCCCGGAAACACACTGGGCAAGATTGATCAGTACCTGATCGCCGGCGGGATGCCCAAAGTTGTCGTTGATCTTTTTGAAAAAATCGATGTCGAATAGCAGCAGGGAGAGGGGGTGGCCGTAACGCTTCACCCGGGCGATCTCCCGGTCGAGAGTCTCCTGAAAGTAGCGGTGGTTGTATAGTCCGGTCAGGCCGTCGCGAAAGGCCAGCTCTTCCAGTTTGGCGTTGGTGATTTCAGAAGGCAGGGAGTAAAATGTCGAATTGGCGATACGGAGCATCTTACCGGTCAGCGCCGGATCAGCGGAGATAATTTTTTCCAGATCTTTCATCGAGGAGTCCTTGTTCTGGACGTTTTCGAGAATCCGCACTGCAATCGCCGGTGGTGACGGCAGGTTGATCTGGTCACGGATCAAAATGTTCAGCTCTTGGGTAAGATCTTCGGTCATTGAGATAGAGATAATAAGAGAGAATGAGTGAGACAGGCACCATTTTTCGGCCCTTCCGGAGGTTTGCCCATGCAGCAATTATACTAGCCTCGTTAGTGAGCTTTGTAAAGTTATGGAATGATTAATATACCTTTTACGAAATCCAATTCTTGTTTTTTGAGGAAATAAATCTGCCAGGGGGAAGTTGTATACCCCTTTCGAAGATGAGGATATTTCAGCCTGTCTGCTCGACCCTCACCCTAAAATGTGTATCACATATTGCAAGTCAATTTACAAAAATATTATGATTCAGAAAATCAATATCAGGTGCACGACAACCGCATTTAACCTGGAGAAAACTTGTTGAGATGTCCAGGTCGAACCTTAGCCAATCAGCGACCTGCCCATGCTTAAGATCAGTATCTATCTCATCAAGGCTCTCGATTTTTACAGTTTAGCGGTGAAACCAGATGCGTAACGCGGTTAATGCTTTTTTCAGCTATTTTTTTCGATCAGGTGTCTGAGGGCATGTAGCAACTGTCCACCCCTCCCGTGGCGCTCCCCCATACCCCCTCTGTGGGAATCGGGTTCTTGGCTTGTTCGATGGTTTCCTGCAGGGACTCGGGGGGAGTGAAGGATGCAACGATCAACATCAAAAGAGCTGATGTCGAAGTATGGGCAGACACATGGGCAGACACAGAAATGACTCTGCAGCCCTTATTTTTACTGAATGATTGGCGGAGAAGCAGGGATTCGAACCCTGGGTGGAGTTTCCTCCACAACGGTTTTCGAGACCGTCCCGTTCAGCCGCTCCGGCACTTCTCCGTACGACGGCAGTGATACCAATTAATCATGCGTTGTTCAAGAAGATTAGACATTGCTATCTCTAAATTCTTTTACAAGTTTCCCAATTAACGATATGATACGATACAAAAAAACAACCACCGCAAACAACCTTTTAGGGCGACTGACTTGCAAATGACCGAGATTGACCAACTTATAAAACAACAGATAAGCCTGCCGTCTCCGCCGGCGATTGCCGTAAAGATCCTCAATACCGTGCAGAATCCGGAATGCTCTCTTGCTGATCTGGAGCAAATAATTTCGGCGGACCCGGCACTTACCAGCAAGATGCTGCGCATCGCCAATTCGGCCATCTACTCCCTGCCCAATAAAGTCGGCAACATCAACCGTGCGCTGTCCATCCTCGGCACCAACCTGATAAAGAATATCGCCCTGTCGTTTGTTATCGCCTCGGATCTCCGCGGCGCCGGCGAATCAGCTTTTGATTTCGATTATTTCTGGCGACGCTCGGTGACTGCGGCGGTGGCGGCGGAATTGATAATGGCGCTCATCAAGGACAAAGACGACGATATTTTTGTCGCCGGTCTGCTCCAGGATATCGGAGTGCTGGTCTTGTCTCTCAGTAAAGGCAAAGAATATGGCGCCGCCTTAAAAAATTGTATCGCCAATGGCGGAACGGGCTTAGCCGACAGTGAAAGGGCTATGTTCGGGTTCGATCATCAGCAGGTAGGCTGCTTGCTCCTGGAAAGCTGGGGCATCCCCGAATCGATCAGCACGCCGGCACGTTTCCATCACGATCCCGATCTCGCGCCGACCAAGTATCGCCGTACCGCCCAGGTCCTGAAAATTGCCAACCTTCTTTCAACCATCTGCAATGGAACCGAAGCCACAAACCACGTCCGGGAACTCCAGGAAAGGATGTCGATATCCTTTGCCACCAACCCGGAGGTGAGTCGTCAACTCCTTGACGATGTCGCCCGGAAAAGTATGGATATTCTGCAGATCTTTGAAATCGACCCAGGCAAAATCAAACCCTATTCACAACTGCTGCAGGAGGCCAACGAGGAACTCGGGCGGTTGAATTTATCCTACGAGCAGTTACTGCTGGCCCTGAAGGAGGCAAAAGACAAATCGGAAAGATTCGCCGACGACCTCCGTCAGGCCAATGACAGGCTCGAACAGATAGCCTTTCGCGACGGCCTGACAAATCTCTACAATCATCGCTTTTTCCAGGAAAATCTCCAGCGGGAAATGGCCCGCACCAAGCGCTATGGCCACCCCTTGAGCCTCGTCATGTTTGATATCGATTTTTTTAAAGATGTCAACGATACCTACGGCCACCCGGCGGGCGATCAGGTCTTGATTGCTCTTGCCAATGCCATATGTAGCGCGGTACGTCCAAGCGATATCGTCTCCCGGTATGGAGGAGAAGAATTCACCGTCATTCTCCCGGCGACCGATCGCATCGGCATGCGGGTTTTCGCCGAACGGCTGCGACGCTGTGCCGCCGCGATCACGACGAATTTCAATGGCCATTCCATCAAAATCACCATCAGCTGCGGCGGCGTCCAATACTCCCAGGACGACACCATTACCCAGCAGGAGTTCATTGAGGCGGCCGACAAAGGTCTTTACCTGTCAAAAAAGAATGGCCGCAATCGGGTAACCATTATCACCTTCGACCCGAAAGACCGGTGATGACGAAACGGCAGGACGGCCTATTATGATTTGTTGCGACCGCCTTCTTCTCTTCACCCGCTATCCCGAAGCCGGACTGAGCAAAACCAGGCTTATCCCGACCCTTGGGGCCGGCAGCGCCGCCCGGCTGCAACGCCTGCTCACCGAAAGAATTGCCGTTGAAGCCAATATTCTTGCGAAAAACCACGGCATTCCAACCGTTGTCCACTATTCCGGGGGCAGCAGGGAAAAAATGGCTTCATGGCTCGGGCCTCTGGTTTATGAAGAGCAGGTTGGCGGCGACCTCGGCCGGCGCATGCAGGCGGCCTTTGTTCACGCTTTTAGCGATGGAATGACGGCGGCGGTGCTGGTCGGCAGCGATATCCCCGACCTCAGCGCTGATTTGTTGGCAGGTGCTTTCGCCGCCCTGCGGACCACCAATGTGGCCATCGGTCCGAGCCGCGACGGCGGTTATTACCTTATAGGTATGCGAGCCGAAGCCGCCGACAGGCTTTACCCCTTGCTCTTTAAGCAGATCGCCTGGTCGACCACAGAAGTCTTTGCCCTTACCTGCGCGCGCCTTGAAAAAGCTGAGCTTGATTACGCCGTCATGCCAACCCTCCAGGATATCGACACCCCGGAAGATCTGACTTTCGCCCGCACCCAAGGTTTGCTGTGAGCGCCACTTTTTCCGTAAGAGATTGATTTGCAAATCCCAAAGCACGGTGTATGAATAAAGAAAATCTTTTTTCGTCAAAGTAACCGGCAATATCCTATGACTACAAGTCACTACGATTTCATCATTATCGGCACCGGCCCGGCAGGCCTTGCCGCGGCCATGACCGCCGCCAAATCCGGCAAGAAAGTTTTAGTTCTCGAAAAAGAAGGCTCGCTTGGCGGAGTCTGCGTCAATACCGGCACCTTTCCCAGCAAGACCCTGCGCGAGGCGGTGCTCTTTCTCACCGGCCATTTGAAGCGCAAGGTTTTTGAGGACGATTCCTGTTTCATCCAGGATGCAGAAATATCCATGGAGAAGCTCAAGCAGCGCCTCTATAATGTGCGGATCGAGGAGCAGGCGATTATCACCTGCCAGCTCGAACGTAACGGCATTGATCTGATCCGTGGCTCGGCGCGCTTTATCGACGACCACACCATGGTCGTAACACGCCTTGCGGAAGGCAAGGAACTTCAAGCTACGGGTGAACGGATCATCATCGCCACCGGGTCGCATCCCCGTAATCCGCCGGAGATACCCTTCGATCATGAGACGATTCTCGACTCGACCTCGATTCTCAGTATCAAACAGATCCCGGCAAGCATGATCATTCTCGGCGGCGGCGTCATCGGCTCGGAATATGCCACCATCTTCGCCGCCCTCGGGGTGAAGGTGACACTCCTTGACCGTGGTCATAGGCTACTGAAATTTCTTGATCATGAGATAATCGCCGAACTGCAGAACAATTTCCCCGGTGGCAATATTAACTATATCAATAACTGCGGCAATTTCCGGATTGAGAGAAGCGAATCGGGCGCCAAGGTAACACTCAGCGGCGGAAAAATCTTCCAAGCCGACTGCCTGTTTTTTGCCCTCGGCCGCGAGGCCAATACCGTCGGGCTCGATATCCACAAGGCCGGAGTGGGGCTGAACGAACATCATTATATCGAGGTGAATGAATTATTCCAGACCGCCTCACCGAACATCTATGCGGTCGGCGATGTCGTCGGCTGGCCGAGTCTTGCTTCCACCTCCATTATCCAGGGCCGCCTGGCCGCCCTGAACGGCCTCAAAACCCGGGTGGAATCGTTCCCGAAGATCTTTCCCTTCGGCATCTATACCATCCCCGAGATCTCCTACGTCGGCATCACCGAAGAAGAGGCCAGGGCCCGCGACTACAAGATCATCATCGGTCGCTGCCGTTACCAGGAACTGCCGCGCGGCCAGATTTCAGGCGAGTGCGAAGGCATGCTGAAGATGATCGTCCACCGCGACACCCGGGAGATCCTCGGCGTGCACATCATCGGCGGCGGGGCCACCGAGGTTATCCATACCGCCCAGATGGCCATGCTCTACAATGCCAAAATCGATATTTTCATCGACAATATCTTCAACTTCCCAACCTATTCCGAGGCCCTGAAAATCGCCGCCCTGTCCGCCTCAAACCACATGCTGGAGGGCAGCAGAACGGAAGATGAAGCCTGCCAAAAGTGCAAATGACCAATCTCCGGGCCTATCTTGCCTGTATGTTCATTGTCTGCGCCTGGTCGGGATGGATTACCATTTCGCGCTACGGCGTGCATTCCAACCTGCAACCGGCCGATATCACCCTGATCCGCTATGTGACAGCCCTGCTCTGCGTCTTACCTCTGGTGGTCCGCCATCGCTGGGGGAAATATAAACTGCACCAGTATCTTGTTATGGCCCTCGGTATCGGTTGCCCTTACACCATGCTCAGTTTCTATGGCCTGAAAGAACTGAAGGCTGCCCATGCCGGCGTCCTGGTCAACGGCATGCTGCCGGTGCTTGGTGCGGTGGCGGCCTGGTTTATCCTGCGGCAGCGCGTCTCGGTCCTGCGCTACGGGGCGATTGCCTTGATTTTCATCGCCAACTTCGTTATGGCCGGAGGCGACACCTTCTCCGCCGGGCATACACTCGGCATTCTTCTTTTGCTCAGCGCTGCGATATTTTATACCGCACATATGCTCGCCGTGCGCTTCTGGCATTTCGAGTGGCGGGATGTCCTGGTCGCCGTGCCGGTAGTCAATACTGTTCTTTTTCTGCCGCTGTGGTTTTTTCTGCCGACGACTTTCAGCCAAGCGAGTACTTGGGAAATCCTCAGCCAGGCGGGGTATCAGGGGATCATTGTCAATATTATGGCCTTGATATGTTCAACCTATGCCATCGCCCGCATCGGCACGATCACCGTCTCCATTTTTATGTCCTTTGTGCCGGTGAGTACCGCGCTGCTTGCCTGGCTGCTGCTTGGTGAATCACTGAACGGCTGGGAGCTGTGCGGTATCATTGGTTGCTCCGTTGGGTTGTTTATCTATGCCTGGGGCCAGGTGGTGGAGAACCGCAAACGCACTCTCTGCTGACTTTCAGGATAATCGACGGCTGCCGCGTAACGCAAAACCGGACTCGGGGTTCCAGAATTTTGCGTCGGGCATAGGGATATCGATAGTAATTTATGAACACCATCCAATTCCAGAAAGAAGGGATGTCCCCAATTAATCAACAGCTTTTCGTGCAGGGCGGCTGGCATAGACAATCCCGGCCAGGAGCAGGGTGCTTCCCGTTAAGGTGAACCCGTTGGGGATTTCCTGAAAGATCAGCAAGGCCAGCACGGTCGCGCCAACAGGTTCGGCGATGACGACGATGGAAACGGAAGCGGCGGAGAGATAGCCAAGCGCCCAATTAAACGAGGAGTGACCGATCAGTTGCGGAAAAATGGCCATCAGCAGCATAATCAGATAGGCAGTGGCTGAATATCCAAGCAGGTTATACCCACTTGCCAGGGCCATAATGACAAGAAAGCAAGCGGCAGTGGAATAGACAACCGCCGTATAACTGAGCAGCGACATGCCAAACCGCAGACGAC
>JAABQY010000132.1 GCA_011391225.1 Desulfobulbaceae bacterium | reverse complement strand
ATTATTCTGTCGATATACATTGTGTCATTTCCTCCATTAAGATGGCTGTCCGGCTATGGGTGTTTGAAAAACGAATTGTCTCGGTGAGTTCCCCCTATTATAGATTGGTAGACGAAGTTGTCAAAGTAAAGCATTGTTCTCAGATGAAAACATAAACAAATATCCGAGGCGGTATGGCGGCAAAGTATTGACGGAGGCGGAGGAGTGTGGTTTTCTGAGGACTGAAAAAAAACTTGCCGGAATGCTTCTTTTCAGAGTAGCCTGCGGCGTTATTTTATGCTGCGTAGCGGAATGTAATTGATTGATAGTCGATATGTCGAACCCCCCAGATTATACCCATCAGGAGAGATTGTGACACACAAAAAAGAAAACGGTCTGTGGATGTCGGGAAATGAGGCCATTGCCCTCGGGGCCTGCGAGGCTGGAGTGAAGATCGCCTCGGGCTACCCCGGCACCCCCTCGACGGAGATAATGGAGAACCTTTCGGGTTACCAGGGCGTATATACCGAATGGGCGCCAAATGAAAAGGTTGGCCTGGAAGTTGCCATCGGTGCCTCGTTTGCCGGAGTCAGAGCCCTGGCCACTATGAAGCATGTCGGGGTCAATGTTGCCGCCGATCCGCTTTTTACCGCCTCCTACACCGGTGTCTGCGGCGGGCTGGTGATCGTCAGCGCCGACGATCCGGAGATGCACTCGTCGCAGAACGAGCAGGATAACCGTAATTACGCCTTTGCCGCCAAACTGCCGATGCTTGAGCCGTCTGATCCAAGCGAGGCGAAAGACATGGTGAAGCTGGCCTTTGAACTGAGCGAAGATCTCGATACCCCGGTCATGCTGCGCATCACCACCCGGGTGTCGCACGTCAAGGGGGTGGTGACGGAGGGCGAAAAAACCATATCGAAAGCCGTCTGCGGTATCAACAAGATACCGGGCAAGCTGGTCATGCTGCCGGCCATGGCGCGTCAGCGCCGCATCGTTGTTGAAGAGCGTATGCAAAAATGCCGGGAACTGGCCGAGACAGCAGCTTTTAACCGCATCGAAAAAGGCGATACCAAGCGCGGATTTATTACTTCCGGCGTTTCCTATCTTTATGTCAAGGAGGCCTTTCCCGAGGCTGCCGTACTCAAGCTGGGCATGTGTTGGCCGCTGCCGGAGAAAAAAATCCGCGAATTTGCCGCCATGGTCGAAGAACTGATCATTGTCGAAGAGCTCGATCCTTTTCTCGAAACCCATATCAAGGCCATGGGCATACTCTGCCACGGCAAAGACTGCATCCCCAACCAGGGTGAGCTGAATACCGCCATTGTTCGCCTGGCCATTGAGCCTGGGTCCGGGCCGGAACTATTCCCTGCGGTGGAGTTGCCCAACCGCCCGCCGAATATGTGCGCCGGCTGTCCGCACCGCGGGATTTTCTATAATCTTTCGCGCATGAAGGTCTTTGTTTCCGGCGATATCGGCTGCTACACCTTGGGCTTTCTGCCGCCGCTGTCGGCAATGGATTCCTGCGTCTGCATGGGCGCCTCGGTATCGATCGCCCACGGCATGGCCAAGGCGCTTGGCGAAGACGGATACAACAAGGTGGTGTCGGTCATCGGTGATTCGACCTTTATCCACTCGGGCATCACCGGCCTGATCAATACGGTGTACAACAACTCGGCCTCAACGCTTATCATCCTCGACAACCGCATTACCGCCATGACCGGCCAGCAGCACAACCCGGCCAGCGGTTATTCCATCAAGGGTGAGGCAGCGAGCAGCCTTGATCTCGAAGCCCTGTGCCGGGCGGTCGGGGTAAAACATGTATATACGGTCAATCCCCATGACGTGGTGGAAACCCGCAAGGTGCTGAAGGAAGCGTTGGAACTGCGCGAGCCATCGGTGGTTTTGTCCCAGGCCCCCTGTGTGCTCTTGCCGGAGATGAAGGCGCGCAAACCGGTTTCCTATTTCACGAATCAGGAAAACTGTGTCGGCTGTATGTCCTGCATTCGCCTCGGTTGCCCGGCCCTCAGCTGGACCGCTTTTGCCGAAGGCGAGGCGGTAAGCCGCGGCTACCGGAACACGCAAAAAGGCCTTTCGAAGATCGACGAGATCCTTTGTAACGACTGCGGCCAATGTGCATCACTTTGTAAATTTAATGCCATCACTCGTGGGGAGGGGAAAAAATGAACGAAAAAGGTAATATTCTCTTTTCCGGTGTAGGCGGCCAGGGCATTCTCCTGGCCAGCGAAATTACGGCTTACGGCCTGCTGTCGGCCGGTTACGATGCCAAGAAAAGCGAGGTGCACGGCATGGCTCAGCGCGGTGGTTCGGTCACCGCCCAACTGCGGTATGGTAAAAAGGTCTATTCGCCGCTTATCGAACCGGGCTGCGTCGACATTCAGATGGCCTTTGAGATGATGGAGGCGGTGCGCTATCTTCCCTATCTGCACAAGGGCAGCAAGGTTATCGTCAACACGCAGAGAATTCTGCCGCCATCTGTTGCCACCGGTAAGGCTGTATATCCTGAGAATGTTCTCGATCATCTGCTTGCCAGGGATATCGTGGTTGTGCCGGTCGATGCCTTTCTGCTCGCCCGCGAGGTTGGCGAGGTGAAGACCGCCAATGTGGTTATGGTAGGTGCCCTGTCGGCTTTTTTGCCGGTTGATCCGGCGGTTTTTGAGGGAATTATCCGTACCCGGGTGCCGGAACGCTTCCGGGAGGTCAATATACAGGCCTTTCTGGCCGGACGAAAGGTCAGCCAATAAGGAGGGGAAAATACAAACAATGTCGGTACATTATTGGGATGAAGAAATGGAGACCCTGCCCAGGGTCGGTTTGGAATCGATCCAACTGCGGCGTTTGCAGCATTTGGTAACGCGGGTCTATAAAAAGGTTGAACCCTATCGCCGGAAGATGGAGGCAGTCGGTGTCAGGCCGGAAGATATTAAGAGCCTTGCCGATCTGGCCAAGTTGCCCTTCACGATTAAAGACGATCTGCGTGACAACTATCCGTTCGGCCTCTTTGCCGTCCCCTTGGAGGAGGTTGTTCGGGTTCATGCCTCGTCCGGAACTACCGGCAAGCCGACCGTTGTCGGCTATACCGCAAAAGACATCGAGACCTGGGCCGGAGTCATGGCCCGCGCCCTGTGTTGCGCCGGGGCCACCAAGGGCGATATGATCCATAACGCCTACGGCTATGGCCTTTTTACCGGAGGACTTGGCGCCCATTACGGCATCGAGAAGCTGGGGGCCACGGCTATTCCGGTATCCGGCGGCAATTCCAAGCGACAGATCAATATTATGAAGGATTTCGGCCCGACGGTGCTGCTTTCCACGCCATCCTATGCCCTCAATCTTGCCGATGCCATGGATTCCATGAAGATTGATCCGAAGTCGCTGTCGCTGCGCGTCGGCATCTTCGGGGCCGAGCCATGGAGCGAAAGCATGCGCGAGGAAGTGGAGCGTAAATTAAACCTGAAAGCAACCGATATTTATGGACTTTCCGAGGTCATGGGGCCGGGGGTTGCCCAGGAATGTCTGATGACGGATCGCGGCATGCATATCTGTGAAGACCATTTCCTGCCGGAGATTATCGATCCGGATACCGGGGCGGTATTGCCGCCGGGTGAAAAAGGCGAGCTGGTCTTTACCACGCTCACCAAGGAGGCCTTTCCGATCATCCGCTACCGCACCAAGGATATCTCCAGACTCATCTACGAACCCTGTGAATGCGGCCGGACCCTCGTCCGCATGGAAAAGGTCACCGGTCGCACCGACGATATGCTCATCATCCGCGGCGTCAACGTCTTCCCGTCGCAGGTGGAGCATGTTTTAGTCGGCATAGAAGGTGTCGAGCCGCACTATCTGATAGTTGTTGAGCGGGAGGGAAATCTCGACACCATGCAGGTGCAGGTGGAAGTCAGCGAGGGAATTTTCTCCGATGAAATCCGCGTCCTGGAAAATCTCAGTAAACATATCCAGAAAGAAATCAAAGATCTGCTCGGGGTTACCTGCAAAGTGAAACTGGTTGAACCGAAGACCATACAGCGCAGTGAAGGCAAGGCGCAGCGGGTTATCGACAAGCGTAAAATCTAAGACAAAGAGGGTATCATGCTGGTAGAACAAATCGCCGTATTTTTAGAGAACAAATCAGGACGATTGGCGGAAATAACCGCCATTCTTGCCGAAAATTCCATCAATATTCGGGCACTTTCGGTGGCCGACACCGCTGATTTCGGCATCCTGCGGCTCATTGTCGACAAGGTTGAAATGGCTAAGTCGGTGCTGCGCGAAAACGGCTTTACCGTCGGTAAGACCCTGGTTGTGGCGGTCGAGGTCGAGGACAAGACGGGGGGGCTGGCAAGGGTATTGAAGTGCATCAAGGATGCCGGGATCAACGTCGAGTATATGTACGCCTTTGTCAATAAAACCGGGGAAAATGCCGTGCTGATTTTCCGGTTCGAGAAGATGGATGAGGCGATAGCCACCTTACAAAAGGAAGGCTTCACCATTCTCAGCCGCGAGCAGATCTGCAGTCTGTAATAACCTGTGGTCTGTGCTAGGCCATCTCACCCATAACTTTGTTAGCAAATGGACCGCTATGTACTGGCAAAAAGAGCAAGAGTGTCTGGCACGGCCGGATCTGGAAAAGCTGCAACTCCAGCGGCTCGCCCACACCCTCAAGCGGGTGGGCAGCAATGTGCCGTTTTATCGAAATAAATACAGTCAGTTGCATCTCAATCCCGAGAACGTCACAAGCCTCGAAGGACTGCGTGACTATCCCTTCACCAGCAAACAGGATCTTCGCGATAATTACCCCTACGGCCTTTTTGCCGTGCCGCTGCGCGATGTTGTGCGTGTGCATGCCTCGTCCGGGACGACTGGAAGTTCAACGGTTGTCGGCTACACCCGTAACGATATCGTCACCTGGTCGGATATGGTGGCGAGGATTCTCTGCGGTGCCGGGGTGACTCCCGACGATGTCATCCAGATTGCCTTTGGTTATGGTCTGTTCACCGGCGGCTTTGGCCTGCACTACGGCGCCGAGCGACTTGGTGCCTCGGTTATTCCGATCTCCTCCGGCAATACCAAAAGGCAGATCCAAATCATGCAGGATTTCAAGACCACCGCACTGGTCTGCACTCCCTCCTATGCTCTGAAAATTGCAGATGTTATGATGGATATGGGTGTCAACCCGAACGGCCTGTCGCTGCGCTATGGTCTCTTCGGTGCTGAACCCTGGTCCGAGGCGATGCGCCAGGAAATCAATTCCCGCCTGGGTATTCGCGCCACTGACAACTATGGCCTGTCAGAGGTCATGGGGCCGGGGGTTGCCGGTGAATGTCAGGAATGCAACGGCCTGCATATCAACGAGGATCATTTCCTCGTCGAGCTTCTGAATCCCGACACCCTGGAGCCGGTGGCACCGGGAGAGGTGGGCGAGCTGGTGCTCACCACCCTGACGAAAGAGGCCTTTCCCGTCATTCGCTATCGGACCAGGGATCTGACCCGCCTGCTGCCCGAACCCTGCCCATGCGGTCGGACCTTTGTGCGGATGAGCAGGATGCTCGGACGTTCCGACGATATGCTCATTATCAAAGGGGTGAATGTTTTCCCGACGCAGATAGAAGCGATCCTCTTTGATATAGAAGGCACCGAACCGCACTATCGCCTGATCGTCGAACGCGAAAATAATGAGGACAAACTGACAGTCATGGTCGAGGTTGTCGAATCGATCTTTTTTGATGAGATGAAAAAGCAGAAGGCCCTGGTCGAAACCATCAAGAAGCGCCTGGCCTCGGAATTGGGGGTCGGGGTGGAGATTAAGCTTGTCGAGGAACGTTCCCTTGAGCGCTTTAACGGCAAGGCGGCGCGGGTAATTGACAAGCGTCAGTTGTAATTGTGTTTCTTGGAATGTTGTTTCGATGTGAGACGATGGGGACAATATCTTGTCGATATAATTTGTAAATCAGCCTTCCTGGGCGACTCCCGAGTCGTTAAAAAAATTGAAGATCGTTGACGCAAGTTCCGGTCCGATGCCTTTTACTTGCAAAAGCTCTTGGACCGTCGCCGATTTGAGGCGTTTCAGGCTTCCCATGTGGCGGAGCAATTCTTGTTTCTTAGCGTTACCGATACCGGGAATATTGTCGAGGTCTGAGGCGAGGGTCGCTTTGTTGCGTAATTTTCGGTGGAAAGTGATGCCGTAACGGTGAGATTCATCGCGCATCCGCATGAGGAAAAGCAGGACGGGATTGTGAGAGGGCAGAATAATCGGGTTTTTTCTTCCCGGTTTGTAGAGTTTTTCACCTTCACTCTGCCGTTCCTTGGCAATGCCCAGCCAATCAATACTCTCGGTGATGCCCAATTCCAGGGCGACCGCCAGGGCCATACCCAGCTGGCCTTTGCCACCATCAACGAGGAAAAGATCGGGAAGGTTATGCTCTTCTATGCCGCGCTGCAGTCTCCTTTCCAGGACTTCCTTCATCATCGCGTAGTCGTTCGGTCCTTCGACCGTTTTTATTTTGTAATGGCGGTAGTTGGCTTTATCCGGCTCTCCCTGATAAAAACACACCAACGAACCTATGGCCTGTTTGCCACTGATGTTCGAGATATCGAGACATTCAATGCGAACAGGCAAACGGGCCAAGTGGAGAGTTTTCTGTAAACTCTCTCCGAGGTTTTCCCATGACCGGCTTCTTTGTTCTTTTTCTTCGAAGGCCTGGAGGGCGTTGGTGGTGGCCATGGTGACGAGTTGCTGAGCGTCACCCCGTTGCGGGATCTTGACATGCACCCGCGATCCCGCGTTGTCACCAAGATGCTCTTCAAGGAGTTCGAGATCGGTCGGAGCAAATGGCAGAAGAACTTCTCCGGGGATGAGGGCATCGCTGTCGTAAAATTGGCTGAGTACCTGGGACAGGATCGAGGCGTCGTCACCGTATGGATCGGCCAGGAAAAATGTCCTGTTGCCGTTGATCAGGCCGTTTCTTATAAAGAGGATGACGAGCATCACCGCTGCATCTTTTCTCGCGAAGCCGAAGACGTCCTGATCTTTGTTGTGGCTGGCGGCAATTACCTGTTTTTCGAGAGTCCTGGAAAGGGCGGCAATTTGGTCCCTGAGGCTTGCTGCCCCCTCAAAGTCCAGGTTCTCCGAAGCTGTCAGCATCTGTTTTTCAAGGGCACCGATGAGATCGCGGTTGCGTCCTTCGAGGAGCATGAGGATTTTACCTACGTGTTCCAGGTACAGGACACGGTCTGCTCCGCCGGCGCACGGGGCGAGGCATCTGCCGATCTGCCGGTTGAGACAGGGGCGAGGCCTTGGTTTAATTTCACTTCCTTTGCAGTTGCGCAGCGGAAACAGGGCGGCAATAAGATGCAGGGTGGCCCACATACTGCCAACCGACGAGTATGGGCCGAAGTAGCGAGCCTTATCCCGCGTCTTGCGTCGCACCATGAACACCCGTGGCCAATCTTCTTGAACAGTAACCTTGATATAGGGATAATTCTTGTCATCGCGAAGGATGATATTGTACTTTGGTTTATATTTTTTGATGAAGGAGGCCTCGAGGATCAGCGCCTCTTTTTCGGTATTGGTGATGATGGTTTCGACCTTGCGGACATGGTTGAGCATCACCGCCGTTTTGCTGTGCACAGCTCCAGCAAAATGGGCATAGGAAGCAAGTCGTTTGAAAAGATCTTTGGCTTTGCCCACGTAGAGCACCGTGGACGTGTCGTCCTGCATCAGGTAAACGCCGGGGCAATGCGGGGCTGAGGAGAGTGCTGTTTCTGGAAACATGTCTTGGAGATGAGTGATTGTTAATAAAAAGAGATCCGCAGCACACCATAGAGCATCTTAGCACCG
>JAABQY010000131.1 GCA_011391225.1 Desulfobulbaceae bacterium | reverse complement strand
CCAGGAAAACGCCAAGGGCAGGCCCCTATTTATTCTCCATGATGGTCCGCCCTATGCCAACGGCAATATCCACCTAGGTACGGCTTTTAACAAAATTCTCAAAGATATTATCCTGCGCTCGAAAAGAATGGCAGGTTTTAATGTCCCCTACGTTCCTGGCTGGGACTGCCACGGCTTGCCTATTGAGCATAATGTCGATAAGGAACTCGGTGAGAAAAAGAATACGATTCCTAAATTGTCCAAGCGCAACGCCTGCCGAAAATACGCTAATAAGTGGATTAAAATTCAAAAGGAACAATTCAAGCGACTAGGGGTGTTGGGGGACTGGGATAAACCATATTTGACCATCGATTATTCCTACGAAGCTGCAATAGCCAGGGAGTTCAATAAATTTCTCCTGTCCGGTGCGGTTATCCGTAATCGTAAACCGGTGTATTGGTGCTCTACCTGCACCACAGCTCTGGCAGAGGCTGAGGTGGAATACGCTGATCATACCTCGCCTTCTGTCTATGTAAAGTTTGCCGCAGGTGAAGATTTTTCCGATATTCATCCAGCTCTTGTCGGTGATAAAGTGTCCTTTGTAATCTGGACTACCACTCCCTGGACCTTGCCGGCGAATCTGGCTATCGCCCTCAATCCCGATTTTATCTATGCCGCCGTGGCTGTTGAGGATGAGATCTGGATTGTGGCTCAAGATCTTGTTGCTGATGTCATGGCTGCGACCGAGGTGAAGAACTACTCCATCCTCAGCACCTTTGCCGCAAGGCCCTTTGAAAACCGCAAATGTCGGCACCCCTTCATGGACCGGGAATCCCTCTTGGTGTTGGCTGATTATGTCACCGCTGATGCCGGTACCGGTTGTGTGCATACCGCCCCCGGCCACGGTGCCGATGACTACCTGACCGGCTTGAAATACGGTTTGGATATCCTTTCACCTGTTGACGACGGGGGAATGTATACCAGAGAAGCTGGGCTCTATGCCGGTCAGCGGATACCGCAGGTAAACAAGGTTATAAGCGCTGATATGGCTGCTTCCGGAGTATTACTGAAAGAAAGCTCCGTCAGACACAGTTATCCACATTGCTGGCGGTGCAAACAACCGGTGATCTACCGGGCTACCCCGCAATGGTTTATCTCTATGGAAAACAATGATCTGCGTATCATGGCCCTGGCCGCCATTGAGAGTGTACAATGGACTCCGGCATGGGGCATGCAACGCATTTATTCAATGATCGAGGGCAGGCCCGATTGGTGTCTGTCACGACAGCGGAGCTGGGGCGTGCCTCTCACGGTCGTCAGTTGTCGGTCTTGCGGCGAGATAGTCACCTCCAAATCACTTGGTGATAAAATTGATGAACTATTTCGAAAGGAAGGGGCTGACGCATGGTTCAACCATCCTACCGAGGATTTCATTGACGAGGATACCGTCTGTCTGTCATGCGGTGCTAAGGATTTTGTTAAAGAGGAAGACATCCTCGACGTATGGTTTGATTCCGGGGTCAGCCATGCGGCAGTACTTGAGGAGCGCGAAGAACTCAGATCGCCTGCGGACCTTTACCTGGAAGGCAGTGACCAGCATCGGGGCTGGTTTCACAGTTCACTGCTGACGTCCACCGGCACCAGGGGGAGAGCACCCTTTAAAGGGGTTTTAACCCATGGGTATGTGGTCGATGGCCAGGGTCGAAAGATGTCCAAATCGGTGGGCAATGTTGTCGCTCCTGGAGAAGTCATTGAAAAATACGGTGCAGAGATCCTCAGGCTCTGGGTGGCAAGTGAGGATTACCGTGACGATGTGAAGGTCTCCGACGAAATTCTTAAACAGGTTTCCGATGCCTATCGGAAAATCAGGAATACCATTCGTTACCTTCTCAGCAATTTGAGTGATTTCCAATCTGAAAAACACCGGGTTGCAGACAGTGAACTGCTGGAGATCGATCGTTGGGCTTTGGCAAAATTCGAGGAGCTGAAAAGCAAAATTACCCTCAGCTATGAACGATATGAGTTCCACACCATCTATCATGGTTTGAATAACTTTTGCGGCACGACCATGAGCGCATTTTATCTCGATATATTAAAAGATCGACTCTATACCTCAGCCCAAAATTCCCATGCACGACGTTCGGCCCAGACGGCCCTCCACGAAATTCTCGATGGTCTGCTTCGCTTGATGAGCCCCATACTCTCATTCACAGCCTCAGAGGCGTGGAACGTATTGAACGGTCTTGGTGAAAACGGTCCAATTGAACAAGAGATACATTTTGCTCTGTTTGCACCGGCAAAAAATATTGTTTGCGATGAGCAAATGATGGAAAAATGGTCAAAACTCATCAAGGTCCGTTCCGAGATCACTAAAGCTCTGGAAATGGCCCGACGTGAAAAAGTCATAGGCCATCCTTTGGAAGCGGAAGTACTGGTGGCTGCCGGTGACGAACTTGACAGTTTTCTCCAAAGTGAATGGAATACTATCAAGGAGATATCGATTATCTCAGAATTGAATGTTTTACGGCAAGATACACCGGTAACCGGCATACGTTTTACCAGCGAAGAGATAGCAGGAATGGTTATTCAGGTGCAACCGGCTCAGGGTGAGAAATGTGAGCGTTGCTGGATACGCTCGCAAGCGGTGGGAACAATCGACGTGCATCCGACAATTTGCGATAGGTGCGCCGGTGTGCTTGTCGAAATGAAACTATAACTACAGGTAAACCTTGGTTTATTTAATAGTTTTACTCTGTACAATTGTCTTTGATCAACTGACCAAGGCCTGGGTAGTCGATTCCTTGCGGTTATATGAATCCGTGGAAATTGTACCGGGATTTTTTAATTTGGTATATGTCACAAATAGTGGCGCGGCTTTCAGTTTGCTGGCAAACTTCGACTCACCGTGGCGGCATTATTTTTTCCTCGGGGTCGGCAGTCTGGCCATGATTGGCCTGAGCATTGCTTATTGGAAATTACGCAAGGTCAACAAATACTACACAATAGCCCTGGCCCTCATAGCTGGGGGAGCGGCGGGTAACCTCATCGACAGAGTACGGTTCGGGGCGGTAATTGACTTCCTCGACCTCTATGTCGGTCGTTACCACTGGCCGGCATTCAATGTTGCCGATTCGGCCATTTGTGTTGGTGCGGGGTTGTTTCTTGTCTTAAATATCTTTGACGTCAGAAATCAGGAAGTGAAGGAGCAAAAATAATGAAGATTGCGGTTCTGTTTCCCGGTCAAGGGTCACAGTTTTTAGGAATGGGGCAGGAATTTGTCAAAGAAAACACTGCAAGTGCCGCCCTCATGACAATGGCCGAGGCGGCCTGTGAGATAGGCCTTGGGGCTCTTTGCGCCGAAGGTCCGATGGATGAACTGATTAGGGCGACCAACCTGCAACCTGCAATAACCATCACAAATCTCATTTGCTGGCAAAGGTTTCAGGAAGAACTCGGAGATACAATCGCGGTAAGCTGCCTGGCGGGACACAGCCTGGGCGAGTATTCGGCACTTTGTGCCGGTGGAGTGCTGAGCATCGAGGACACTGTACACCTAGTCAGTAGGCGCGGGGCTCTTATGGAGCGAGAAGGCATTAAAAATCCCGGAGGCATGCGGGCGGTTCTTGGTCTTGATATTAGAACCCTGGATGCAATCATCGACAATTATCAGGGCGGCGGAGTGGTAACCACCGCCAATCACAACACCCCTGAGCAGATTGTCATTTCCGGTTCACTGCAAGGGCTTGATGGAGTAAGCCGGTTGGCTGAAGCAAAAGGTGCCAAGGTCATCCCTCTGAACGTCAGCGTCGCCAACCACAGTCCATTGGTGGCTGCGGCAATCCCCGATTTCACCGAATTTATGGCCGATATTGACTTTAAAGCTCCTACTATTCCGGTGTATTTCAATGTTTCTGCAGGCCTCGAAAGTGATCCTTGGAAAATTAAAGATATGATGGCCAGGCAAATTGGTTCACGCGTGCGGTGGTGTGAAATCATTGAGGCTATGCTCAACGACGGGGTCGATACCTTCATCGAGGTCGGTCCCAAGACCGTGTTGAAAGGGATGATGAAGAAAATCACTCCGAAGGGCACAAAGGTCACCGCCTTACAGTTTGACTCACCCTCTTCCTTGGCCGGTTGTCTCGAATATATCCATAAGGAACAATAAGGGTTTGGGTTTTAGCCGATTACTGCGAAGCAGTTTGTCATTTTAAAATACCACTAGGTAAACAGCTCTGGGATGATTAAGAAAGTTTTACAGCAGGTTTTGTCTGGCAAGGATCTGGATTTCGATGAAGCTCTGGCATTGGTACAACAATACAATACAGCGGAGCTCCTTCAGGCCGCAGATGAGTTGCGCTATAAACTGCACAACAACCGACTTGACCTGTGTTCCATCGTCAACGCCAAATCAGGGAAATGCAGTGAAGATTGTAAATTCTGCGCCCAGTCTTCCCATTACGACGTTGGAGTTGCCAGTTATGAAACCATTGACAAAGAAGAAGCTGTTTTCCTCGCCAAGGAAAACGAACAGCACGGCGTTCAACGATTTTCCCTGGTAACTGCCGGGAGAACGGTTGCCGAGAAAAACCTCGAAGAGTTCAGCCACATTTATAAACAGTTGCAAAAAGAAACCAAGTTATCGTTTTGCGCATCCATGGGCCTTCTCACCAAAGAAAAGGCCCTGCGACTGAAAGACATGGGCGTGACCAGGTACCATTGTAATCTCGAAACCGCAAGGAGTTACTTTCCAAAGGTATGCAGCACCCACACCTGGGATGAAAAGGTCATAACTATCAGAATTGCCCAGGAAATAGGGTTGGAGGTTTGTTCCGGCGGCATTATCGGCATGGGCGAAAGCCTTACCCAGCGGCTGGAGCTGGCCTTTCAACTCCGGGATTTGGGTATTTTATCCATCCCTCTGAATATCTTGACTCCCATCAAGGATACGCCGTTTGCCGACCTTAAACCTCTCAGTGTTGGTGAAGTGCTGACCTGTCTGGCAATGTTCAGATTTATCAACCCCAAGGCGATAATCCGCCTTGCCGGCGGCAGAAACCTTTTAGGTGATGATCAACACAGATGTTTTACCTCAGGGGCCAACGGCTCGATTGTCGGGAACTATTTGACCACTATCGGCAACAGTCTCACCGAAGATATTGCTATGTTCCGGTCACTTGGCTTTGATCTGAGCATAGGCGGAAAGGGAAAAGAGTAGGAACACTGCGTGGATAAAAAAAAAACTATTGCCGGACTGCTGCAGTTTGATCGAGAGCATATCTGGCACCCCTACACCTCCATCGACAATCCACTGGAGGTGTACTTCGTCGAGTCGGCCGAAGGGGTAAGAATTCGCCTGGGGGATGGTCGTCAGCTCATTGACGGCATGGCATCCTGGTGGTCGGTTATTCACGGCTACAACAATCCGCATCTCACCCGCACTCTGCAGGAACAGGCTGGGCGTCTTTCCCACGTCATGTTCGGTGGACTCACGCACCGACCGGCCATTCTGTTGGCGCAGTTACTGATTGATATTGCCCCAGCTGGGCTGAACCGGGTGTTCTTTTGTGACTCGGGATCGGTGGCGGTAGAAGTCGCAATGAAAATGGCCATTCAACACGCCTATGCCAAACGACTTTCCGGTAAAAATCGATTTTTGACCATCAAATCCGGGTATCACGGTGACACCTTTCATGCCATGTCGGTATGCGATCCTGAAGGTGGTATGCACCAGATCTATCAGGGTATCCTGCCGCGATATTTTTTTGCCGAAATGCCGAGATGTCGCTTCACCGATGAGTGGGATGATGCCGACATTCAGTCCTTTCAGAGCTTATTGGCAACGCATCACCAATCTATTTGTGCCGTCATTCTCGAACCTATTGTCCAGGGTGCCGGCGGCATGCGGTTTTACCATCCTGAATATCTTCGACGTGTTCGAAAACTTTGTAACGAATACAATGTGTTGCTGATTGCCGATGAGATTGCTACCGGCTTTGGCCGAAGCGGCACAATGTTCGGCTGTGATCATGCCGGAATTTCTCCCGACATCCTTTGTCTCGGCAAGGCCCTGACCGGCGGGTATATGACGCTTGCTGCCGTACTGGCAACAGAAGAGGTCGGTCATGTAATTTCGCAGGGTGAGCCAGGGGTTTTTATGCATGGACCAACTTTTATGGCCAATCCACTTGCCTGCAGTGTCGCAGTCCGCTCTATCCAGCTCCTTCTCGAATCGGACTGGAAAAATAACATCGCTCGTATCGAACGTCAACTCAGACAAGGTCTCGAACCCTGTCGAAATCTCCCCGGAGTGAGTGATGTCAGGGTTCTCGGGGCAATTGGCGTGGTAGAGCTTGACCGCCCAGTTAATATGGCCAGGATTCAGAAATTATTCGTCGAAAACGGGGTATGGATACGACCTTTTGGAAGGTTGGTGTATGTCATGCCGCCTTATATCATTGGTGATGCGGATCTCTGTAGCCTGACGGCGGCGCTTTGTCGGGTTGTTGCACTGGAAGTGTCGGTATGAAAGATTATTATTCGGATTCTCTTTTACAACTTGCAGCCAGCGGACGCCTTCGGACACTCAAGCCTCTTTCCGACCGGAATGGCTGTCGGATTTTCTACAAGGGTCGGGAGATGCTTAACCTGACCTCCAACGACTATCTTGGAGTGGCAGGCAACAAGCAGATACAGCAAAAATTTTATTCCACCATGAACGAGGGTAATATCCTCGATAACTTTGGCCTGGGTGCGGCATCTTCCCGCCTTCTTACCGGTGACAGCCCCAATGCCCACAACCTCGAAGAAACCCTGCGAAGAACATATGGCAAGGAAGCCTGTCTTCTGTTTAATTCCGGCTATCATGCCAATATCGGGATACTGCCGGCGTTACTTGGCAAAAACGATCTTATCCTATCCGATAAGCTCAACCACGCCTCGATTATGGATGGTATGCGCCTTTGCAAGGCGGAACATAAGCGTTTCCGCCATTGTGACTATGACCATCTTGCCGGTCTACTGGAAAGTTACCGCAAGACATTTGACCGGGTGGTAATTGTCAGCGAATCGGTTTTCAGTATGGATGGCGATGTCGCCGAGCTTGCCACACTTGTTGCCTTAAAAGACCAATTCGATTGTATGCTTTATCTGGACGAGGCACATGCGATAGGGCTGTATGGCACCCTTGGCCTGGGAATGGCCGAGGAGCAGGGTCAGCTGCAACATATCGATCTCCTGGTTGGGACCTTCGGCAAGGCTTTGGCTTCTGTTGGCGCCTTTCTCCTTTGTTCGGCGACGCTTCGGGAATATCTCATCAACCACAGCCGTTCCCTCATATTCACCACAGCCCTGCCGCCAGTAGTACTGTTCTGGAATCATTTCATTTTCAAGGAAATGCTATCCTATAGTGAACGAAGGGGATCCCTCAAAATCCTGGCCAATACCTTGCGGCAAAAACTGAGAGACAACAATCTTATCACCGCAGGGTCAACGAATATTGTTCCGGTCATGCTTGGCGATGATACCCTCACAGTGGTTTTGGCTGAAGCCATGCAGGAGATGAGATATTTAATTTTTCCGGTTCGGCCGCCAACGGTGCCGCAAGGAACTTCGCGTTTCCGCTTGTCGCTGACTGCAGATATGCAGGACGCCGACATCGCATCGATTGCTTCCGATCTCGCTGACTTTATGAAACGTTTTCATAAATAGTTCATTCTAAAATCATGAGAGGATCGTGGCTGCATAGGGCGGGAAGAGAAAAACTCATTATCTTTTGTAACGGCTGGGGTATGGATGGCACCCCCTTTCAACCGCTTACGAGTAGTGAGTATGATGTGTACATGCTCTACGATCACCTCGATCTTCTCCTGCCCCAGCCTTTAGAGAATATTGTTCAT
>JAABQY010000130.1 GCA_011391225.1 Desulfobulbaceae bacterium | reverse complement strand
ACTGGATACATTCGTTCGGCAGCCATTCCGGAACGCTGACGGCCACCCCGCGCTTTTCGAAACGGGCGGTCGAAGTCGGGTAGACACCGTCCCGGGAGAACACACTCACCGGCAATTCGTCGCCCTTGAGGGCTTGAACCGGTCGCATCACCTTGTCGACGTACTCGTTAGCCGGCGATTTCGGTGCGATTCCGCCGGAGGCATTGGCCCAGGAGGCGGGAACTTTGATCTCAACCAGCTTCGCCAGGGTATTGTCAACGGCATTGATATTCATTTCGACGATATGGTCGCCTTTTTTGCCAAAGGTCTTCTTGATGTCCTTTTTAAGCAGGGCGATGGCCTCATCGATCGGCAGGACGTTGGCCAACTGGAAGAAGCAGGTCTGCATGATCATATTGATCCTGCCGCCAAGGCCCATATCCTGCGCCAAATTGATGGCGTCTACGTTGTAGAACCTGAGCTTCTTGTCGTGGAGGGTCTTGCGCATGTCGCCGGGGAGGTTCTGCTCCATCTCCTCTGCGGACCACGGTGAGTTGAGCAGGAATGTGCCACCCTCGCGGATCCCCTCGAGGACCTCATAAATGTTGACGTAGGTCGGATTGTGGCAGGCGATGAAGTCGGCCTCATTGATCATGTAGGTCGATTTGATCGGCACATTGCCGAAGCGCAGGTGCGAGATGGTAATCCCGCCCGACTTCTTCGAGTCGTAGGCGAAATACCCCTGGGCGTACTTTTCGGTGTTGTCGCCGATGATCTTGATCGCGCTCTGGTTGGCGCCAACCGTCCCGTCCGAACCAAGACCCCAGAATTTCGCCCGGATATTGCCTTTCGGTTCAGCCCGGAAGGTGTTGTCAACCGGCAGCGAGTGATGGGTCACATCGTCGTTGATACCGACGGTGAAATGCTTCTTCGGTACCGCCGCCAGCATGTTGTCGTAGACCGCCTTGACCATCGCCGGGTTGAACTCTTTCGAGCTGAGGCCATAACGCCCACCGTAGATCTTGGGCGGGACGATTTCCTTGTCGATATAGGCGGCACAGACATCGGTAAAGAGCGGCTCACCGACCGAACCGGGTTCCTTGGTGCGGTCGAGGATGGTTACCGCCTTGGCGGTAACGGGTACGGCAGCGATAAAGGCGTCGATATCGAAGGGACGATAAAGACGAACCTTGACTGCCCCAACTTTTTCGCCGCGGGCGGTGAGGGCATTGACGGTTTCTTCGATCGCTTCGCAGCCCGAGCCCATGCAGACGATCACCCGCTCTGCTTCAGGGTCGCCGATATAATCAAAAAGGTGATATTTCCTGCCGGTCAATTCACCGACCTTTTCCATGCACTTCGTCACCACTGCCGGGGTAGCCACATAATACTTGTTGCCCGCCTCGCGACTTTGGAAATAAATATCGGGATTTTGCGCTGTACCCCTGGTATCGGGGTGTTCCGGGTTGATCGCCCGTTTTTTGAAGGCCCAGTAGGCATCCCAGTTGAACAGCTTGGCCATATCCTCGTAATCGATAACCTCGATCTTCTGGATCTCGTGGGAGGTGCGGAAGCCGTCATAGAAGTGGAGGAAAGGTACCGAGGCGTCCATGGTGGCAAGATGGGCCACCAAGGCCAGATCCATTACCTCCTGCACCGAACTTGAGGCAAGCATGGCGAAGCCGGTCTGTCTGGCCGCCATCACGTCGGCATGGTCACCAAAGATCGACAGGGCATGGGCCGACAGCGACCGGGCGGTGACGTGGAAGACGCAGGGAAGAAGTTCCCCGGCGATCTTGTACATATTAGGGATCTTCAGCAGCAATCCCTGTGAAGCGGTGAAAGTGGTGGTAACCGCCCCACCGACCAGCGAACCGTGCACTGCCCCGGCCGCCCCGGCCTCGGACTGCATCTGTTTGATGCTGAGCAGCTCGTTGAAGATATTCTTCCGACCAGCCACGGCCCAGGAGTCAGCTATCTCGCCCAGCGGGCTGGACGGAGTGATCGGGTAGATGGTAGCAACTTCACTCATGCCATAGGCGACATGGCAGGCAGCTGTGTTACCGTCAATCGTTTTCATTTTTCCGCTCATCAATTTACCTCAATAGTTTGGATTTGAATTTTGCAACATCTTCCCTTCCGCCGGGAACTCCGCACAAGAAACAGGTCAATGTATTCAAAAAAACCTCATTTTACAAGATGATTGTTCCATCCCGTCAGGTTTAATTTTGATTGCAACCATGAGTGGTTGTGAATTATTTCCGGCGGCAGCGAAGGGGTACCGCCACACGCCGTTGCCCGGCGTTACTTTTTCGTCTCCATATAGTTGATCATCTCGGAAATGTGCACGACCCGAGTTTTCAGACCATGGCGTTTGATGCCGAAGGCCAGCTGGATCATACACCCAGGACAGCTGGTGACCAGGAGATCGGCGTTGGTCTTTTTCACATTGTCCATCTTCCGGTCGAGAACTTTCTGGGAGAGTTCGTAATGGGTCAGGGCATAGGAGCCGGCACCGCCGCAGCACCAGTCGGCCTCGGCCATCTCTTTATATTCAACTCCGGGGATCTTTTTGAGAATTTCCCTGGGCTCGTTCCTGATTTTCTGACCGCGAACGGCATGACAGGGATCGTGATAGGTGACAATCACCTTCTTGTCGGAACTCACCTTCTGGGCAGTGGCAGCGGCACCGTGGGGATCATGGTAAGTGCCCACCGGAGCCTGGCCGGTTGCGCCGACAGGCTGGTCGGCATAGAGAAACTCAACCACGTCGCGGACTTTGGGCAGACATCTTTTTGCCCGCTCATAGTACGGATCGTCTTTGAAGACCTTCGGGTATTTTTTCAAAAACGCAGCACAGCTGGCGCAGTCGGTGACAATCACGTCAACGTCGAGTCCCTCGAAGGTCTCGAGATTCTTCTTGGCCAGTTTTTTGGCGTTTTCGATATCTCCATAGCTGTAGGGTGGCAGACCACAGCAGCAATTATTGATCACCGTCACCGACTTGCCCCGCTCCTGCAGGGCAGCAAAGGTTGCCTTGCCGGCTTCGATCTGGATAACGTCGATGCCGCAGCCGACAAAATAGCCGATCTTCAGTTTCTCGCCCTTGCCGGGGTAGGTGCCGGGCTTGAGCGTTCCGCGGAACGAGCTGGTCGGCAGCTTGTCGACGATCCCCTCGGCCTTGGGCAGGTCACGGCCGAAGATGCGCAGCAGGCCAAGGGCGTTGGCCAGCTTCGAGGCCCCCGAGTTCTTGCCGTAGGCGGCAGCCCGGGCGGCAAGATGGAGTCTTTTCGGATAGGGGAGAAGATGTTCAAAAAGCAGGCGGTGGGCGGGTTTCTTGCCTACCTTGTCGTAATATTCTCCCCGGGCGGCGAGCACCAGTTCGGCGGTCGGCACCGCCCCGAAGCAGTTGGTGGTGCAGGCCTCACACCCCAGACAGGTAAAGAGTGGGTCTTCGAGCTCTTCGTTCCATTCGATGCGCTTTTCGATTATCCCTCGCAGCATGGCCAGACGACCGCGGGCCACTCCGCTCTCGTGGCCTGTTGACCGGAAGATCGGGCAGGCTACATGGCAGAATCCACATTTGTTGCATTTAGCAATGGCGTCATAATTCTCTAATACAGTCATAGTCACTCACCTCGAAGTGTTGGTATCCCTAAATATCGGTTGTCTCTCAGAACGCTTTTGCCGTGGCCTATACCCTGCCCGGCAGTATCCCCGGAGCAAACATCCGCTCCGGATCCAACGCCTGTTTGATCAGGTGGCTGAGTTTCCACTCCCTTCTCGGCGAGCCATAGAGGTCGACCTCATTCCGGAAGGTGTCCGGGGCCTTGACCAGGCAAGCATGGCCCTGACAACGGCTGGCCAGGGTATCTATTTCCTTCCACTGGGCCGCCGAAAGCTTGGTGAAACCGGCGTGCACCCTGCCACAGGCCACATCGAGGAGGAGATTGTCGGGTTGAGCTATCTTGGCAAGCCCCTCATACAACTCGACCACCCGGGCAATCACCACATCGGCCTGGAGAACAGTAGGCTGCTGCCAGATGCCGGTAAAGAGGTCCCCGTGGCCACCGGTGAGCAGCGGATAGCTCGTCTCCCCGGCCGGCTTCAACCCGGCGAGCACCATCATCGCCGAGCAGCGTTCTATCTGGCTGGGAACAACCATTTCCAGTCCCTCGAAGCCGACCAGCAGCTTCCAGTCCGCCCCTTGCGGGACAATGACCACTGAAACCGGCAGGAGATTGGAGATAATAATTTTCAAAGCAGCGGCATTGCAGTTGCTCAAAGAGCCGGTAGCACCCACCATATGGCAGCATTCCGGCTTGGTGGAAACCTTCCAGGTCGCTTCGGTGATACAGCCGAGGGAGCCGAGGGAGCCGGTGAGCAGCCTGGTCATATCGTAGCCGGCGACGTTTTTCATCACCTTGCCGCCGGTGGTGACCATGTTGCCGCTACTGTCGATGTACTGCAGGCCAAGCAGCATATCCCGCGGAGCACCGTAGGCCTGACGTTCCGGACCGGCGGCGGCGAGAGCGACAATACTGCCGGTGGTCGACTCGGTGGTGAAGTAGGGTGGTCGTACGGGCAGCCACTGGTTGTGGCTGGCCAGTTTCTCCTGCAGGGCGGCAAGGGTCACTCCGGCACCGGCGGTGATGAACTGGTTATCGCTGTCGTATTCGATGAACTCGGTCATCTTGTCGGTGGCAAGGGGCACAACCGAAGCGGCGAGACGGTTGCCGATCCCGTTGAAGGTGCCGCCGCCGACTACCCGTAAAGGCTTTTTGGCGCTTCTGGCCTCCTTTATGCTGGCGATCGCCTCGGCAACTCCGGCGGCTTTAGCTCCGCCAAGCCGCTTAAGGATAGTCGGCTCGGTGAGCGGAAGCTTATCCTTACCCGCCGCAGGGAGCGGTATTATCTTGTTGGGGTTGAGCACATTGCCAGGGTCAAGGGCCAATTTCACCGCCTGCTGGGTATTGAGATCGTTGCCGGAAAAGATAAAGTGCATCGCATCCTGTTTTTCGTGGCCGACGCCATGTTCCCCAGAGATGGTCCCACCGAGTTCGGCGCAGAGTTCCATGATTTCAACGCCGGCCTTGTGTACCTGCTCGAGCTCCTTGGGGTTGCGGGAATCAAACATCAGCAGGGGGTGAAGGTTGCCGTCTCCGGCGTGAAAGACGTTGCCCACCGGGCAGCCGTACTTTTTCGAAATGGCCACCACCCGCTCCAGTGCTTCCGGAAGGAGGGTGCGGAGAACACAGCCGTCATTGACCAGGTAGTTGGGAGAGAGGTTGCAGATCGCCCCGAAGGCGCCACGCCGCCCCTTCCACAGCAGGTCGCGCTCAGCCTGATTTTTCGCCACCCGCACTTCCCGACACTTGGTAGCCATGCAGATCTCGACTATCTTGTCAGCCTGTTCCTTCAGGCCGGTGACCATCCCTTCCACCTCGATGATCAAGACCGCCGCGGCGTCCTGGGGGTAGCCGCAGGGGCCACCCTTCTCAACCGCCTTGATGATGGTATTGTCCATCATCTCCAGGGTGAGGGGGAGAATGCCGGCGCGAACAATTGCCGATACCGAGTTCGCGGCATGGGGAACTTCGTCGTAGATGGCCAGCATGGTGATGACCGATTCGGTTTTGGGAGTAATCTTGACGGTGACCTCGGTGACCATGCCGAGACAGCCCTCGCTGCCCACAACCAGACCACGCAGGTCATAGCCCGGCGGGTCGAAGGAGGGGCCGGCGATATCAACGATCTCCCCGTTGGCCATGACCATCTTCATGCCGAGGATATGGTTGGAGGTCACCCCGTATTTGAGACAGCGCGGTCCGCCGGAGTTCTCGCCGACGGTGCCGCCGATGGTGGCGACCTTCTGGCTGGCCGGGTCGGGGGGAAAAAACATCCCGAGAGGAGCTACCGCTTCCTGCACCTCGAGGTTGGTCACCCCGGTCTGCACCACGGCGTAGCGGCTCTCTGGATTGATGGAGAGAATTTTGTTAAACCGGGCGAGAGCCACCACCAGGCCGCCATCACGGGTTATGACACCGCCGGAGAGATTGGTGGCAAAACCACGGGCCACCGAGGGAATCTTCGCCGCATGGGCCGCCCGCTGCACCTCAGCCAGTTCTTCAGTGGTGCCGGGAAAGACGATCAGGCCGGGTATGCCGTTGACCAGGGACGCATCATAGGAGTACAACTCCCGGTCGGCATGCGAATGCCTGACATATTCCTTGCCGACTATCTCTTCCATCCTGCGAATGAAATTCTCTCCGATCATCTTTCTTCCTCCGGCCTTATCGCCACTGCAATTTTATGTGTATCCATGCGGCCGCACGCTTACCACTTTGTGGCCGCATGTCGGCTACCATCATCTCATTTCTGCCGGCAGAGGGCAGCCTGAGCATATCGTGCCGGCCAGGGTCGCCTCCGTATCTCTGCGGTCATCAACCTTCAACTCAATTATCACTCTTTTCGCCCCCTCTTTTCGTGAGATGGCACACCGGGACTGCCTCCCGCAGGGTCGACAGTCCCGGTTCCCCGGTTTCCCGGTTGTTTGAAAATTTACTTATTTCTTGTTTTTGGCCTCGGCGGCCACGATCTCGGCCATGGTCCGCAGGACCTGCATGGCGTTTTCATACACAGGGGTGTCGACCATCTTGCCGAGGTAGGTTACCGCTGCTGATCCCTTGGCAATACCCTCTTCCTCAAACACCTTTTTCACCCCGGTGGCCCACTCGACGATGGTCGCTGAAGGGGTGTAGATGGTGTGGGACGCCTCAATCTGGCCGGGATGGATGAGCATACGGCCCTCATAGCCCATCTGGTGTCCTTCCTCGGTGCTCCTCTTAAAGCCCTCTTCATCCTTGAAGGCAACGAAGGGGCAGTCGATAGCGACACACCCGGCGGCACGGGCGGCCACAGCGGTGTGGTACCGGGCATACAGCTGCTCAACACCCTCGGAGGTCAAAGTAACACGCATATCCTTGGTGTAGTCGACCGCCCCGAAGATCAGTGAGTTGACACGCTTGCTGGCGCTGGCCGAAGGATAGGCGTTCATCACACCCTTGGCGGTTTCGATCAAGAGCTGGATGGCCACTGTGCCGACCTTCATACCGCGGCGCTGCTCGAGTTCCTCGAGTTTCCAGTCGAGCCGCTTGACGTTCTCCGGGCTGCCGCACTTGGCAAGGCAGACGCCGTCGAGACCGGGTTGGACGATGGCCTCGAGGTCATCGTTGGTCATCTCGGTTTCCCAGTTGTTGATGCGCACGTAGAGGTACGGCGCAGCCTGGTTGGCCCGTTCGGTCTTCAGGTATTTCTGGATCATCTCCCGTCCCTTGGCCTTTTCCGCCGGTGGTACGGAGTCTTCCAGGTCGAGGGTGACGACGTCGGCGGCGATGGTCGAAGCCTTGCCCATCATCTTTTCTTGGTTGCTGGGGACGTAGAATACGGATCTCATTACTGCCATGGTGTTTTCTCCTTTGTCTTTGAATTAAAGTCCGGTAAGTTCCTTGATTTTAGGGGCGATATCCTCGGGGCTGTCTACCACGTACGCCCCCGCCTCGGTCAGTGCCTTCATTTTGCCCTTGGCGGTACCGCGCCCTTTTTCGACGATGCTGCTGGCGTGGGAGAAGCGCATTCCTTCCGGCGCCCATGCCCCGGCGATGAATACCACCAGCGGTTTGGTAAACTCCTTGTTGGCCACCGCCTCGGCGGCCTCTTCCTCCATGGTCCCGCCAATCTCACCGAAGATGGCGACGGCCTTGGTCTGCTCGTCCTTCTCAAACATTTTCAAAACATCGGCCATAGTCAGGCCAAGAACCGGCTCGGTGCCGATATGCATCGCCGTACTGATGCCGAGACCTGCCACCTTCAGAGCCCAGGGCACCGTCCCGGACTGTCCGCCACTGCGGGAGATCACTCCGATCGGGCCGGGCTGGAAAAGGTTGCCGGCCCAGTCGACACTGCCACCCAGCCAGCCGATGACCGCCTTGCCGGGGCTGATTAAACCGAGGCTGCCGGGGCCGAGCAGCATCACCCCATTTTTCCGGGCGTAG
>JAABQY010000129.1 GCA_011391225.1 Desulfobulbaceae bacterium | reverse complement strand
GCAGGGCGCCGAGGAGGAGGAGAGCTCTTGAAGCAGGGCGCATAATAGTCATTTCATCCCCGCCATGCCATGCTATAAGAGTCTTTCACTCCGACGTCTTTGACCATCACACCTTTGGATGCGCCGAAATTCTCGGGCGCAAAAGTATAAGCCACCAGGTCTTTGACTCCGTCAAAGGCAGCGAGTTTGCCGTCCGACAATCGCACCTGAGCGAGCCAAGTCGGGTATTTGCTGACAAACATGCCGCACACCGGGCAGCGCGTCTCGCCGGTTACGGAAAAAAACTCCTTGGAGAGGTCCTCGGCGGTGGCCTGCCGACCAAGGCATACAATTGCCAGGAGAAGGATTGGGAAGAGTTGTTGCATTTTTTTACCCGTTACATTTTCACAGAAACCTGGTGTTAGAGATATTTTCCTAATATTTCCGACAATTCCGCCTCGCCGACCCCGCCGAGAAGAGCCGCCAGGATTTTATGGTCGGGGCTGAGGAAGAGCGTCTGGGGATAAGCGCGGATGCCATATAAATCGGCAAATTTCGCGGTATTGTCAAGAAGTATCGGAAAGATCGTACCCAACTCCTTGGCGAAGGCTCGCAACGATTTATCGTTTTCATAAAAACTGCCGATGTAAAGAATTTTCAACCCCTTGTCCTGATGTTTTTTATAGAACTCAGTGAAGGCCGGGGTGTCTGCCTTGCAGAATCGGCAATTGGTCTCAAAAAACCGGAGAATCACCGGTCCCCCACGCAGGTTCGACAGAACTATGACATTGCCGTCCATATCCTTGGCGGCAAAATCTGGAGCAGAATCACCTAGCTGCAGGTTTTTCGGAGGTGCTTCGCGGTCACAGCCGAGGAGCAGCCGTCCAAGCAAAAAACCAAAGATGCAGAGCAGCGCGATGGATTGTGCCGATATTGAAATTTTCCTGCTCATAAAAAGCCTTCTCCCTCCTGGAAATATCTTTTTCCAGTATGAACAAAAAATCATCACAGAACAAGAGGGAATGTGCTTGTTGTTGGTTTGGTGGTTACGAAAGGGGGGTAAAAGGTGACGAGAGTGCGTCCTATTTCACCGTCAACCGCAGTTTTTCGGCAACCCGGCGCATATTCTCGAACCAGTTTTCCGCCAGTGGGTCGATCAAAACTACCTCCCCGGAGATTTCACCGGCCAGGAGTTTGGCGCTTTTTGTGGAAAACTGGGGTTGGGCGAAGATGACATGAATATTCTCGGCCTTGGCGAGCTGAATCAGTTTTCCCAGTTGACTCGGTTTCGGTTCTTTGCCCTCTATCTCCACAGCCACCTGTTCAATGCCATAATCTTTGGCAAAATAGCCCCACGACGGGTGGAAAACCATGAATCGCAGGCCTTGCTTGCCCTGCAACAGAGCCCGCAAATCGGCATCTAGCGCGTCAATTTCCTTGGTAAATGCTGTCAGATTCTCCTGGAAGAAGGCGGCCTTGTTCGGGAAGAGTTTAGCCAGTGCATCTTCCATCATTTCCGCCTGTTTCTTGACGAGAACAGGCGACAACCAGATGTGGGGATCTAGCCCGCCGTGTTCATGCTCCGCTTCAAAATGGGCGGATTTTCCAGTCTCTTTAACGGCTTGCGGGTGAGCCTCTCTTTCAGTATGTTCCACCATAGCGATTTTTTCGATCCCGTCATCGGTCTTGACAATTTTCAAATTCGGATTGACGCCGATGAATTTATCAAGCCAGGTGATTTCAAAAGGCATGCCGATGGCAAAATAGGCTCGGCTCGCGGCGAGTTTTTTCATTTGTGAGGGCTTTGGTTCATAGGTGTGCGGGCTTGCCCCGGGTGCAACCATTACCTCAATATTGACGCTGTTCTTGCAGATCTGCTGCATAAAAAATTTTTGCGGCAGAATGGAGACAAAAACCGTTGCAAGGGGTTCGGAAAAAACCGCGGTATTACAATATAAAATCGATAATAAACAAAGAGATGTACTGATAATTGTGTGCTTCATCGTGGGCCTCGTTAGAAGTTGAGATTTATGAACAGATAACAAACATATGTCAAACTGAGCTGTTATGGTGTACCCTGCGGCAGAAAAAGGGCCACCGGGTTTTTTTACATTATCGCCGCTGCCGGCGAGTTTCCCCTCTCTGCGTGAAAGGCAATTGGTTGAAGACAGACAGCAAAATTGTAAGCTCGGCGGCAACTGGCGGCGGGCTTCCCCTTGGCGCATCTTTATACACCATGTTTTTGTGCATTCTGTTCGGTGCCAATACAGTGGCGGTAAAGATAAGCCTGACCGGGCTCGGAGTTTTTACAACAGCCGGCCTGCGCTTTGGTATCGCCGCCGTTGTCATTTCCCTGTGGGCTACCTGCACCGGGAAGCCCCTGGCTCTTACCCGCCGGCAGGCCCGACAGCTTGCGCCACTGGCGGTAATTTTCTTTTTCCAGCTCACCCTGTTTAATTTTGGTCAGAGCATGACTATGGCCTCGCATGGCGCCCTCATTTCCAACGTGCTGCCGTTTGTCGTAATGATACTCGCCCATTTTTATATCCCCGGCGACAACATCACTCTGCAGAAGGTGGTGGGGCTCGTCCTTGGTTTTGCCGGTGTGGCGATGTTGTTTTTGGAGAGCGTTGTCATGACTGGAGGCCCCTTGCAGGGTGATATGCTGATTTTTTTGGCGGTTCTCGTTTGGGCCTGCAACGCCGTATATGTAAAAAAAATCATCGGGGGGTTCCATCCTTTGCAGATCACCTTGTATCCGATGGCCATGGCGGTGCCGGTGTTTCTCCTCTGCGGCTATTTCTTTGATGACAAGATGATTAAATCTCTTGATGCCCCGGTCGTCGAGGCATTGTTGTACCAAGCCCTGGTTACCGCCTCCTTCGGCTTTGTCGCCTGGAACACCCTGATCTCCAAATACGGGGCAACCGCCCTCCATTCCTTTGTTTTTATCATGCCTGTTTCCGGGGTGTCCCTCGGGGTAGTCATGCTTGGCGAACCGGTGACCGGACATCTTGTTACGGCAATCATCCTGGTCACGGTCGGATTGATCGTCACCAACGGCCGGGTGGCGGGTCGACCGGGCAAAGATTCGGGCGCGGTTGTCTAGATCCTAGCCATGCGAGATCGGCGATTGTTCCCTGGCGGAAAATGGCAGTTGCGGCAAAGGCGCCGAGGATCACCTGACCTTCCACTCCGATGTTCCAAAGTCCGGCACGAAAAGTCAACAGCAGGCGGCAGGAGCCGAGCAGCAGCGGCATCCACACCAACAGCACATGGCTGAGCTTTTGCCGGAAAACGCTTGGAAAGTGTCAACACCCTTACTTAGAATTAAAAATTTTGTCGCCTATAGCAACTGTATTTCTACGCATATTCCTCCGTTTGACTGTTTCACCAAGGGCATTCCAGAGTCTCAGAACCCTACAAAATGCAGTGTTCTGAGTTTCTTTTCTTGAAGCATAAACAATATTTGCCGGAGCTTCACGGAAAAACGAGGGCCGACCCACGTTTGCAAGGCGATGCGAGTGGGCCGAAAAACACAATCAATTGCTCGAATATTTAGCAGGAATGTTTACCATAGCCTAGTAGCATCCAAAACCAGCACTCAATAGCAATAACAAGAGGCATTCATGGTCGATACCATTTTGGCAGCCGACGGGCTGTGTAAGCACTATTATCTCGGCGGGCAGAAAATTGATATCATCAATGATGTCTCCCTGGCCATCGGCAAGGGAGAGTTTGTTGTCATTGCCGGTAACAGCGGCAGCGGAAAAACGACACTCCTCAGTATTCTTGCAGGCCTTGATCTGCCGAGCAGCGGCAGAATCACCATTGCCGGGCGCGATATCACCGGCCTCACCGAGGATCAGCTGGCGCCTCTGCGCAACGGTTTAACCGGTTTTGTCTTTCAGGCCTTTCACCTGATTCCCTCCCTTAATGCTCTGGAAAACATCATGTTTCCGGCGGAAATAAAAAAGGACCCGCAGGCCCGTGAAAAGGCCGAGAAGCTTCTCGACCAGGTAGGCCTTCTGCCGCGCCGCAAGAATTTTCCTGAGCAACTTTCCGGGGGCGAGCAGCAGCGGGTGGCGATCTGCCGAGCCTTAATCAATAGGCCGGAGATCATTTTTGCCGATGAGCCAACCGGCAATCTCGATTCCAGTAACAGCGAAGGAATTATCAGGCTGCTCCTCGATCTCCATGATGATCGGCGGACGACTCTGGTCATAGCGACCCACAGCCAGGCCCTGGCGTCCCGTGCTGACCGGGAAATCCGCCTGCATGACGGAAGAATTACCGATGACAATCGGGTAAAGCTATGAACTTTCGTTTTTTGCTGCGGGAAATTGCCCATAGCCGGGGCCAGGCGGTGATTTTTATCCTCTGCGTCGTTCTTTCTCTCGTGAGCATCGTCGCCATCAACAGCTTTCGCCGCGATGTTCGTGGTGTCATTTCCGGCGACGCCAGGAGCCTGCATGGCGGCGATGTCATCATTCACTCGCATGCCGACTTTTCTCCACCATTGGCTGCGGAGCTTGCTGCGTTGCGCCGGGATCCGGGCATTGTTGCGGTCAGCACCAGGGAATTCTATTCGGTTGCGAGAACAGCCGACGGTGACGATTCCCTTTTCAGCAATATCCTGGCGGTGGACAGCGGCTATCCTCTGTATGGCCGGGTGGAACTGCGTTCCAACCGGGAGTTTTCAAGTGTCCTTGGTCCCGGTAAAGCCATCGTTGCTGCGGCCCTTCTTGAGCGGTTGGGCCTTGCCGTCGGCGATTCTTTGCTGCTCGGTGAGGCCACGCTTGAAATCGTCGATGTGGTCAGTCGGGAATCGCTCCGGCCCGTCGATTTTTTCAACTTCGGCCCGCGCATTCTCGTCTCGACCGTAGACCTTGCGGCCATGGATCTGGTAGGCAAAGGCAGCCGGACCACCTACCAGACCCTGCTGAAACTTGCCGACCTCGGCCAGCAGGAGGCAATTGTCGCGCGCCTTACGGCCAAGGCCGATGCCGGGCAGGAGCGGGTCACCACCTCCGCCAATGCCGGTTCGCGGGTCAAGAAGTTCTTCGACAACCTGCTGTTCTTTTTGTCGCTCATCTCCGTCTTTACCTTGCTACTGGCTGGTATCGGGATGCAGAGTTCTCTTGCGGCGCTGCTGCGACGAAAGGTCAAAAGCTTTGCCATTATCCGCGCCCTCGGCGGGTCCGGTTGGTTTTTGCTGCGCCACTATCTGCTGATGGTACTGCTTCTCAGCACCATCGGCTGTGGTCTGGGGATCCTTGCCGGGCTTCTTCTCAAACAGAGTTTTTCCGGACTTCTGGCGGGTTTCCTGCCGGAAAATATTGTTCTCGGCGCCTCGCTGTGGGATGTCCTGGAAGGCATGGGGCTGGGGCTCATCGTGGTTACTTTTTTTACTTTTTTACCGCTCAGCGGCATAGAGGATATCAAGCCGGTGGCTATTTTCCGAAAGGAGATCCGGCCAGGCTTGAAACGGAAAGCCACGCGAATACTTCTTGCCTGCGGCCTGCTCCTCCTTCTGGGGCTGGTGATCCGGCAACTTGATGATGTGCGCACCGGGCTGTACTTCATGGGCGGTGTTTTCGGTTTGGTGGTTCTTATTGCGCTCTTGATCGGCGGCCTTTTAAAACTCCTGGCCCGCTGCACCTTTCGTACACTTTCTCTGCGGCAGGCGGTGCGCAGTCTGCTGCGGCCTGGCAATGCCAGCCGGTCGGTTGTCGTGACCCTGGCCTCGGCCCTGGCCGTTCTCTTCTCCATCTATCTGGTTGAAGAGAATCTTCGGGCGACCTATATCGATTCTTATCCTGTCGATGCGCCGAATCTCTTCTTCCTTGATATCCAAAAAGACCAGCAACAGGGCTTCGTCCAGCTGGTTGGTGGTCAGGTCGAGCTTTTTCCGGTGGTCCGTGCCAGGCTGCAGTCGATAAACGACACGAAAATCAACCGCGAGGCCGAGTTGAAAAAGCGCGGCGACAGCCTGGCGCGGGAGTTCAGCCTTACCTATCGCGAGACCCTGTCACCCGACGAGATTCTGCTGGAGGGTGCGGGCCTTTTCGGTGAACGTAACAGGTCCGCCCTTGCCCTGCCGCCGGTCTCGCTTCTTGATACCGTGGTTGAAATGGGCGACTTCAAGATCGGTGATGTCCTTGATTTCAATATTCAGGGCGTGCCGCTTCGTGCCGAGGTCACCTCGATCCGTAGCCGCACTAAATCGATGCTCTATCCCTTTTTCTATTTTGTTTTCCCGGAAAAATATCTTCGCGCCGCGCCGCAGACCTCTTTTGCTGCCCTGCAGGTGGCAAAAGATGAAGTGGCGCAGTTGGAGAATAAGATCGTCAACAGCTACCCGAACATCAGCCCGATCAATGTCGGGGAATCTGCAGTTGAGCTTGGCAAATTGATGGAAAAGCTGTCGATCATGATCACCTTTTTCGCCTCTTTCTCCATTCTTGCCGGTGGCTTGATCCTCGTCAGTTCGATTCTTGCGACTCGGATGGCGAGGATGGAGGAAGCGGTGCATTATAAAATACTTGGAGCAGACACCTTCTTTGTGCTCAGGGTCTTTTTCTTAGAAAACCTGCTCCTTGCCCTTTTGAGTGGCGGCGCCGCCGCCGTCATCGCCGAGCTTGGCAGCTGGGGGCTTTGTCGATATCTCCTGGACATTCAGTATCAACCGTACCCGATTGCAGGTCTTGTGCTGGTGGCGGGTACGGCAGGCCTGGTCGTGGTTCTGGGCTTACTCAGTTCGGTGGCCATTATCCGCAAAAAGCCGGGACGCTTTCTGCGGGAGATGCTATAAATGGGTATTCAGGTTTGTGAGGGAATAACAGTGAAGACTTTTTGTTTGATATTACTCATGATGAGTTTAACGTTCTGTGGTTGCAAAAACGACCAGCCGAAGCTAGCGCCGGGACAAGGAGTGAAAGGGTCGATGAAAACCATCGTCGCGGTCGGCGACAGCTTGACTGCGGGCTTCGGAATTGCTGAAGAGGAAGGCTATCCGGCGCTTCTTGAGAAAAAACTGCAGGCGGACGGTCACCAATACCGGGTCATCAATGCCGGGGTCAGTGCCGAGACCAGCAGCGGCACCCTGTCCCGTCTCGAATGGATTCTTACTCTCAAGCCGGATATCGTCATTCTTGAAACCGGTGCCAACGACGGGCTGCGTGGTATCGACCCGCAGGTAGCTGAAAATAATATCCGGGAGATCCTGAAAACCCTGAAAGACCGAGATGTTGTGGTTGTCCTGGCGGGGATGAAGATGGTGCGCAATCTCGGGCCGATCTATGTTGCCAAGTTCAACGCCCTTTACCCGCGCCTGGCCGAGGAAAGCGGGGCAGTGTTCATGCCGTTTTTTCTTGATGGTGTTGCAATGCAGGGTGAGCTCAATCAGGCTGATGGTATTCATCCCAATGCCGCCGGATATAAAATAATCAGCAGCAATATCTATCCCTATGTCCTGCAGGCAATCAAAAGAAGAGAAGGTCGATGAGCGGATAGCGGGCGCCAGCCCGCCTTTTAGATATTGAGAGCAAAACGGATTGCACGGCCGACCTCAACCATCTTTGTATGAGGCAGGGAGGTGATCAAGGCCCCGATTTTACCTTTCGAGATAGTCTGCAAATGGTCACAATTGACCGCACATTCCTGGGGCATGCCGTCGGCTTTGCTGAGAAATACCTCGGAGGGAATGTTGCGCACCGTGGTGGTGATCGGAGCGATGGTTACCTCGCCAAGATACTCTAAAACGGAATCTCGTGTCAGGATAAGAACAGGCCTTTTTTTGTCTGGAGGCAGGAATTTGTACCAACGAATTTCTCCGTGTTTCATTCTTCACCCCAAGCCTGCTCAATTTCCCAAACCGAGAATTCGTTGGCGGCAACTGGTTGTTGTTCATAGCCCGAGCGGTGTTTTCGCTCAAGCTGTTCAAGGTTGTGGCGGGTAAGTGCGTCTTGAAGGGCTTTTCGGGTAAAAGCGGAACGACTCGTATGAAGTTCTTTTGAAACTCGGTCGACGGCTTTTACAAGGTTATCATCAAGAGTCATCTGGATAGTTCTCATTTTTTGCCTCCATAATGTGGATGAGTATAGCTATATTAATCCACGCTTCTGGTTGTGTCAAATCGTTCTGGTCGGTCAAGGAGGTTTC
>JAABQY010000128.1 GCA_011391225.1 Desulfobulbaceae bacterium | reverse complement strand
GCCCTGAAGAAATGGTTACGGGCAAAAATCCCGACGAATAAACTTTTTACTCCTGAATCGGCAGCCGCAGCAAGGTCGACCGGTAGCTTGGGCCTGCCGCATCTCCCCGGGATCGACCAGGACGAGGCGCTGAAGATCCTCAATAACAAAACTGATCTTTTTGTGAAAATGCTCTACGATTTCAAAAAGAATTTCGGCTCCCTGCCGACCGAGCTGCGGGAATTATCGGTTGCCGGTCAGTGGTCGGAGATTGAGAGAAAGGCCCATACAATTAAGGGCGTTTCCGGCTATATAGGCTCTTTTACAATGATGCGGGCCGCAGAATCGTTGGAAAATGCCCTAAGAAACGATCAGCGCGAGGCAGCAGTGCAGCATCTTACCACCTTTATCCACGCCCTCGACGATATCCTTTCCTCCCTGTCGGCGCTGCCTGTTCGGGAAACTGAACGTCTGGCAGAACAACCTGATGCGCCTACAAGAAGAGTGAGGGTTGAAGAGGTCGAAGATTCTCTCTGCCTTCTCATCGTTCACTTGCAGAGGGGTGAACTTGCGTCGGAAGAACAGTTTGCTGTGGTAGAAGAGCTGCTTGTCGGTACCGGCTTTGACAAACAGTTACGGGAGCTTGCCGACCTGATTGAAGACATTGAGTATGAAAGTGCGGTGGAAATAGTCAAAGGCATACTGGACATGCTTCGGCAGAAAAGTGGGGAATGAAGATGGAGCAAAAAGGTAAGCCGCGAATACTCATTGTTGATGATGAAAAAATGAATCTCAAGGTTCTGGCCGATCTTCTCAAGGACGATTATTCGCCGGTGCTGGCAAGAGACGGTGAGCAGGCCCTGCAGCACGCCTTCGGTGATTCGCCGCCGGATCTCATCCTTCTTGATGTGGTTATGCCGGATATGGGTGGATATGAGGTCGTCAAGCGTTTGAAAAACAGCGACAGAACCAAAAACATCCCGGTCATTTTTGTTACTGCCCTCGACTCTGTTATCGATGAAGAGCATGGACTGAAACTCGGGGCGGTTGATTATATCACCAAGCCTTTTTCTCCCCCCATTGTTAAAATCCGTGTCCACAACCACCTGCGTATTGTTCATCAGTACAAACTGCTTGATCAATTGGCGTATCTCGACGGCCTGACGGAAATTTCCAATCGCCGCCGCTTCGAAGAATATTTCAAAAGGGAATGGACCAGATCCGCCCGTAGCATTACGCCTTTTTCACTGGCTATGGTTGATGTCGATTTCTTTAAACCTTTTAATGACCACTATGGCCATGCCATGGGTGATCGCACCTTGCAGAAAATCGCCAAGGCCCTGGACAGCGCGCTCATGCGGCCTGCCGACCTCATCGCCCGTTACGGTGGCGAGGAGTTTGTCATGATGCTGCCGGAAACCGATGCATTTGCGGCAAAGGGTGTAACTGAGCGGGCTTTGCAGAAAGTTGTCGAACTGAACATTCCCCACCATTACTCGCAGGTCGCCGAATACGTTACGGTCAGTATAGGGCTTGTGACCACTCTCATTGACGACACTCTTACGCCGGAAACCTTTGTGGCCGCCGCCGATAAGAATCTCTATCTCGCTAAGGAAAATGGCCGCAACCGTGTTGTTGCCAGCGCCATCGGTTTTTAGCGGCAGTTGCAAAATATCTTGGCACAAATGAATTGCGGAATTCGGCCTAAAAGGGTAAAGAATTTCGTTTGTCGGAATGACGGGTGGTAAAACCCGATGGTTCTCAACTGGAAGGGCCTTTTCAATAAAGTCCTCCCCTACAAGCAACTGAATTTTTTGCACTCTATCCCTCCGCCTCGTGTTTCTTTAACAGAATTTTCCCCTTACTCCTCTTTCGGACAACCATGGAATTTATTGCCCAAATATTTGATTTTACAATTCATATCAATCAGCATCTAACCACTCTTGTGGAAAGCTACGGTATGTTGGTTTATGGCATCATCGCCCTGATCATTTTCTGCGAGGTTGGGTTGGTGGTAGCCCCCTTTCTCCCTGGCGATTCAATGCTCTTTGCCATCGGCGCCCTTTGTGCGACGGGGGCGATGGATTTGAGTATCGTCCTGACGCTTTTCCCGGTTGCCGCAATTCTAGGGGATAATTTTAACCGTCTTATGGGCATCTGGTTTGGCCACAAGGCTTTTTCCGGTAAGGATGGCCGTTTTTTCAACAAGAAAAATCTTAAGAAAGCGCAAGACTTTTATGAAAAATATGGGCCTAAAGCCGTCACCCTGTGTCGCTTCATGCCCTTTCTGCGAACGTTTGTACCCTTCGTGGCCGGTATGGCGGAAATGCGCTGGCGTATTTTCTTCCCGTTTAGTATCTTGGGAGGAACCGGCTGGGTTTTTATCTGCGTTTTTGCCGGGTATTTTTTCGGCAACATCCCCTTTATAAAACAGCATTTCGAGCTGGTTATTCTCACTATCATCACAGTGTCGACCATTCCCGTTGTTCTTGAGTATTTTCGTACGCGCCGAGCAGCAAATGCTCCTGCCGAGGAATAGCTCTTCAGTGCTATTAAAGAGGAGGGGATGTTTTCGGGGCAAAACACACCCATAAAGAGGTGTTGGCGATAGACCCGTCAAGTACAGATGCCCTTTACAGTCTGGCCGGATATCACAAGGACGATTTGCAGTACGACGAGGCTATGCGACGGAGTATCAAAAAAAGCAATTAGCTTGACTGCAAACGCCAATCAGAAAGGCGGTTCGGAATAAAATTCGACGGGTTTATTGGTGTCAGGGTGGCAGAAGCGCAAAAATGTGGCATGGAGGTACATCCTCTCACCTTCCCGGCCTGTGCCATAGAGGCTGTCGCCGACAATGGGCGCGGCAAGGCCCAAGGGATGAGCGGCATGGACCCGAAGTTGATGGGTGCGTCCGGTGAGAGGGGTGAAGGCGATGCGGGTGTTTGGCCCCTGCACGGCGATTTTTTGCCAAAGGGTGATGCCCATCTTGCCTTGGTCCGCATCGTAAATCTGTAAAGGGCGGTTGTTCGGATCGAGGCGGAAGGGGAGGCGAATCTCTCCGCTGTTTTCTGTCAACAACCCTTGCACCACAGCCGTATAGCCTTTATTCACCTGGCGCCCGGCAAACGAGCGGGAAAGTGCGCGATGCGCCGCGGCGGTCAGGGCATAGACCATCAGTCCGGAGGTGTACAGATCCAGCCGATGGACAGCCGGTTGAGCTATCATGGTGGGGAAGAGGGCACGAAGCCTGGCTGCAGCACAATCCTCTTTCTCCGGACCACGACCGGGGACGGCCAGCAAACCTCCTGGTTTATCGATGATGACTATTGCCTTGTCGTGGTAAACAATGTTCATTTTGTGCGGTGGGTGATGGCGCGGGGATGATTGTCTCGTTGCGGGGAGGGCTAGGAGCTTACTCCGGTTTCGGGAATTCGATATTCTCACACACGTATCGGGCATCGAGTAAGGGCTGAGCAAAGGAGACAAAGGCGATGGATTTTGTGGGCGTGGTCACAAATCGCATGATTCCAACAATCGTCGCGGACAGAAAATTAACTTTTCCAGATGATAGCCGGACCCTAAGGCGAAGCTGGTTTTGCAGTAGCGGATTGATTTTTTCAGAGGCCTTTACTGGTAAAGTGAAGCACAATCCACCCTTAAGCTTTTTCAAAATTGTGCCCTGCTGGAGGTTGTCACCCGTCGATTTATTGTGCTGGCTCTCCCTTTCTATTTGCACGCTTTCGGTTCCAGCAATATCAGGATGATCAAGAACTCGAAGAAGGCTTTGAAGGACGTCATGGCCTGAGCAATAGGTTAAAATCTTTTCGGCGAGTTTTGGAAGATAGACCCGCAGTTTCATAAGACTCTCCAGGTTAAAAACACGGGCACTCACAAGATCTCTGGCGTACATCGAGAGGTTCCAGGCTTCGCCCGAAAGAAATATATCGCTGCCGATCAGTTCGCCTGCACCGATCTCGCTCAGATAAACCTCTTCGCCCTCCTTGTTTCTGACTAACGTAACGGAACCATCGTCAAAGAAGAAGAGTGGGGCCTCCAAATCACCATCTGCGACAATCATCTCATTCGGCAGATATGTCTTGATGTTCAAGGCGGCATGAAAGGTAGAGAATTCCTCGGTGGTCAGAACTTCGTAGAGTTTGGCCCAGATGCTGAAATGAACGGCGGAGCTCGGGTCGGTCAGATGCTTTTCCGTTTCTTGGATGATATCTTTCTTGCTGGGCGACTTGGATGTTTCAGCCTCCGGCTGGCTTTCATTTTTATTAGATATAGCCGACACAGCTGGGAGTGCTCCGGATTCCTCTTGAATGTCAGGTAAAATTCCATTTAATAGGTCGTCAAGCTCCTCCTCTGTTACAAGAGTCACTCTGAAACTATCGGCAACAGAAGCAGCGGCTAATGGCGCAGATTCGAGGTCTCCGAGTGTTTTATTGCCGGAATTTTTTAATTCGATGCTTACCAGTGCGTCCTGGGCTGCCTGTACAATTCTGTCAAATTCACCGAAGCGCTGGATACGTTCGGTTTGAAGCTCTTTTATGACTCTGATCGCCTGACCCGAGGGCGCGAATTTGATTTTCGTGCAAATTGTCAAAACCAGCTCGTCTCGAATGTGAATGGCAAATTCGCCACGTTTTTCTAAAAGGGCGCAAAGGGCATCGCCAACATCCTTGCCGCCGATATTCGCTAACTGAACTACCACCTGCTGCTTCAATTCGTCGTTGATGGAGGTGAGAGCCTCTATCAACCGGTCGCGTATTTGTGTTCCACCCAGTTTGGTGATGCAGTTCAGGACCTGCAGTTGCACCCGGCTGTCTTTATGCGTAAGATATGGCCGCACCATCTCATAGAGTTTGGGATCTTCCAGGCGTGAGATGATGATGATGAGATTCCTGATCACGTACCACGGTGGATTCTGTTTAAGGCAATAATCACAAACCGGCAAAACAACCTTGCCGGTGGTTGGAATAAATTCGATAAGAGCAAAGCGTTTCTCCTTATCCTTGCAGTCGATCAAAAATTGGACGAGGACAGCGGCGGCCTTGCTGCCGAAATGCAGGAGCAGGCATTGAGCTATATCGCGTCTGTCTTCCTTTTTATCGAGAAAGACAGCAACGAGATTTACAAGCAAGGACTCTTCCGCCAGGTTCGAGTGAATCTTGCTTATAATTTGCCGGATGAGATTATTTTTTTTGATAACCCCTTTCTGGATCTGGGAGAGGATGATTATCAGGTTTTCAGTTTGGTACCAGAGACCCATTTGGAGCATTTTCTGAAGCAATGTCTGCAGTTGTCGGCAAATCAATTGAAAACCGGAGAGGTATTCGGTCTCATTTTGCAGCCAATTCACCAAAAGGCGGGCAACTGTTTCGAGAAATTCGGGGCTGTAATTTTCCTGCGCGATCTTTTCGGTAAAAATGGAGAGGATGTAGATAGCGCGCTCCCGCAATGCTGAATCGGCACTGCAGGCGCACGAACCAATTTTTTCAAGAACCTTGATGATATTCTCTTCAGGGACTTCTTGATAAGTACAGAGATATTCAAGGAGTTTTTCGACAAATTCGCTGTTCTGCAGGATTGCAAAACGGTTGTTTTCCAAGTCAATGACACCCCGCTGAAAACGGACCAGCATCCGTTTGCTTTCCGTGTTGTGCAGGAGGCGGTTGGTTTCGGCGATTGTTTTAAGCTGTTTTTCCCTGTTGATATCCATAGAATAAAAATGTGATGTAGAGGTAAACTGTCTCAGATGGTCATGGCAAATACTGCAGCCAAGCTATCCTTGATTGATACTCTCAGAATCGATTTAACACTCTTGTTGTTTTACATGGGTCTGCACCCCTTCGCAAGGAATTCTCACAACATTTTTAACATCAGGTGGATGACATGTATGTTATTGCTCGGTAGCCAGGTAATTGAGGAGAAGTCGTTTGACTTTGAGGCTGAGGCTTGTGCGATTTGTTGTCCCGAGATCGACATCATACTGGTCCTCTTTCTTTAAATGGGTACCATCTCGCAAGCAGGTGATTCGCAACTGCGGCCTGTCAATGATTTTTCCGGCACCGGTCACCATTCCGATCCGACCATCGGAAAGCTCGACGTATGTTCCGGGGGGATAGATACCGATCAAAGAGATAAAGGCACTCAATAAATTCGGGTGAAAGGCCCCTTTGTCGGCGATCATAACCGAAAATGCACGCTGAGGGTCCATGGCCTGTTTATATGGGCGGACCGCAGTGAGCGCCTCGAAGACATCACAGATCTGCAAGAGAGCAATTGGCGGACTGCGCACTGTCCAGGCGGGTTTGTGTGGATAGCCTCTGCCGTCGTAACGCTGGTGATGGCCCCAGGCAGCGGCGATATCAAGGGGAGATACATCCTTCTGGGCAAGGAGCAACTCCGTTCCCACTTTGGGGTGATCCTGAATGAGGCGAAATTCATCATCGGACAGCGAACTTTTTTTGTAGAGGATCTCCGGTAAAATCTTACTTTTGCCGATATCATGTAAAAGAGCAGCGGTGCCGATAGCGAGAATGCTTTCCTCCGGCCAGCTCATCTTCATACCCAGAAAAACGGCTATGGACGAAACGCGCACCGAATGCCCGATTGTGTAACTGTCGTAATCGGGATAATGGATATACTGCATGACATCGGCGAAATTTTGCTGTGTGAAATGCAACATAAATTGGCTGACCGACCGGGCGCTGTCAATATCGAGCTCGCGGTTGTAAGCCGCGTCGCCGTAGGCCCGTGTCACCACGTCAAAGAGGGCCTGATATATGAGGGTTGGCGATTGCAGAAAGCCACCGGTCTCCTGCCCTTCCCATGGCCGTTTACTGTCAGGTGCACCCGTCATGAGTTGATCATTGTAGTGGCCGGCAAGGGTGATGGACAGGATCCCCTTGTGCTTGAACAAATCTCTTGCCTCCTGGAGGCTGTTCAGGGGGGTTCTCAGCCCGTCGGTCAAATCCATGAAGGCACTGACATCATCAAGAGTCAGGTCCTTCTTAAACGAAACACCGCCGCAACGCAGCATTTCCATAAACTGGATGAGTTGTCGACCGACGACGGTCGGGCCGAACAGCCTTTTGCCATTGAAAATAAAATGACCATCAATTATGCCGACAAAAAATTCCTCCTTTTTGCTCATGAGAAAGAAGGCCGCCAGCTCTCTGCAAAAGGTTTCAGCATAGGAGATTACCTTCGGATGGCCGGGGAAATATAACTTTCTGTTGGAAATTCCCTTGCAGAGCAGGATTAAAATATCATTGATTTTCTTGTCCATTTCCGTGTATTCCAGGTTGCTTACCTTCTTACATCAGTTTGTGCTTGAGGTTTTTTAAGGCCTCGGTAGCCGCCCGTCGACAGGCATTTGGCCATTTTGGAAGGATGACCATGTGTTTTTCTTCGATGATCTGTACAAGGAGCTGCCGCGTCCCTTCGACCTGCATTTGGGGGATTGCCTGGATAGTTTTTTCGACCCAAACCTCACGCCTCTGCTCCTCGGAAATTTCCGGCAAATGTTGGATTACCAGGGTTCCGGCCGCCACCCGGAGATTAATGGGGAAATAATCGTTCTGGGCAGCAAGCAGATATATTTGCAGAAATTTCATGTGCTGAGGGCTCTCAAGCTCGAGCAGTGGAGCTACGGCCTCAATCAACCAGTCTAGCGGGTTTGCTATAAAACTGCTCAGAATCCTCGCGCCGATATTTCTTTTCATTGAGGTTTCTAAAAGGCAATGGAAGAGTGGGAAGGCGTTTTTTAACTCCGGATCAAAAATATCCTCAGCGATTTTCTTTCCCTGAAAGCAATCCATGGTCTCGAGTTCCGGCCCTCGTTCTTTCATCTCGGGAATCGGCAGTCCAGCGGCAATGGTCGCAAGTTCGCCAAACACTCTCCGATCCGTGGCCTGCCCCGAAGCCAGGATCTCGTTTACAAGTATCGGCCACAGAAGGGCCTGAGCTGTCGGTGCAATCTTTTGGCAGATCAATAAAATGAATTGCTGGGAGGACAGGTTGTTGTTCTTCGCGCCGCGTAAAAGAAGAGTGAACATGTGCATGGCATCGAAAAAACGACCAGTATCCGTGCAGGTCGCCAAAGCAATCACCCCCATGGTCAAGGTTTCGAACTCCGAGGTGCTCAGCGGGATA
>JAABQY010000127.1 GCA_011391225.1 Desulfobulbaceae bacterium | reverse complement strand
TTCGATGAAGTGCACAGATATTTTCACGAGTGATCTCAAATTGATTTTTTTCTATCGTTTCAAAGAGAACCCGCCATGTATAGGCTTGATTTAGAGCTATATTCTGGTCAGTTACCTTATGTCCGCCAACTGTAATCCCATCCAATAATGTTTGAATTTCAGGGAGGGTAAAATTAATTCCCTCCAAGTTCACAGCATCACATACAAATTCTGCCAATTGGCGCTTCGCGAGCATCAGTGCTTTTGCTTGATTTGGTTTCATGTTCCATCGCGTTTCGTCCATTATACTCACCAATTATATTGTTTTTTTGCCTCACTCACTCCTGTCACTGGAAAATGAAGGGACATCCTTATTAATTATTCTGGCTTGACAGTTAATAAGTACGGTGTCCCGGTATTTTACTAAATAGGAAAGCCAAGGTCAGGATTTGGAAAATTCTTACAGCAACTTTCCAATATGATCGAGAAAATTTTTCTCATTTACGAACGTCAAATCATACATACTGCTCAATCCTTGAGCATGTTCTTGACTCAAACCTACGACACAAAGAAGAAAATGAGATTTCTCAACATTCAGTCGCTTTCGCAAATTTGAGTATTTATCGATGTCTTGCCGGAATTCTCCAGTCTTGCATTCTATGCAAATAGGACTTCGGTTATTCATCAGAAAGACCACATCCAATTCATGCAGATCTTCATTTGTGAAGGTTACTGTTATATTGCGTGAACATGCAAAAGAACATTTCTTGTCACGTAGATATTCTGTTGTTTTTATAAAGACAAACCACTCAAACCATATCCCGTTAAAAAAATTAATAATGGTCGGAATTGTCTGAAGCGTTAAACGAATAATTTTCTCATCTTTTTGATAGAAATATTTGGCAACAAAAGAATATTCATAAAGATTTTGGCAAAACTCAACAACTTCCCTTACCTCTTTCTGGCTCTTTTTGGAAAGGGGCAAATTTAGATTAACATAGCCTTTTTTCTGTATTCGTTTGATTTTCTCACTGACTTCTTTCAACGTGTCGTAGTTACTACCAAGGGCAACGGCAATCTCATCGTAGAATCCTGTTGTATCAAGTTGTTTTGGGTCAACACCAATTTGAATTTTCTTTTTCTTGAACCAATCAATAATTGGAACAAATTGATGGTGTTCTGTCAAAGCTGTTGTGTTGAAAAGATCAATTTCACCAAGTGATGCTTGGGGTTCATCAGTATTGTACACCTCATCTATCGTGATGCATTCCCTCTGCAACAGTCTCAGCTCTTTTCTTTGCGCGAGAAATTTTTCCAGAAGTTTTTCAACATAAACGACTGTGTCGTAAATAGGCGTAACTTGTGAACAACGAGGGCATTTAACGGGCTTGCCAATATAATCATTGGTCACCTCACGAAGGTGACCACATTTATTACAGCGAAAAATGGCCATGTTTCATCCTTAACCTTTGGGTTTTATACTATATATCGTGCAATTTTTTGGATTGTTCTGTAACCAATGGAACAGCTCGGAGGTTTCTGTTCCAAGGACATTCCAAACCTTATGTCATTGTAGAATAGTCGAATTATATCAGTAGCTTTTTTGCAAAATGGACTCTCTGCCATTGGTCGTCTTTTTTTGATAGGTTGTCAAGATATATTTCAACTTTTCAGGCCCCATCTCCCAGCGCCCATTGCGGCCCCCTCTTTTCCCCCAATCTGCTGGCCCATTGATGAGGCCATGGGGTATACAATGAACAGGGCTAAACAAGGAAAGGTACATATCTTGCGAGGCTGCGGGCGAGGAAAGCAGCCGGGCGAAAAATAACCTCTTTTTTCACGAGCAAAAAGAAGGTACATTTGGATCGGTAGCCTTTGGCAACCATCGTCTTAAACAATGAGTTAGCAATCCAACCCCCGTTAAACGGGATAAGTATCCAAGGAGTCATCATGCCATACGTCAATATCCGGGTTGCCGGAACCCTCACCAAGGAACAAAAGCAGAAGATCAGCAAGGGTGTCACCGAGGTCATCAGCAGAGAGGCCAACAAGCCACCGGAAGCAGTTTTAATCTTTATCGACGAGGTTCCGCACGAGAATATCGCCAAGGCCGGTAAGCTCCTGGAACCACCGAAATAAGTTGTCATAACTTACTTGATACGGCACCGGCGAAGGTTTTTCCGGTGCCGTTTTTTACCCATTTACGGTAGCATCGCCAGATATTCGGCTTCGCTAACGATCCGCACCCCGAGACTCTCAGCCTTGTTCAGCTTGGTGGCACCGACCTTTTCGCCGCAGACCAGGAGATCGGTCTTGCCGGTGATGCTCTCGCCGATCTTTGCCCCGAGGGCCTTGGCCTGTTTTTTCATGTCCTCCCGACTGCCGGTCTGCATCGAACCGGTAAAGACCATGAGTTTACCGGACAGAGGTCCCTCTCCAGGCAGCTCACCAACCATTTCGATTGGGGTGGCAATGAGATTAAAGCCCAGGCCGTACAGGGCATCGAACAGCGCAGCCGTAGCCTTCATCCCGGTCAGCATCTCTTCAGCGGTTTTTTCGCTGAAACCCTTGATGGCGATGATTTCCTCTCGACTCAGAGAAAAGACCCGTTGCAAGGGATGGGCTGCCAGCAGTTTTTCACAGTTGCCCATGCCCATGCGGTACATGCCGAAGGCGGCGAGAAAGCGCCAGTCCTCAATCGGCAGCACAAGACTGCGTTGCAGCTGAGCCACCATATTCTCCGCCTGTTTCGGCCCGAAACCGAGGCCGACGAAGTCCTCTTCCCTGAGCGTGTAGATCACTGGAATGGAGGCTTTGCCGCCGTCGAAAAGCTTCCTGACCGAAGACGGACCGAAGCCGTCGATATTGCCGAGTACCTTGAAAAAATGTTCGACGGCATGGGTGATCTGCGCCGGGCAGTTCATATTGTTAATACACAGAAGGAAATCACTTTCCCAGACCAGCGGCGAGCCGCAACTGGGGCAGGCGTCGGGCAGCTCCGGGGCAACTGGGCTCAGCACCTCTTCGATCTTCGGAATCACCTCGCCGCTGCGTGACAGGCGGATAATAGCCCCCGGCCCCACTCCCTTCTCCCGCACCATATTATAATGGTGCGCCGTCGCCCGCTGGATCAGAGCACCGCTCAGCCGCGTCGGTTCGACCTCGGCCACCGGATTGACCCGTCCGGAGCGGGAGGTCTGGGGAATAACCCGCAGAACCTTGACCTCGGCGGTTTCGGTGTTTTTCTTGTAGGCAATCTGCCAGCGGTGATGGTGTCTGGTCGCTCCGAGATGGTCGCGTAACATCGCATCGGATATCTCAATGACAATGCCGTCAATATCGTAATCGACCTCCCTCCACAAACGATCGACAATACCCTCAAAACCTGCAGCCAAGGCGGACCACGCCCCCTCCCAGCAGGGCAGGAGACAGAAAGGAAAGAAGACCGCCTGCCCGGAAGATATCGCCAGAAGCGCCGGGGCTTCAAGTTCCTTTTCTTTTATGAGGCTCGCCTGAAAGTTTCGAGAGTTATCAAAGATTGAAGCCAAATGGTCACGGAAATAACTGCGGCTGACAACAACCTCCCCTGCCCCGAGACCGCGGCGCCCACCTGTTGCCACCTGCAGGCCACGCTCGAAAACTCGGGTGATGTCCGTCCCCCGCCTGCCGTCGCCACGGGTATAAAGTGTTTGCCCGTCATCGTACGCGGCATAGCCGTCAAGTTTCGGCATAACCCGAAAGATCAGGCCGACAAAATCGCGACCACACTCCGCAGCAGCCTTCTCGATCCGCTTGGCCCAGTTGACGATGGCAGAAAAGTCATAGGCCTTTTCGGTGGAGAGCATGCGCACCGGCAGCTCAACGGTCTTGGCCTCGATCAGTACTTCGGGCTCAACCATATGAAGGAAGGGATGGTCGGGCCGGCGTTTTTCAAGTTCGGCCAAAAAAGTGAAATCATACAGGGCATCGGAGATCAATGTTTCACCGCCCCGATACAGGAGGTTGGCAACCTGCAAAAATTCTTCGAGCTGCCCGTCAGACACCGCCGCCACAGCAATCTCCCCACCGGCAATTGCTACCACTTCCTCCTCCGACAAGGTGCTCAGAGGGTATTGCGCCTCGGCCAAAATGGCTTTCTGGGCATCGCTTAAACCGTCATTTTTTCCCATCGCTTTTTTATCCCTTCTCCTGTACCGTGCTGTCACATATCATTAAAACCTACGCCACATCGCCAATTGTATCGTAGTTTGTAATACTTTTTTGCTTAAGAAACAACCGGAGGAAGTCATGCCACCAATAGACCTACGTAGCGATACCGTCACCAAACCTTGCGAAGCCATGCGCCGTGCCATGGCCAGCGCCGAAGTCGGCGACGATGTCTACCGCGACGACCCGACCGTCAACCACCTGGAGGCCTTTGCCGCCGAACTCCTCGGCTTTGAGACGACGATTTTTACCGCCAGCGGTACCCAGGCCAACCTCATCGGTATCCTGTCGCACTGCGGTCGGGGTGACGAGTATATCGTCGGCCAAGGAGCCCACACCTACCGCTATGAAGGTGGCGGTGCCGCCGTGTTGGGCAGCGTCCAGCCGCAACCTATCGAATTCGAGGCAGATTCCACCCTGTCTCTTGCCAAGGTCGAGGAAAAAATCAAACCGGACGATATCCATTTTGCCAGGACCCGCCTCCTCTGCCTGGAAAACACCCAGAACGGCAAGGTTTTGCCGCTCCCGTATCTGGCCGAGGCTGCCGCCTTTGCCAAAAGCAAGAACCTTCGCCTGCACCTCGACGGGGCAAGGCTTATGAATGCAGCCGTCAAGCAGGGGGTGGCGGCTCGGGAGATCACCCGCCATTTCCATTCGGTTTCCCTCTGTCTCTCGAAAGGGCTGGGGGCGCCGGTCGGCTCATTGCTGGCGGGCAACCGGGCGTTTATTGAGGAGGCCAGGAAGTGGCGGAAAATGGCCGGCGGCGGCATGCGCCAGGCGGGGATTCTCGCTGCTGCTGGGCTGTACGCCCTGGAAAACAATGTCGAACGACTGGCCCAGGACCACCAGCATGCCGAGATCTTGGCCGAGGGCTTATCGCAGTTTGCGGAGCTTGCGGTTGACAGAAATCCTGCTCAGACGAACATGGTGTTCTTTAGCGCCGGGGCGGAAACCACGCAGGCCTTGGCTGAATTTCTCGGCCGGCGACAGATTCTCATCAGCCCCGGCAAAACCACCCGGCTGGTCACCCACCTGGATATCAGCCGCGAAAATGTCGATACCATCATCAAGGCCTTCGGCGAGTTTTTCTCAATGAACCGCGCCTGACAAAGCTCTGCTCAGGCGGAGCTGACGGCACAAACCGAGGCGACTCCGTCCTTGTCGAGGCGCTCGAAAAAACTCTCCACCACATCGACCGACCAGGCCTGCTTTTTCGTGCACGGATCGCAGGTCCACAGCCAGTGAATGGTGCTGTCGAAAAGCGGCCAAGTCGAACAGGCAACCCCGTGCAATGGCGGTTTCAGCACGGTAAAGACCTCGGCAACAGTGGGCAGTCGCCAGGTATCTCGTCCCTGCCAGCCATTGCTGTTGAGATATGCGACATATTCCCCGGCCTGCTGCCGGTTGAGAGTAAACCCTGCCCCGTACCGCTGCCAATAAAGACCGCTGTTACGTTCATGGGCCACAAGCGGTCCAACGGCGGCAAATTCCTGCACGGCGTAGACCAGCGGTCGGAACAATTCATCAAGGCCGAGATTAGCCCGGATGTCCTTGAACAGCACCCATGCCGGTTCACTGCGTACCGATTGCCGCACCGACGCAGACAGCTGCTGCCAACCGCAGGGTGCATTCATTTCATTCAACGGCAAGTCCTGCAAGGCAAGGCGCATCTCCTGGGCGGTTTGAAACCTCTCCTCCGGTCTTCTGGCAATACTGCGCACAATCCACGCATCCCACAACGGCCCAACCTCGGGATTAGCGGCACTGGCCGGCACCGCCTCACCCTGATGGTGGTCGAAAAGGCGGCCGGTCAGCATGCGCAATCCCATGATGCCGAGGCTAAAAAGGTCGGCCCGACCGTCTGCCCGCTTCGGGTCCTTTTCCTGCTCGGGCGCGGCATAGAAGGGGGTGCCGACCTGCATCCCCGGTACCGCTACACTTTCCTCACCCCGTACCCGCGACAGGCCGAAGTCGATGATCTTCACCCGGTCGTCATTCGTTAACATGAGATTATAGGGCTTGATGTCACGGTGGATAATCCCGGCAAAATGCAGGCGTTCGAGGCCTTTTAAGGCCTGAACCAGATATGTTTGAGTCTTGGCGACGGAGATGATCCGCGACGGGGCCTCCACCCGATACGATTCGCCGATAAAGGCACCGAGGGAATGAGCGAAATATTCGAGAACGATGAAAGGCTGCCCCTCGTGCTCGTCGCAGTCAAGCACCTTGGCGACGTGATCGTGGGATAGGGCGCCCATGATTCTAGCCTCGGCAACGAAAAGCTCCTTCAACCGCTCCAGGCCGACCAGCTCGGCGAATATCTCATTGCGCGGCTGGAGAATCTTCAGGGCTACCAAGCGACCGGTGACCGGCGCCCGGGCCTTGTACACCATACTCATGCCGCCCCGCCCGAGGCGGCCGACCACCTCATATCTGCCGATTGTTTTCATGTCTTACCCTAGACGTGTGGCGTAGACTTCAGGAAAGCCTCTTTGACGAATTTTCTGCATGGTAGCGGGATAATCATAGGCGACAAACAGCACTTCGAGGGTGGCCTCCGCCGTGTTCCACAGCAGGTACTTGGCGCGGTTATCGCCATCCCGTGGCTGGCCGACACTGCCGGCATTGACGATATACTTCTGGCCGGGGTGCAGCTCTAGGCGCTCCTGTCCGAGTGATCTGCGGACGATGGCTCCGTGCTCCTGCCGGACAAGTTGCAGCTTATGGGTATGGCCAAGGAACAGCAAGGAAAAGGTGGCGGTGGCCAACAGATCCGCCAATTTGTCATCGGATTGCCGGTTGAGATAGCGAAAGACCGAAAACGGTGGAAAACCATGGACGAAGTAGGCCAAGTCAATAGTAAGAAACTTCGGCAGGGTGCAACAATACGTGAGATTCTCCTCCGACAGCATTCCCGCCGTGACGCTATTATTTTCTTCCGCCTGGAAATTCAACCATCTTCTTGCCCGCAGATCAAACAGAGCAAGTTCATGGTTGCCGAGGATCGATTCATAGCTTAATTCTCGCATCCGCCGCACCACCTCCTCGGGGTCCGGCCCGTAACCGACATTGTCACCGAGGCAGATCACCCGGTCGGCCCCCCGCGAGAGAATATCGGCGCTCACCGCCTCAAGGGCTTCAAGGTTGCCGTGAATATCCGAGAGAACTGCGACTTTCATGCGCTTCTTCACTCACCCTTTTTTCCTTCAAGTTCGTCCCAACGGACGTAGAGATTTTCTACATCCAACCGGGCCGTTTCCAGATCGCGCCAGCAGGCGGCGAGCGTCTCTGCGGCGGAGACAACATCAGCTCGCAGCATCATTTCCTCCAACTCGGCCACCCGGATTTCCCCTGCGGCAATTTTTTCCTCGATCCGGTCGTATTCACGTTGGTCAAGATAGGACAGGCGACCTTTGTTCTTGGCCGGGGTGGGGGCAGGTCCAACCTTGTCAGCGTTTTTATCACGCAGGGTGTCCTTCTCAGCCGTCTGCGGCAGATCGCTCAGCCACTGTTCGTAATCGGCATAAAAGGAGACCCCGGCGCGACCCCCAAAACCTAGCAGGCGGTGACACACCCGATCAAGGAGAAAACGGTCGTGCGTAACGAGAATCAAGGCCCCGGGAAAATCGATGAGACTCGTCTCCAGAACATCGAGGGAGGCAATATCGAGATCATTGGTCGGTTCGTCCAAGAGGAGAATATCCGCCGGCTGCCGCATCAGACCGGCAATGAGGATGCGCGCCTGCTCACCGCCGGACAACTGGCCGACCGGAGTCTCCAGTTGATCGGGACGAAAGAGGAATTTCTTGGCCCAGCTGGCTACATGCAGGGACCGGCCGCAATACATCACCGCATCGCCTTCGGGTGCCAGAGCCCGGCGTAAAGTCAGGGTCGGATCAAGGGACTGGCGATTCTGGTCAAAGGTGACGATCTTGATATTATCGGCGGTTTTCAGGGTTCCAGAGTCCGGCAGCACCTGGGCATTGCCGGTCGCCCCGGCGATGATTTTCATGAGCGTCGATTTACCGCAGCCGTTTCTCCCCAAAAGCCCCAGACGGCTGCCGGGTGCGAGGATGATATCCAGGTCGGTAAAGAGCGGAGCGTCGCCATAGGCCTTGGTCAGCCCCACTGCCTCAAGCAGCTTCCTGGTCTTTCGCCCGG
>JAABQY010000126.1 GCA_011391225.1 Desulfobulbaceae bacterium | reverse complement strand
ATGTTTCCTCACCATGCAGTTTCGCGCTCAGAACGCGATAATATTCGTTACATCTCGGATGTTTTGGTAATTAATATTAAGGATAATCTTGAGAAACCGTATGAAGTTGTCGCAACGGTCCAATCAGACGATCCTGTGAAAATTATCGAAGAAAGCGGTAATTATTTTAAAATTGAAACCGCTGATAGCAAGCGGGGTTGGATCTCCAAACACTATCTTAAAAGCGAAACACCAAAAACACTTCTCGTCAAGCAGCTTAAACAGGAAATCTCTGATCTCAAGGGTAAAGACACCGCAAAATCCAATGAGCATCCTGATGAATCAGCAGGAGTCAAATCATCTAACACAACATTATGCTTGGAAATTCAACAAAAATTGAGTGCTGCTGAAAAACATGTCACACAACTCCAGGAAGAACTGCAAGCACAACAGCATCGATCTCCTGATTCTGCCTCCTCCCTCTCGAGACCTGTTATCGATGAAAACCCTGTGTCAACCGAACACCTGGAGCAAACTCCTGAAAATTATGCATTGCTCATATCAGAGTACGAAATAAGAGGCCAACTGATTGCCGACCTCCAAAAAACCATCTCAAAAAAAGATGATCAAACACGATTTTTATGGTTCGGAGCAGGCGCAGCTGTTTTTTTAATTGGCATGCTCGCTGGAAAAACCAGTAATCGCAAGAAGAACAAGTTCACGTATTAGATTCCAATAATTACCCTGAATGCTCAACGATAATGATTGAATTTTGCCCCAAATTACTCTAAATTTCATTGCTTTTTCTCTAGTATGTATTGCCTGAATTATTGCGTCTTTTTCCCTCACATATTTGCGACCTAATTCATGGCAACATATGATTGTTTAGACCAAACACTTCCTGGAAACGACATCTACCATGTTGAACAGCAGAATTGTCTTAACCGGTATCGGATTAGCCGCTCCGAATGCAGATAATCTTCCGGAATTCCGAAATAAACTTGTAAATGGGATCAGTGAAATTCAGGAGATTGATCTCCGATATTTCGGTAATGCCGCAGCAGGCATCTGTACCTTTCCTGAGACTCTCTATCGAAAGAAAAAAGAGAATAAGAAAGGGACTCGGGCTGGATGCCTGGGAGTATATTGTGCAAACCAGGCCCTGAAGGATGCTAAGTTAGATATTCTTGCCTACGACGCCTCGCGAATCGGTGTATACATCGGCTTAACCGAACATGGCACAGTCGAGACCGAGAATGAAGTGTTTAATATCAGCAAATACCAATACGATGTAAACTATTGGACGCATCATCACAACCCACGAACCGTTCTGAATAATCCGGCTGGCGAAATCACCATGAATCTGGGGATAACCGGCCCGCACTATGTGATCGGTGCCGCCTGCGCCGCCGGCAACGCTTCCCTTATCCAGGCCGTTCAGATGTTGAAGCTGGACGAGGTCGACATGGCCTTAGCCGGGGGAATATCTGAATCTGTCGGTTCTTTCGGAATTTTTGCCAGTTTTAAAGCCCAGGGCGCCCTCGCAGAAGCAAGTGACCCGCGAAAGGCATCAAGGCCCTTTGATCGAGACAGAAATGGCATTGTCATATCTGAGGGGGGTTGTATTTATGTGCTGGAACATCTAGAGCGTGCCATTGCTCGAGGAGCACATATCTACGGCGAGATCGTCGGTTATGCGATGAACTCTGACGCCAGGGATTTCGTGCTGCCATACGGCAAACGTCAGGCTGAATGCATGCGCCTCGCTCTGCAGAGAGCTCATCTCCAACCAGACCAAGTTGATCTTATCAATACCCACGCGACGGGTACCAAACAGGGCGATATCGAGGAGTGCAAGGCTATTGTTGAGGTTTTCGGCCATTGTCCTTCGACGTATGTGAATAACACCAAAAGTATCATAGGTCATGCTATGGGAGCTGCCGGTGTTCTGGAATTAGCTGGCAATCTCCCGTCTTTTATCGACGGTGTCGTCCATCCAACGATTAACATTGAAAATCTAGATCCCGATTGTTCCTTAAAAAATTTGGTGGTTAATGAAGCTGTTCAAACTCAATCTATTGATATACTTTTAAACAACTCCTTCGGAATGGTCGGAATAAATTCAACTGTCATTGTAAAAAAATACAAGGACTGAAGATTTTTCCCCTACTGCCACAAATAAGTATAAACAAGATCGTTCTGGTATGTTATAAGGAGCGTTTTGTCGTTGCTTAAATACATACTTCCTGTCGACATAGGGATAAAAATACTTTGAATCTTTTTCTAACACCCGTCACATCCGGAGAGTTTCATGACAAATGAAGATATAAAAAATCTGATTCTGGAAATTATAAAAGATATAGACGACGAAGCCGACTTCGAAAGTCATGATCCCGACAAGGCTTTACGTGAACAACTGGAGCTCGATTCCATGGATTTCCTTGACATCGTGATGGAACTTCGAAAGCGGCACAAACTTCAGATACCCGAAGAAGATTACCCCCATCTCGCCACACTCAACAGTTGTGTACGCTATCTCCAACCGCTCCTCAAAGACGCCTGATGTTGTGAAGCACCCTCTTCTGGTCATTGGCGGAGGTCTTTCCGGATTGTCCGCTGCCATTAGAGCAGCACGATTTATCCCTGAAGTTCTTCTCATAGAAAAGCATTCCCGACTTGGCGGACTTAACTCATACTTTTATAGAAATAATACACTTTATGAGACCGGACTGCATGCCATCACCAATTATGCCGACCCTGGAAATAAGCAGGCTCCGATCAATCGGTTGTTTCGACAACTGAAACTTCGGCGAAAAGATTTTTCTTTTTGCCAGCAGATAAAAAGCGAAGTTGTATTCCGCAACCTTGAGTCTCTCACCTTTTCAAACGATTTTGATGTATTCGACACTGAAATAAGGAAAAAATTTCCAAGGGCTGCAGTGAGATTCCAAGAAATGATTGATTTTATCAACCATTTCGACCCATTTCTTCCATCTCCTTTTCGGTCGACCAAGTTTTTTCTTGCTGAAAAGTTGCAAGCTCCACTCCTGGCAGAAATGATTCTTTGTCCACTCATGTACTATGGCTCAAGCCGTGAAAATGATATGGATCTCAGTCAGTTTGTCATAATGTTCAGGGCAATTTTCCAGGAAGGTATGTTTCGCCCGCGGGGCACAATTAAAGAGTTCCTTGATCTCCTATTCACCCATTACCTTGAAATGGGTGGAAGCCTAAGAAAAAACTGTGGTGTAAAAAAGATCCTTATAAGGCAGAACAGAGCTATCGGTGTGGAGCTTGAACACGGCGAAACATTGGAGTGTGACCACATCCTCTCAACCATCGGCCATGACGAAACACTCAGGCTCATCTCGGGCGCAGGTGCATCGCAATCGACTGACCTTGCCCGTCTAGGATTTGTTGAAACAATGTATAGTCTACAACACAAATCAACACCAAGCCTCCCGAAAAACAAAACTATTATATTTTTTAATGATGGAGAGAGGTTCTCCTATAAAAATCCCACGGATTTCGTCGATTTCAGGAGTGGCGTCATTTGTTTCACAGCAAACTTTCAGGGTCTTCCCCAAAAGAGCATGATGGAAATTCGCTCAACACATTTGGCAAACTACGGGAAATGGAAACACCTTTCGACACAACCCGACCGATACTCCTGCCAAAAGCAAGACACCTCCCGCCGTTCCGCACAAATGCTGGAGAATTTGATTGGCAGTTTTGCGACAAATATTGTATATGAAGACACTTTTACTCCCGTTACCATTGAACGTTATACCGCGAAAATCAACGGAGCCATTTATGGCAGTCCGGAAAAGGTAAAAGATGGTAATATCGGCTATCCCAATCTCTTTCTTGCCGGCACTGATCAAGGTTTTTTGGGAATTATCGGTTCCATGCTTAGCGGAGTTTCGATCGTTAATCAGCACATCCTACCAAAACTCTAGCTACTAATAGTTAACAGTTCGTTACTCTGAAGTCATTACCCTATGCCAGTCCCATTTGCTCTACTTGCCGAACATTATGACGTGATAGTTGTTGGCTCGGGCCTTGGCGGACTCACCACCGCCAACCGTCTGGCCTACTGCGGACATAAAGTGCTCCTTTTAGAATATCATCACCGATTAGGTGGTCTTGCCACATGGTTTAAACGACGAGGGCATATTTTCGATATATCTTTGCATGGTTTCCCTTATGGAATGTTGAAAACCTGCAAAAAATATTGGAACAATGCGATAATGAGCTCAATTGTCCAACTCAAGAATATTGTCTTCGACAACCCGCAATTTTCCTTGCGAACCACCTTTGACAAAGAAGATTTTACGAGATTGCTCCAATCTCATTTCAAGATTTCCGGTAAGACTATTGAACGGTTTTTTATGGCTGTGGCCGGAATGAATTTCTATGATGATCAGACCATGACCACCAGGGAATTGTTTAACAATTTCTTCCCTGGCAGATCAGATGTCCATCGCCTCCTTATGGAACCTATAACCTATGCCAACGGTTCAACTCTTGATGATCCTGCTATCACCTACGGTATTGTTTTTTCAAATTTCATGAACAAAGGGGTTTACACCTTTGAAGGCGGCACCGACAGACTGATTGGACTGATGACCGAGGAGTTAGAGAAAAACGGCGTCACTATCTGCACCAATTCAAAAGTAGACAAAATAATTATTGAAAAGGGACGGGTTCGAGGAGTTGAAGTCTTTGGCAAAACCATTACCGCAAAAGCGGTTGTTTCAAATAGCGGAATAACAAACACCATCAAAAATCTCACAGATCGGGAAGCATATTCCGATGGTTTTCTTGAAAAAGCAGACAAGATACGAGTTAACACTTCGAGTTGCCAGGTCTATTTTGGCATCAGAGAAATGGAAACAATCAATGATGTTGGCGACTTGCTTTTCACCTCATCCGCCCCGGAATTCGACTCCGATGAATTACTCGACAAGTATTCTCATTCAAAAACCTTTTCACTTTATTACCCGAAGACCCGTCCCGACCAAAACCGATATACCGTTGTAGCTTCTATGAACAGTCGATATGAAGACTGGGCACATCTTGATGAATCGAATTACCAAAATGAAAAGCAGCTTCTAATTGACAGGACTCTGGCCGATCTTGAACGATATCTCCCTGGTGTGAAAGGGAAAATTGACTGGATGGAAGCTGCCACTCCCAGAACCTTCAACAGCTACACTCTCCACACCAAGGGAACATCTTTTGGTACCAAATTTGAAGGATTGAACATTTCGCGGTCCATATTTAAAGAGATCGCAGGACTATTCCATGTGGGGTCGGTGGGAATTATCATGTCCGGCTGGCTGGGGGCGATTAACTATGGAGTTATCGTCTCCAATGATGTCGACAGCTTTCTAAGGTCCTAGAGGTTTATGATGGAAGAGTTCAATAGTCGAACAGCACTAATAAGTGGCGCTACACGAGGTATAGGAAAGGCAATTTCCAGACGCTTTCTTGAAACAGGGGCACAAATTGTCGGCGTCTATGCTGGCAACAGCGAGGCCGCAAAGCTTTTTTCTGATGAAAACCAGCAGTTTTCCGAGCGATTTGAGCTTCTGCAGTGTAATGTTGCCGACGAAAAACAGGTTGCCGCCTTGTTCACAAGGATTGACGTAAAATATCAATCTCTTGACATCCTTGTCAACAATGCCGGAATTCGCCGAGATGCCATGCTCGCCATGATGAGTTATCACCAATGGCAAGACGTACTGGATACCAACCTTACTGGCACATACCTTATGGCTAAACAGGCTGTGCTGTTAATGATGAAGCATAAATACGGGAGAATTATCAACATAACCTCGCCTGTCGCTCACCTAGGTTTTGCGGGACAGGCTAATTACGCAGCATCAAAAGCCGGCCAGGTGGCTCTCACCAAAAGCCTTGCTAAAGAAGTCGCCAGGAAAAATATTACCGTTAATTGTGTGTCTCCCGGCTTTATTTCTACTGACTTTATGAGTGATCTTAATCAAGATTTGCTCGCCGAATATAAAAAAATGGTCCCCATGCGAAGGTTTGGAACTCCTGATGAAGTTGCTGATGCCGTGCTTTTTCTTGCGGGCAATAGGGCAGCATATATTAGCGGATGCGTATTGGAAGTAAGCGGTGCGCTCTAATGATGCAACCGATTGAAGAAATTTGTTCTCTCATTCCCCACCGTCCACCTTTTCTTTGGGTGGATAAAGTCATCGCATGGGCCGAAGACTGGATAGTAACTGAAAAGTATTTTTCTGAGGACCTGGATATTTTACGCGGGCACTATCCTGGGAAACCGATCATGCCCGGCGTCATCCTCTGCGAAGCGATCTTCCAGAGCGGTGCCCTGCTCATGGCAAAGAGAAATTCTTCACACCCACAAAAAGAGCCCCTGATACCGATGTTGACGAGAATTGGCGGAGCAAAATTCAAAAGGACAGTTTTCCCGGGTGACAGGGTGGAAATTAAAGTCACATTAACAGAGACAATTTCAAACGCTTGTTTTTTTCAAGGTACATTGAAGGTTGCCGACAAAAGCGCTGTGACAGCGGATTTTGTTTGCGCCATGGTAAAATCCCCAACCTAAGTCCCTACATCTTTATAATAAGAATGCCGATCAGCAAAAGTTATTTATGCTCTCATTGACCGGTTGAATTTTTAAGAAAAGCAGGTAAGATAGCACATTTGAAAAGGCTTATTGAGTAGCAACCATTCAACCATTTATTCCATCAAATAACCGATTTAAACCGGGTCAAGAACGATCGCTTCCAGGCTAGCGGTTGCGCTGATTAAAGAAGGATCTCTCCGTGCAGTTATCAATTCTCGATATGATTACCCATGCCGGCCCAGTCGGCCAGCTGGTAATGCTTACTCTCCTTATTTTTTCACTTGTATCATGGACTATTGTCATTATGAAAGCGCGCCTCTTTAAAAAGGTTCGACTTGACTCTGAAGATTTTCTTGAGGCTTTTTGGAACTCTTCCAATCTTAACGAAGCCAACACCGCTGCCGGCGAATACGAGTATAGTCCGCAAGCGGCTGTTTTTATCGCCGGCTTCTCTGAACTACAAAAAATTAATAAAATCCGTAATCGAAAAGATGACAGCCGAGGGCAGGAAACCTTGGAGATGCAGCTTGCCACCATGGACAATTTGAAACGGGCAGTTAAAAAGGCAGAATCGCAAAAACTCAGCCTTCTTGGCAGCGGCTTGCCCTTTCTTGCAACAACGGGAAGCGCCACGCCGTTTATTGGTCTTTTCGGTACAGTCTGGGGAATCATGGCCTCGTTTCATGATATTGGACAACGAGGCTCCGCATCTCTCGCAGTCGTCGCACCTGGTATCTCGGAAGCTTTGGTCGCCACCGCAGCAGGTCTTGCTGTGGCCATCCCTGCCGTTATTTTTTACAACTATTTCTCTAACAAACTCGATCTCGTTGATGGGCAAGTAGCTAATTTTTCAACAGACTTTTTGAACTTAGTAGAAAGAGATCTGTTGAGCAGGGTATAAACCACCATGGGACCATCGAACAGTAACGGCAGGAAAAGACTAGTAGCGGATATTAATGTCACCCCTCTGGTGGATGTTATGTTGGTGCTGCTTATTATTTTTATGATTACGGCGCCAATGATGACGCAGGGACTAAATGTCGATCTCCCTGAAACTACCACAAAAGCCCTGCGCCAAGAAGAAAAGCCGATCATTGTTACAATAGACAAAAACGGTGCGATAAGTATCAATAGTGTCCCTCAGGTCAGGGCTCTCATGGTCCAGGAACTCAAGAAAAGCTACGCCGTAAACAAAGATCAGCCCATCTTTTTGAATGCCGATAAAAATGTTCCATACGGACAAGTTGTTACGGTGATGGCCGACATAAAGACAGTCGGTTTTGACAAAATAGGTATGATCACCAAGCCTCCGGAGAAAGAGTAAAGTAGTGGGCCACGGATACCAAGAAGTTTCTATCCAGCCTAGTGATTGGAAACTTCCTTTAAATTTTGCTGTTGGAATACACGTCATGCTACTTCTGGGAGCGCTGTACCTCCCTGGTTTGTTTAAGGCAAAGCCGAAGTTTGCCGACGTCTACACCGTTAGCCTTATTAATATTGCCGAACCTGTATTGGCTCCTCCCTCAGCCAAACCCCAGGCACCTGCCCCATCTCCGGCAAAGGCACAGGAATCTGCTCCGCCACCGCCTGCTGCAGCAGTTCCAAAGGTCAAGAAAATAGCCCCGATTGCCGATGTTCCTGATAAGGTTGAGCCTGCGCCAACACCAGCGCCAGCACTGACTTCGCAGAAGGCAATTTCATTGAAACCGCTGAAGCAGAAAATTGTTAAAGATGTTAAAGAAGTAGAAATACCGGTAAAAAAGAATGACCAAGATTTGAAAAAGGTGCAAAAACTCGCTGAGGCGCTCAGAGAAGAAGAGGTCCTAACGGAGAGAGCTCGTATAGCGCAGGAGGCTTTAGAACAGGAACGAC
>JAABQY010000125.1 GCA_011391225.1 Desulfobulbaceae bacterium | reverse complement strand
TGTTGTTGACGGCATTGAGAACCTTTTTGATATATTGTTGCTCCATCTCCCGGAGGCTCAGCAAAGGCTCTTTCTTTGCCGCTCCAGCCGAGGGGCCTTCGGCACTGAGGCCGGCCATGGTCAGCCAGCCGCTTTGGTTGAAGATCACTTCCCGTTCGATGAGATTGCGCAACTCCCTGATATTACCCTGCCAGCCATGGCGAAGGATCTTGGTGCGAGCTTCAGGTGTGAATCCCTGGATATCCTTTTTTAACTCTCTTTGCAGTTCATGGAGAAAGTAATCGGCAAGAAGGAGGGTGTCTTCCCCCCGATCGCGCAGCGGAGGCAAGGGAATGGGGAGGATGTTCAGGCGGTAGTAAAGATCCTCGCGGAACTTACCCCGGTCTATCTGGTCTTCGATATCGGCATTGGTGGCGGCTATTATGCGAATTTTTACTTTTACGTCCTTCAGGCCACCAACCCGTCTGAAGGTCGATTCCTCAATGAGTCTCAGGAGTTTTGGCTGCAAATCGATAGGCAGGTTGCCGATTTCATCGAGAAACAGGGTGCCGCCGTCGGCAACTTCAACGAGCCCCTTTTTGTCGCTGCGGGCATCGGTGAAGGCACCCTTGTCGTAACCGAAGAGCTCAGATTCCATGAGGTTGGAGGAAAGCGTCCCGCAGTCAACCTTGACAAAGACGCCGTTCTGGCCGAGTCGGCTGTCGTGAATGGCCCTGGCCACGAGTTCCTTGCCGGTGCCGGTTTCCCCGGTTATAAGGACGGCGGCATCGACCTGTGCGGCCATGCCGATGGCGTCTTTGACTCGAATCATCGGCGGACTGGTGCCGATAATGGTCGTAATACCGACCTCCTGGTGCAAAAGAGCGGCTTTTTTGCGCATCAACCGGGCCTGGAGGATTTTTTCCAAGATGGCTTTAAATTCGATGATATCAAAGGGTTTGACGATATAGTCAATTGCCCCAGCTCGCAAAGCCTGGACAGCGGTTTTGGCGTCGTTGATGCCGGTCAGCATGACGATATCGATATCCTCGCTGATCACTTTTATTGTACCGATAAGGTCTATTCCGCTGACGTCGGGAAGGCCGATGTCGAGAAAGACCAGATCGACAATGGCGGAACGGAGCAGGTCCAAGGCATCGGCGCCGTTTGCCGCAGTGGAGGCTCGATAACCCTGTTTTTCGACGATTTTTGCCAGCGAAAAGCGCAGATCTTCTTGATCATCGACAATCAGTACGGCACCCATTTAAACGTCCGCCCGGAAAAAAATGGTAAAGGTGGTACCCTTGCCCTCTTTGCTGTCAAGGACAATTTCCGCGTCGTTTTCTTTCAGGGTTCGGTAAACAATGGCAAGGCCAAGCCCGGCCCCGGAGGTTTTAGTCGTGAAAAAGGGTTCGAATACCTGTTCAGCAACATGCGCTGGCATGCCTGTGCCGTTGTCGGTGAAGCGGAGGACGACGTACTTGTCATCACTAAGCAGTGCCGGATGTTTTTTCTTGTAGAATTTGAGCATGCTTGGGGTAAGAAAGGCGGCGAATATCTCTATATGGCCCTGTTCTCTGATGGCGTCGATGGCGTTGAGGAAGAGGTTAAGAAAGACCTGCTGGACCTGATGGGGATCGGCAATTATTCGCGGCAGTTGATCACTGATATCCTCGGCAAGGGTGATATGGTTTTTGCTCAGTCGATTATTGATCAGCGGCATGGTTTCAGAGACAATTGAGTTGAGCGATGTCGGTCTTTTATTTGGTTCCGCCGGTCTGGCGTAGGAGAAGAAATCGCTCAGCAGTTCATTGAGTCGGTCAACCTGCCTGATTATCCGCTGTGCACACTCCAGATGTTCACTATTGTCCTTGGACTCTTCTTCAATGGATTGGGCCATGATTTTGATACCGGCAAGGGGATTTCGCACCTCATGCGCCACAGCTGAGGCAATTTCTGCGACGGTCGACAGCCGGTTCATTTTTTCCATCTCTTTGCGCACATATTTCAGTTCGGAAATATCCGACAGAGAGATAATGACACCGACTTTTTTACCCCTGGCGTCTTCTCGTGGAACATTGGAGTAGCCGATGATTTTTTTATCCCGGGTGGGGGTGACAAAGGCCAGCTCTTTTTCCATATGACCGGCGTCTATGGGTGTGGTGACGAGGAGTTCTGCGGATGCGCTATCTCCTATAATATCTGAGAGATATTCGCCATCAAGGAGCTTTACGTACGGTTTGAAAATAGATTGGGCGACGGGATTGCTTTTTCTGATTTTGCCATCGAGGTCGGCGACAATCAAACCGTGATTCAAGCCCTGAATAATCGATTCGGAAAATTTCTTTTCTTCACGCAAATTTATGATGGAGCCGCGCAGGTCGTTTACCAGTTGGATGAGTTGTTGATCCATCTGCTGACTCTCGATAATCACCGCAAGAATATTTGCGACTGCCTCAAACAATTCTTCTGTCGCGGCCGAATGCTTATGGCGTGGGGTGACATACAGGGTCAGCACTCCGAGGATTTGACTGTCCTTTATAATGGGCACGCAGTAGTTGCCGCTATAAGGTGCCGATTCCCGGGTGTTGCCAACGAGAGGTGGAAGGATTTTAAAAAAGGTGATTTTTCCGCTTTTCCCTGTTTGGCCGCAGTGACATAAGCCGAGCTTGATCGTCTTGCAAGTTGTTGCTTCAGAGGCACTAAAACCTCTGGAAATGTGGAGGTCAAAAGAGTCTAAATCGTGGTCGACAATAAATAGTGCGGTCTTGGCTCCGAGATGAAGGCTGCTGAGTGACAGAAGGTAGTCGAAAATCCGTGTGATTTTTGCTTTGAGGGGCAATGGTTCAAGAGCTGTCCTTAGAATATCAATTAAGATATTCTGATATCCTGGTTTCTGAGAAAGCGAAGAGAGGTCTGCTTGATCGTGTTGTTGTCTTTTTTGCTCCATAGTAAGTCCCCGCTTGCCAGAGGTAGGGATTGTCCTTTTTATATGTGTATGTTGACCATTGAACTTCACGGCATGATGAGAATGAGCCAAATCGTCCAGATGAGAAAACCAGATTTACTATAAATGATCCTGCGCAAAGAACTTCCGGGGGCAGGATACGGGACTGTAAAGAGAATGCTAACAAAAGCCCAAGTTGTTTTGCAATGATGTGCTTCTCGATCTTTATGGAAAAAACGTGGAAATAGCAAGCGTTATCGGAAAAATCGCATCACACAGGCAATGAAATATGAGTTGCGGGGCTGTCAGGGATAATGCGCTGTCAAGGGAAGGTATTTCGAATTGCAGTTGTTGGTGTTGTAAATCTCCGGCAAAGCGCAGCGTGAATTATCAAAGACTAAATAGAGTGTCCCGGCGAAGATGTCAAGAATTATCAATAATTGATACAGAGCTCATGTGATTAAAACCATAACTACCTAATAGTAAATAAAAAAGTATATTATCCATGCCATGATGGATTGTATGTAAAATGTCTTGACATGGCTACACCGCAGTGTAATAATAGTTCCGCATATTGGTATTGGATTTCAGTATACGATACATCATTGAGGTCCACGACTGAGAGAAATGAGTCACTATTATTCGAAATGTTCCGGTGAATCAAGTGAATGAGAAGGTTTTTACCAGCTGCACCAATGCCGGACCCGTGAGCGTCTATGTGAAAGATGGCAAGATCACCAGCCTTTCTCCCATCACAACTGCGCCATAGTCGGCTATAAGATGGGTCCCTTTGCCCATGTGTGGATCACCGAAGATATCTCTGAGAAGCAATATGTAAAGGATCGTAACCATTTTTAATTATAACTTAAATTGGGACAGAAAATGATCAGTGTAAAAGATTGTAAAGGTGAAGAATACGACGCGGCCAAACATTTCGGGGTATACGGTCTGCAAAAAATTGCCGAGGCCCAGTCGAAACGGACGACGGTTTGCTATTCGTATTTCCAGCCGAACGGCGGTGCAGAGATGAGTGCCTCGCCCAAGGAGCGCGTATATTACGTGGTGAAAGGATCGATCACCGTCAGCGGCGGGGGCGAAAAGCATGACCTGGGCGAGGGAGACCTTGTCTACATCGCTCCCGGCGAGAAACGCGACGTCGTGGTAAACGATGGCAAACAGGCAGAGGTATTGGTCCTAATCGTCACCCCGTAGTTCCTTGGTTTGAGAGTTTTTTCCCTTTTAAATTTTTGATGACCATGGCGATGGAAAGGTCGCTATGTTGACGTGACAACTTATATAAGTGAGGAAGATCGATGACAACAGCAGAAATTCTCAGTAGGGCCAGACAGGAGAAGAGGAAGGTTCTCACCGAGATCGAGGCGAAACAGATTCTCGGCGAAGCCGGGATCACCTGTACCTCGACCGTACTTGCCGCATCCAAGGAAAAAGCCGTCTCGGTGAGTGAGGAGCTTGGCTATCCAGTCGTTCTCAAGGTAAGCTCGGTGGATATCACCCATAAGAGCGATTCCGGCGGCGTAAAGGTGAACTTAAAAAACCGGGCGGAGGTTGAGGCAGCCTACGATACCATCATGACCTCCTGTCGGGCCTACGCTCCAGGTGCCTATATTGAAGGCGTTTCCGTGCAGCCTATGGCCAGACCGGGCACCGAGATCATCGTGGGCATGATCCGTGACAAGAGTTTTGGCCCGGTGCTGATGTTCGGACTTGGTGGAGTTTTCGTTGAGGTGCTGAAAGATGTTGCTTTTCGTATCGTGCCTCTTGAGGAATCCGACGCCGCCGACATGATCGATGAAATTCAAGGCAAGAAACTCCTTGAGGGCTACCGCGGTAAAGAGCCTGCGGATAAAAAGAGACTACAGAAAATGTTGGTACAACTCTCAGATTTTGTCAACACCACTCCGGGTATCGAGGAAATCGATATGAATCCGGTTTTTGCTTATAGCGACGGGGCAATGGTCGTCGATGCTCGGATTATTCTCTCTGAGGAATAAGCACAGGCAGACAAATCATCTCAAATCAAAATTGCCAACGAGCGATCAAAAGGACGGTATTATTATGATGGAACTTTTCTTTAAACCAAAATCTGTTGCGATCGTCGGAGCCAGCGGCTCTCCCGGAAAGCTGGGGTATGTCATTGTCAACAATATAGCCAACAGCGATTTTGCCGGACAGGTTTATCCTGTAAATCCCAAGTCAGACGAGATCCTGGGGTACAAGGTGTACAAATCGATCACGGAAATACCCGGTGAGGTTGACTTGGTCATCACCGCTTTGCCAACTCCGAAAATGACCGTCGCAACGGTTGAGGAGTGTGCGAAAAAAGGAGTCAAAGCGATAATCATCGAGTCAGCCGGATTTGCTGAAATGGGCGGAGATGGCAAGGTTTATCAGCAGCAAATAGTAGACATTGCAAAGAAAAACAATATTCGAGTGATGGGGCCAAACTGCTCCGGAATTGTTTCGCGGGGTATTGTAACATCCATATACCCGATGACCAAAAAAGTCCCGCAAGGGAATGTGGTGCTCATCGGTCAATCCGGTCTCCTCGCTGCCGGTATGGCCTCGGATATCGTTGAAAATGAAAGTCTGAATATCAGCAAAGTGTGTTCCATAGGCAATAAATGCGATGTCAATGAAAATGATTTATTGGAATACTTCGGCGACGAAGACGGTGTCGATGTCATTTCCATGTATCTGGAAACCATTACCGATGGAAGAAATCTTACGCGGATAGCGAAGAAAGTAGCGGCCAAGAAACCGGTAATTTTCCTCAGTGGCGGGCGTACCGAGGCCGGTGCCAAGGCAGCCATGAGTCATACCGGCAGTATTGCCAGTAATGCCAAGATTGTCGACGCAGCAGTCAAGCAAACCGGGATGATCATGGCCGATGATTTTACCGAATTGAAAGATTTCGCTAAGGTTTTCTCCACCCAGCCGCTCCCCAAAGGCAATCGCGTCGCAGTAATCACCTTGGCCGGAAGCGTTGGTGTGAATGTTTCTGATCTGTGTGCCAGCCATGGCTTGGAATTGCCTAAGCTGACCCCGGAAACAACGGAAAAACTAAAAGATATGTTCGATACACCGGTATCGAATCCGATCGACCTTTATTTTTCCGTAACAAAAATCGGTTTCACCAAAACCCTGGAAACCACCTTTCCCGAGGCATTCAGAGATGCAAACATCGATGCGGCGGTTTTGATTCTTGCTGGTTTTGAATATACTCAGGAAGCCGTTCAGAAAAAAATCATTCAGAAAATCGTTCAAGAGGTTGGTAAGCCCTTGGTCGTCTGCATGATCGTCGGATACAACAAATATAAGCACGTCATCATGGACGAAATGGGCAAAGATCTGCCGGTGTTCCCGTCGTTGATCTCCGGGGTAAAGGCGTTGAGCAAATTGTGTGAGTACGGCATCCGCCGACAAAAATTATCTCGCTAATCAGCCGGGGACAGAATTGAATTCTGTCCCACGGGATAAAGCTGAGTTGAGCAGCTTGTCTGCTCAAACGAAACTTATACCCTTGCGGTATAATAAGGAGAAGCGCATGGCATACGAGAACATCATACTGGAAAAAGAAGAGAATATCGCCATTATCACCTTTAACCGTCCTGACGCGATGAATGCCCTGAACAACCAGACCAGGGCCGAATTCCGTGAGGCCATCGGTGATGTGGCTGCCGACGATACTGTCAAGGTGCTTATCCTCACCGGTAGCGGCAAGGCCTTCGTTGCCGGCAGTGATATCAAGGAATTCAACAAAACCACCCCCTACGCGGCTCATAATATCATGCGGCTGGGAGAAATGGTGGAAAAGCTAGAAAAGCCGGTCATTGCCGCGGTCAACGGTTTTTGCCTCGGCGGCGGCTGTGAAATCGCCATGGGCTGTGATATCATCATCGCTTCGGACAAAGCCAAATTCGGCCAGACCGAGATCAACATCGGCATTATCCCCGGAGGTGGCGGCACCCAGCGGCTGCAGCGGCTCATCGGGGTGTGCCGGGCTAAGGAGTTGATCTACACCGGCGATATCATCCGTGCCGAAGAGGCCGACCGCATCGGCTTGGTCAACCGTGTTGTACCTATGGACGAACTGATGCCCACGGCCAAAGAGATGGCTAAAAAGATCGCAACTAAGAGCGCCGCGGCCTTGAAATTGGCGAAAACCGCCATTAATCGTGGCATGCAGACGAATTTGGATAGTGGTTTGAAGTATGAGTACGAACTCTACAGTCTTTCTTTAAGCTTGGAAGACAAGGTGGAAGGAGTTAATGCCTTCCTTGAAAAAAGGGCGCCGAAATTTGTCGGCCGTTAGTACCTTAAAAATAAGCATATCAACTAAGGAAAAAGACGATGGAAAAAATGGCAAATAAAGTAGCTCGTATACCGAATTTAGTAGACTGGTCGACTGGCGAAGTCAGATTGATGAGTGCAAAGTGTAACTCCTGCGGAACGTATTTTTTCCCGAAGGAGCATTATCAGCATCGCCCCGGCTGCTCAAGAGAGGGTGTGGAAGATGTCCTGCTTCCCAAAAACGGCAAGCTGGCGAGTTATACCGTTCAATATTATCCCTGTCCCGCGCCTTTTAAAACAGAGCAGAAGATCACCCCTTACGGTATCGGTCTGGTGGAGTTTCCCGAAGAAAAAATTCAGGTAACCGGCATTATCACCAATACCGATCTGAAAGCCCTCAAGCTGGGGATGGAAATGGAAACGACCATCCTTGACATGTATACCAATGAGGAAAAACAGCAGGTGGTAACCTGGGCGTTTCAGGCTGTTTAGAACCTTAGAAAATCATTTTTTTAAATGATTTTCGTGAAGGTACTTATACCCCCTTGCTGGGCGTAAATAATCCATTTCACATTAAAGAATAAGGGATAATGACCATGAGAGATGTATATATTATCGGAACCGGGATTCACCCTTGGACGGGTTTTTCTGAGAAAGTATTTGCCGATTTCGCAGCTGTGGCTGTTGACGGTGCTTTAAAAGACGCAAATTTAGAATGGAAAAAGATTCAGGCAATCATGGCCGGAATTTTTATTTACGGCGGAAATGCCGGTCACCTTTCCGGTCAATATTTGGAGTCCATTTTTGGTGAAACCGGAATACCTGTGGTCAACGTCTACAACGCCTGCGCTACCGGCTCTGCTGCTATCAGAATGGCCTATAACAGTGTTGCTGCCGGTGAGACCGAGACGGCTCTGGCCTTTGGCGCCGACGTATCACCGAAAGGTTTTCTCACCGCCAAATCAGACAATGCGGTGCAGGACAGGGATGTCATCAGATGGAAGATGGGTGGCTTGCCCAACCCCATTTACTGGGCCCTTGAATGCCGGAAAAGAATGGAAAAATACGGCACCACCGAAGAAGATCTCGCCTTGGTCAAAGTCCTGATGAGCGAGTACGGAGCCAAAAATCCGCACGCCCGGTTCAAAAAGACCTATAGCCTGGAAGAGGTTCTAAAGTCGGCCTACGTCTGTGATCCGCTGAGACTCTACGAGATCTGCCCGGTCAGTACCGGTGCGGCGGCGGTCATCGTTACCGCCGACAAGGATTTGATCGCGAAAGCCGACAAACCGGTGAAGATTAACGCCACCACCATGGGCAGCGCCATTTACGGCGATCCAACCATCCGTATTTCGGCGTTGTCCTGCCCCGCCGTAGCCGAGGCCCCCATGCTC
>JAABQY010000124.1 GCA_011391225.1 Desulfobulbaceae bacterium | reverse complement strand
CGCCGACCGGTGCAGTCGGGAGTTTTGGCCAAGCTTCCTTCGATTCCTTGTAGGTCGTGCCGATTACACCCTCGAACTTGGGCTCCGCAAGCGGCAGGACGGTGCGATCCTGCGCGATGGCGTACGATGACAACCCTACGAAAACTGAGGTCAGTATGAAGGTGCTTCTCGCCGCTCCTGTTGCTTTCGGTTTCATACGGATACCCCTTTTAATATCATTTGGTAAACACCACATTCCAGTCATTTTTCATGTCCACGACCGTCCAGCCTTTGGCCTTGGCTTCATCGAGACCTTTGTCCAATCGGCCGGTATGGCTCTGCCGGTCATAAGTCCACTCACGCTCGGCATCGGTATGATGGACATACAGGCAGAAGGTTGTGCCGCTGCCGGCAGCGATCCACTGCAGCATCTGCAGATCGCCGTCTGAGTTGCCAAAGGCGGCAATGGGCCGCCTTCCGATATGCTGATGAATGCCGACAGGTTTTCCTTCCTTGTCGTCGATGAAATTGATTTCCGCTAGCCGTACAAGTACCGGTTTGCCCTCGCGAAGCTCAAATTTTGTCTTGATGCTCGAACCAATGACCTGCTCGGGTGGAATGCCATAGACCTTCTCCGCCCAGGGGCGCATGAATTCAATACCGCCACCTGAAACAATGAAGGTTTTGAAATCGTTCGCCCGCAGGTAGCTGAGCAACTCCAGCATGGGTTGATACACCATCTCGGTGAAGGGTCGTTTTGAGGCGGGATGTCTTGCTGTCGCCAGCCAGTCTTTGACCTGCTGTTCGAATTCCCCGGTGGTCATGCCGGCATGAGTGGTCATGACCATCTCCATCACTGCATTTTCTCCGCCTGCCAGGGCTGTCTGCAGGTCGCCTTTCAGCACCGAGGCAAATGGTTCCTTCGTCTGCCACTCCGGATGCTGCGGGGCGAGTGCTTTGATCCGATCGAAGACAAAGAACGCCTGGACGTACATCGGCTGCTCGGCCCAGAGGGTGCCATCGTTGTCGAAGGTGGCGATACGCTTGGCGACCGGCACAAAATCGGGAGAGCCGGCCGTACTGACTTTTATGACGAAATTGACGATGGCCTGCTTTGTTTTGCCTTCATTCCAGGATGGCAATGGATCGGCGGCATACGAAATTGACTGGCTGCAGATAAGCAGGCAGGCAATCGCAATCAGGAAAAATGGCGTTCGTTTCATGAAGGGTTCCTTTTGGGTTGTGTGTTCATGGTTTCCTTCGATTCGTTTTGGACCATGCCCGTAAAGAATACGGGCATGGTCTCGGTGAACGGGTTGTATGTTGTTTGGGCCACGATACTACTTGTCGCCCGCGCCTTTGGTTACAGACTCCATAACATCGTCAAGGTTGAATTTCCCGGGTTTCTGGCGTGGAGGGAAGTCGCGGAAGCTCTGAATCCATTGCCCGACATAACCGGCGGCCGGCACGACCATATACATATGCTCAATGAACCAGCGGTTATAGTCCATTCCTTCATAATGGGCGCGTTCGAAGGGATCCATGCGCAGGTTGGTAAGCATCGGTGCACGCATCTCGGTAAAGGGTTCAAGCCAGACATTCAGGCCATGGGCATCCTGTCGTAGGAAGGTCGCTTTCCAGTCGTTATAGCGCAAGGCCGCAACGCTGCCGCCGTCCGTCCAATAGAGAAATTCATGGCGTGGCCATTCTCCCTCACCCTTGAGTGCTGGAATGAGATTATAGCCATCGAGATGAACTTTATAGGTCATGTTGCCAACTTTTTTGCCTTTGAGTAATTCATCCTTGACACCAGGTTCGCCGGCCGCTGCCAGCAGGGTCGGCAGCATGTCTTCGTGAGCACCGATTTCATTCCTGACGGTTCCGGGTTTGATCACGCCCGGCCAACGGATAAGGGTTGGCACCCGAAAACCGCCTTCCCACTGGGTGTTTTTCTCGCCGTGGAACATGGTGGTTCCGCCATCCGGCCAGGACAGACATTCCGCGCCGTTGTCGGTGGAATACATGACGATCGTGTTGTCCTCGAGGCCCAGTTCTTTCAGTTTGTCGAGTACCTCTCCTACCATTACATCATGTTCGACCATGCCATCGGCATAAATTCCATTGCCGGTTTTGCCTTGTGATTCCTTCTTCAAGTGAGTGAAGATGTGCATGCGGGTGGAGTTCCACCAGAGCAGAAAAGGTTTGTCCGCTTTTTTGGCGCGATCCAAGAAATCGAGTGCCTTTTGGTTGACCTCCACGTCTATGGTTTCCATCCGTTTCTTGGTCAGGGGTCCGGTATCCTGGATACGGCCGTCGGCATAACTGTGGATAACACCACGTGGGCCGAATTTTTTCTTGAACTCCGGATTCTTCGGATAGTCAACATTCTCCGGCTCTTGTTCGGCATTGAGGTGATAGAGGTTGCCGAAAAATTCGTCAAAACCATGATTGGTCGGCAGATATTCGTCGAGATCTCCAAGGTGATTTTTACCGAACTGGCCTGTCATATAGCCGAGCGGTTTGAGCAGTTCGGCGATGGTTGGATCTTCCTTCTGCAACCCTTGTTTTTCTCCAGGCATGCCGATCTTTGTCAAGCCGGTGCGGATTGGTGACTGGCCGGTGATGAAGGCCGCGCGTCCAGCGGTACAGCTCTGTTGACCATACCAGTCGGTAAAGAGTGCACCCTCCTTGGCAATACGGTCAATGTTCGGTGTCTTGTACCCCATCATGCCATTGTTGTAGGCACTGATGTTGAACTGGCCGATGTCATCGCCCCAAATAATGACGATATTCGGTTTCTTCATTGTGGCGGGTGCAGCCGCCTCGGCCCATGAGGGCAGAGCGCTGGCCGCAAGGGCCATTCCGCCTGCGACGCAGAGTCCGGTGAGCAGGCTTTTCGACTTGCTCATCCCCTTGATGAGGGCCCATCTTGAGGGTTTCTTGTTTTTTGTCATGGAATTCTCCTTGCTTTGCTGAGGGTTGAAATCCTTCCTTCGCAACTTCCTTTCCATTCTTCTCTGGCGGTTAGTACTTCGTTCGTCTACCATTCCTCCAGGGTTACACTTTCTTTGGCTGATCTTTCCGCACCCGGCGCAGAATTTCCGGCATATCCCGCTGGATGTATCCATAGAACTTCTTTAAGCCGGGGCATAGATAGTTCAGGCCGACTTTGCCGTCCGGTGTGCGGACCAGTCGGTTTTTCGGACATTCGCCCCAGCAGAGTCGCAGGTAGAGACATTGCTGGCAATACTGCGGTAAAGAATCACGTTTGGAGAAAGCAAAGCTCTTTTGTCCCTCCGAATAGGCCAGCTGACCCCAATGGGTTTCACCGATATTGCCAAGCCGATACTCGGGGTAAACATAGTGGTCGCAGGCAAAGACATCACCGTTGTATTCGAGGGCCAACCCTTTGCCGCAGAACTCTGAGCTTACGCAGCGCTGTGACGGCCAGCCGAGCGATTGGGCGACGGCGGTCTCAAACAGGTCGATATGGACCTTGCCGTAATCACGGTTGTACCAGTCGTCCCATACCTTGCAGAGAAACCGGCCCCAGTCGTCGGGGGCGACCGACCAGGGGGTGACAACTGAATCCTCAGCGGCTGGTCCGGCCTGGGCTGTGCCGACGATCGGCAGACTGGCGGCATCCCAGTGCTGGGGTGCGATATCACGAAAAACTCGCGGCTCGACGCAGGAGATAAACTGTACCCGCCACACCCGCAGTTCACGGGTCAGAAAGCGATAGACATCAAGGGGATATTTGGCATTTTCCCGATTGACGACACAGAGCGCATTGAACGGCACGTCATACTGGCGTAGGAGGCTGGCGGCAGCCATGACTTTGGCATGGGTCGGTTCCCCTCCTTTACTCATCCGATACTTGTCATGCAGGCGGGCCGGGCCGTCACAACTGAAACCGACGAGGAAGTTATGCTGTTTCAGGAAAGTAGCCCACTTTGCATCGAGCAGGGTACCGTTGGTTTGCAGATCATTCTCAATGCTCTGCCAGGGCTTTTTATATTTGGCCTGAAGTTCGACAACCTTGTGGAAAAAATCGAGACCGAGCAGGGTCGGTTCGCCGCCCTGCCAGGAGAAAACCACTTCGTCACCTGTCTGGGCCTCTATATACTGGCGGATATGCTGTTCGAGGATCTCGTCGGACATCCTTGGGGTGGCAGCCTGCTGGAGCAGATCACCTTTATGGAGATAGTAACAGTAGGTGCAGTCCAGATTGCACAACGAACCGATCGGTTTGACCATCGCATGGAAACGGTGTCTGTAGCCCTCAGGTTGTGGCGGTAAGATCAATTGTGGTTCTGGAGGAGCTTTCATGTTTTTATTCCAAGAAATGCATTCATCATCTCAGGTCGCAACACACCATAACCTCGCAGTAGTAGAGAAACGGTTGGATATTCACCAAGGTGAAAGGAGTTTTCTTTCTTTGGTGCTTCTTACTGCAGAGTCTGTCAGTTGGTCTTTTGTGTGTTTTGCCATGGGCGAAACCCGAAACGGGTTGAATATTAAACGGGCAGCCTCAGAGGTGTCATGTAGCTTTCCTGAACTGAACATCCAAGTGCAATCCAAGAGCGGCGAGCATATTCACCAGCATGTCGATAGTGAATCTATCCATCTTCCCTCGGACTAAGTCGCTGATCCGTGGCTGTGTGACGCCCATTTTGTCGGCTGCCTGCTGTTGGGTCAGGCCCTGTTCATGGATATGTCTTTCAATATTCATCATCAACAGGCTTTTCAGCCTGAAGGATTCTCTTTCGACAGGGCTGTCAATTATCGAATCCCAAACAGTAGAATATGTTTCTGGCATGTGGTTACCCTCCGATCTCTATGTATCTGGTCCTTGCCAGAGTCTTCACGGGATGTGCCATACCAAGTGATATCTTTCATTGCCTATATATAAAACTTTATATAAACAGTGTCAAGCTTTGTGTTTTAGCCCCATCAACACCTTTTCTCCAGGGCTCGCTTGCGAGGTGTTTTCTACGGCGGTGAACCTCGGAGTCACCCAGTCAATAAGATTCTTCCAAGAAGAACATAACATCGCTGCAGGAAGAGCGTATCTATTGACTGTGAACGGGCAGTTGGGCCGTTAACGCTGGAGAGACTGCGAATCTAAATGGCGACACAGCCGGGAGGTCAGGAGCTCAATAAGGAGATCCTGCTCAACTGCCTGAACGGTGAGCAATATATCTATTACAAAACAATCTGCAGCGAAAGAGGTATTGGGGTTGGTTCAGGCGGGTGTGAGACTTGTTAATTTGTGTTAATTTCTAACAAAAAAGGGTTGAAAAGAATATTTGCATATTGCTTTCAACCCTTTGATTTTATTGGTGCCTAGAGCCGGGGTCGAACCGGCACGCACACAAGGTGCACGAGATTTTAAGTCTCGGGTGTCTACCTATTCCACCATCCAGGCACGCTAAGTTGGTTGCTTTTACCATATCACTCTCGCCATTGTCAATGCTCATCCGTTGCCGATCTGCTGGTAAAATTGAGGGGCCGGAGGACGCGAACGAAACGCATCAGAACAGCATATCCGCCTGACGAACTATGGCGAGCATGTCTCTCACCGCTTTATCCAGGCCGGTGAACACGGATCGAGCTATGATGGCATGGCCGATGGACAGCTCTTCAATTGTGTCAAGGGCGGCAATGGGCCCGGTGTTGTGGTAGTTCAGACCATGGCCGGCGCACATTCTCAGGCCCAGGCGATCGCCTTCTTCGGCGGCTGCCGCCAGGAGGTCATACTCGTGTTCGCACATGGCTTCATTGACCGAATCACAATAGCGCCCGGTATGCAGTTCGACAAAGGTCGCACCTATCTCTTTTGCGACTGCCAGTTGTTTGAGGTCGGGGTCGAGAAAGAGGGAGACCGGGATCGAGGCCTTGGCCATTTTTTCGATAACTTTGGCGATTTTTTTTGTTTGTGAAATAATATCCAGTCCACCCTCGGTGGTCAACTCCTCACGTTTTTCCGGCACCAGGGTGATGAGATCAGGTTTGATATCCAGTGCAATGGCGACAATATCCTTGTTGGCACCCATTTCCAGGTTCAGCTTGGTCTTTATCGTTTGGCACAGCAAAATTACATCGCGGTCCTGGATATGGCGGCGATCCTCTCGCAGATGGACGACGATTCCCGATGCCCCGGCCAGCTCGCAGATCGCCGCGGCGGCAACCGGATCGGGTTCGTTGATGGCTCGTGCCTGCCTGATGGTGGCAATATGATCGACGTTAATTGCGAGTCTGGTCATGGTGGTTCTCCTGTAATTATTTATTTTGCTGAGCAGCTCCTGCTCTCTGGCCAGCATTTTTTTTTCTTCACTTGCCGAACGTTCATGATCATAGCCGAGCAGGTGCAACAGACCGTGAATGAGGAGCCAGGACATTCGATCTTTAAAGGGCTGACGGTAGAGAATTGCTTCGCGATGGGCAGTGTCAACTGAGATGATGATGTCGCCCAATTCCTTTATCGGCAAGGAGGCAAGCGATGCATCGGCTCCATCACCAAAGGGGAAGGACAGGACATTGGTCGGTTGGTTCTTGTTGCGGTATTGCCTGTTGATTTGGGCTATTTCCGCGTCGTGCACCAGGAGGACACTGAGGGCATGGTCACTCACCCCGCATTCTTTGAGAAGTCGGTCGGCAAGGTGGATGAACCTTCTTTCTTTTATGAGATGTCCGGCGTGGCGGTAATGGCTGGTCAGTTGTGTCGGCATGCGCAAACCTTTAGGGGCCGTTCAGAAATAACTCTTACATTTCGGCCATTTCTTACGGCCCTTTTATCCCCTATCCCCTTCAAGGGCGGACTAAAAAGAGTGTCATTATGGCGGAGAAACAAATTACTTATTGTTGTACGACGGCTTACTGCTTTTCGTAAGCGTTGATAATCTGCTGTACCAGAGGGTGCCGGACCACGTCCTCTTTCGAAAATGCACAGAAGGCAATGCCATCGATGTTTACCAGAATTTTTTTGGCCTGGAGCAAACCGGATTGGTTTTTTATCGGCAGATCAACCTGGGTGGTGTCACCGGTGATCACCGCCCGGGAATCAAAGCCGATCCGAGTAAGAAACATTTTCATCTGCTCCCGCGTGGTGTTCTGGGCTTCGTCGAGGATGATAAAGGCATGGCTGAGGGTTCGCCCGCGCATGAAGGCGAGGGGGGCAATTTCGATAATCTCTTGCTCGATGAGGTCGCGGGCCTTTTCCGGCCCGAGCATATCGTTTAAGGCGTCGTGCAAAGGACGAAGATAAGGGTTGACCTTCTGGGCTATGTCCCCTGGCAGAAACCCGAGTTTTTCACCGGCTTCAACAGCCGGGCGGGTGAGGATGATGGATTTGACCTGGCCGGCGGTTAAGGCGGACACCGCCATGGCCACAGCCAGATAGGTCTTGCCGGTTCCGGCCGGACCTATGCCAAAAACGATATCGTTGTCGCGGATAGCGTCAATATAGATTTTTTGGTTCCTGGTTTTCGGGGAAACTACCCGATTCTGCGTCGTCACAAACACCTTGTCGAGAAAGATTTTGTCAAGTCGTGCTTTGGGGCTAGATGCAAGGATTCTCAGGCCGAAGGCAAAATCGGAACTGTAAAGAGGATATCCTCGGCCGATGAGTTCATAGAGTTGATTAAGAAGATTGGCGACCAGCTCAACCTCATGGGACATGCCGAGAATACGCAGGTTCGTGCCCCTGACATGAATTATGACACCCGAATACTTTTCTACTGCCTGGAGGTTTTTATTGAGTGCACCGTAGAGGGAGCTGGCCTTGGTGTTGTCGACGAAGGTAAGCTCCCTCTCGGTGCGATTGGCATCCATAGGTGCGCTATTTCTTGCCAAGTTTTTGCAGTTCGTCGTCAATTATCGCCTGATATCCCTCAAGGTTGCGTTGTCGTGGGGTTCGGCCGTTGATGAAGACAGTCGGCGTCCCGGTCACCCCGGCAGTTTGGGCGTCAAGGATATCCTTTTGCAGCTTGTTTTGGATATTCGGAGATTCCATATCTTTTTCAAAGCGGGGGATATCGAGTTTTAGATCGACAGCGGTTTTTTTGATGGTCTCTTCGCTAAGTTTCGGTTCGGCAAAAAGGCGGTCATGGAAAGGCCAGAATTTTCCCTGTTCGTTGGCAGCAAGAGCTGCCTTGGCACTCGGTTCGGCAAGTTTATGAAATTTGAGCGGCATGTTTTTAAAGGAAAGTTTGACAGTTTTCGGGTTCTTTTCCATGACTTCATCAAGAAGCGGGATAATCTGCCGGCAATATGGACATTCAAAATCGGTAAACAGGGTGATGGTGACAGGCGCGTCCGCCGGACCCTTGAATGGTGCCCCTTTGGTATCAATATCAACAACAAAGGAGACCGCCACTGAGGTAAACGATTGGCTGGTATTGTTTATCAGATAAAGCAATTCTCCCTGGGGTGATATATCGATCGCCGAGACACCTTCACCAACAGGAATGCTGCCTTGCAATTGCCCCTGATTGTTGAATACTTGTACCTGTTGCTTGTCGTTAAGGAAAAATACAAATTTTCCGTCGAGGGAGTTGACCATGCCAAGGATTTTTCCGGCGATTGGCCACGTTTGCTGGATTTTCCATTCGACCCTTTTGTCCTGGCCGGCATCCGGCATGGTGGCAGCATTGATGCCTGAGCCGAGAAGAAGAGTAGCCATACAGCATACATACAAACCGGGAAATTTCATAAAATCCTCGTAAGGTGTTAAATTTTATAAGTTAAGACACAATAGGTGATGGGGCAGTTCAACAATAGACACTCTCGGTAATTTTCGCAAGCTCCCTGTGGGTACAAAAGGGCAGCCCAAGGTGGTCGGGAGAAAATCAGGTGAAA
>JAABQY010000012.1 GCA_011391225.1 Desulfobulbaceae bacterium | reverse complement strand
AAGTCTGCATATTGCACCTCCGGGAATTCACAATGTTTACAATGCCCTGGCCGTTGTCTGTGTCGGGTTGGAACTGGAATTGCCTTTTACAAAAATCCAAAGCGCTTTGCAAAGCTTTGCCGGGGTGCAACGGCGAATGCAAAAAAAAGGCGAGATCGACGGCATAACCGTGGTTGATGATTATGGCCATCACCCTACGGAAATTCGCGCCACTCTTGCGGCGATCAAGCTGGCTTGGCCGGAGAAACGGCTGGTGGTTCTGTTCCAGCCGCATCGGTATTCAAGGACCAAAGCCCTCTTTAAAGAATTTCAGACCTGTTTCCACAAGGCCGACTGCCTGGTCATGACCGATATTTATGCGGCCAGCGAGCCACCTCTAGAGGGAGTGACCAGTGAGAGTCTCCTCGCTGCCACCATGCACCATGGGCAACGCAATACCCGTTACATCGGCAAGGTGGACGAGATGGCGGCTCAGATGTTACCGATGTTGAGGGCAGGTGATTTGGTGTTGACCCTCGGAGCTGGAAACATTGTCAGGGTGGGGGAGGAACTGCTTAGTCTCTTGGAGCAACAACGAGGAGCGAAGGGGTGAACCGGGAGCAGCAAAAAAGACTGATGGGACTGGTTGCCATGCCGGTACAATGGCAATGTAATCTGTCCCGTTATACCTCGTTTGCCATTGGAGGGCCAGCTGAGGCCGTGGTCAATATTCATCAAATAAGGGAGCTGCAACCTCTGCTCGGGTTTTTGGCCCACGAGGATATCCCTTGGCGGATTATTGGCAAAGGCAGCAATATCCTGGTGCGGGATGAAGGGTTTCCTGGGGTCATTCTTCGTCTTCGAGGAGAATTTGCAACTGTTGCAGAGGAAAACACGGATGACCGTTCGGTTCTTGTCCGGGCTGGCGGTGCCACCAACTTGGCCAGGCTATCCTGGAGCTGCTCGGAAGATGGTCTCACTGGGTTGGAGTTTGGCTGTGGCATTCCAGGAACCATAGGTGGCGCGGTTATTATGAACGCCGGAGCTTGGGGGCAGGAGATTGCCTCCGTCCTACGAGCGGTGAAACTGATGACTGCCGAGGGTGAAGTTAATCTTTCTGCCGGGGAACTGGATCTATCCTATCGCTCATGGAAAGGTTTTGAAGTCTACCAGGGAAGGGCTGTTGTCGCAGCGGCCGAATTGGCCTTGCAGCGGGGTGACCGGCATACAATCCTTGCCTATTGCCAATCGTTGCAAGAGAAAAGGAAGGCAATACAACCTAATGAAAATGCCAATGCCGGATCCTTTTTCAAGAACCCGCCGGGTGATAGTGCCGGCAGGCTGATAGAGGCAAGCGGCTTCAAAGGGTTCCGGGTGGGTGGTGCAATGGTTTCCGAGGGGCACGCTAATTTTCTTGTCAATACCGGTGGCGCAACCGCTTGCGATGTGCTGCGGCTGATGGAAATAGTCCAGGATAAAGTGAAACGTGATTGCGGTGTTTGGCTCGATCCCGAAGTACATTTTATTTAAGAAGACCCATGCTGTTAACCAAATTTAAAAATTTTTTCGCTACAGCATTTCGCAGGAAGAAGCCTGGATATGCGAGTTTTTCAAGTGATCTACATATACGCGGTGCCGCTGCCGAGACCGGTCAGAACAAATCTCGGTTGGATTTTTTGGCGAAGATACGTCGAAAAATCCAGGGAAAGAAAAGAGAGTATCAGAAAGAGTACAGCCGGCCGGTGAGAAAAAAGCCGGTATACGTTAAATTAGTCATCCTGCTCTTGGTGATCATGGTTGTGCCGCTTGGATGGATGTATGGCGGCGGGGAGAAAGTACGTCAGGGCTTGCATTCGATTTCACTTTTTAAAGTGACAAAAATTGAAATTGCCGGTTGCACGGCCGTTAATAAAGAAAAAATCCTCGATGCATCGGCGATTGCGCTCCATCAAACGAGTCTTCTCACTCTTGATACTTCACAGATTGCAAGTCACATTGCCGCAGTGCCCTGGGTGGCTCAGGTCGATGTGAAAAGGAGCTGGCCGGCAAAGGTACAAATCACCATTGAAGAAAATGCTCCGGTCGCTCTTCTGCATTCAGCGAATGCGGAAGGGTCTCAGTTGCAGTACATTGACGCCAAAGGGATCGCTTTTACTTCGGTTACTCCAGGAGCGGAGATCGATTTCCCAGTAGTTACTGGCCTGATGGAACTCCCAGATCAACAGTTGAAAGAAAAGGCGCTTGCCGAGATTTTGATATTTCTTCGCAAGGTACGTGGTAATGACCCGCATCTGCCAGCCCAGTCGGTTTCAGAACTGCATGTTACCTCGTCCGGTGAAATGGTGGTATATCTTGTCGAATACCCATTCCCAATTTTTTTCGGAAATGGTAACACTAAAGAAAAATATTCGCGGTTAATCCAGGTACTCAGAACCCTGTATAAAAAACCGAATGGGAAGGAATTGCTGTCGCAAATAAAATATATCCAGATGAATTATTTGAATGATAAGGTGCTCGTAGTAGAGAGCGGCTCGGGGTAAAGAACGTATGGATGAGAATAAAGAATTAACGGTGACCGAAGAGAGTTATTCGGTTAGCTTGGAAAAGGTTGCTACGCGCAGGCATGAGCAGGGGGAGCTGGTAGTCGGTCTCGACATCGGAACTACCAAAATATGCTGTGTCGTCGGCGAAATGTTCGATGACCGGATCGAGGTTATCGGCGTCGGTACCGTACCCTCCAAGGGATTGAAAAAGGGTGTGGTGGTCAACATAGAAAGCACGGTCAATTCAATTCGCCAGGCGGTAATGCAGGCGGAAGAATCGGCGGGCTGCGATCTCCGGTCGGTATATGTGTACGTTGGCATCGCAGGAAACCACATCAAAGGATTCAATAGTCCGGGTATATTGGCAATTAATAACCGGGAGATAAAACAGGCCGACATCGACGAGGTAGTCGCTGCCGCTAGAACCGTAAAGATCTCGGAAAACCAAAGGATTATTCATGTCATGCCGCAGGAATATATGGTTGATGACCATACCGGTATCCAGAATCCGATTGGTATGACCGGGGTTCGATTGGTTACCAATGTGCATATCGTCACGGCCGATATCGGGGCCGTCCATAACCTGGTAACCTGCTGCAACAAGGCTGGTTTGGAGGTAGCAGAACTGGTTCTTGAGTCGATTGCTTCGGCCAGCGCCGTTCTCAGTAAAGATGAGATGGAACTGGGTGTAGCCTTGGTTGACATCGGTGGCGGTACGACGGATTTGGCGGTTTTTTGTGATGGTACCATCCGCCATACCTGCGAAATCGGCCTTGGCGGCCACAATCTCACCAACGACCTGTCGGTCGGTCTGCGTACTCCATTACAGGACGCAGAGCGTTTGAAGGAAGATTTTGGCGGGGCGATTTCTTCGGTTGTGAAACCGAATTTCGTCGTCGATGTCCCTACAGTCGGAGATCGTGAGCCGCGCAAGGTGACGCAGAAGGTGCTGGTGGACATTCTTGAGGCCCGGGTCATCGAGATTCTAGAGATTCTGGATCGGGAATTGATTGCTTCGGGTCAAAAAACTAAAATTAACGGCGGGATTGTCCTGACCGGTGGTACGGCCCTTTTGACCAATATTGTCGAATTGGCGGAACAGATTTTCGATTTACCGGTGCGTATAGGGTATCCCATCGGTCTTGCCGGGAAAGTCGAAGAACTATACAACCCGCGTTGTACCACGGCGGCAGGGCTTGTGGTCTTTGGTAGAAAAAAGCACCATGAGATTAGCCGGCAGGACAACGGTGTTTTCAGCAGGATGCGCAATTGGATAAAAAAAATCATGTGATTGATGAAGTTTTTTGTTTCTGCGGCACCCGCGTGGTGCTATACAGTACGTTGATAATATTCTGGTTTTATCACCATATTTGTGGTGCGAGTCTAAAGAGTTGATCAGGGGGGAAACATGCCGTTCAGGATGGCAGAATCAGAAGGTGTTGCAGTCGTGAAAGTAATTGGCGTCGGTGGTGGCGGCGGTAATGCTATCAACACGATGGTTGCCCATAGGCTTCAGGGTGTAGAGTTTATTGCAGCCAATACCGACAGGCAGTCACTCAACCAGTCAAAAGCCGATGTCTGCATACAGCTTGGCCCTGGTATCACCAAAGGCCTGGGTGCCGGTGCCGATCCGGAAACCGGCAATATGGCTGCCAATGAATCTCTTGAGGAAATCCGAAATGCCCTGAAAGGCAGTGATATGGTCTTTGTCACCGCAGGTCTGGGTGGAGGCACAGGAACAGGGGCCGCCCCGATAGTCGCCAAGGTAAGCCGGGAGCTTGGCGCGTTGACCGTGGCGGTGGTCACGAAACCCTTCAGCTTTGAAGGAAAATTCCGAACCCGTAATGCCGAAGAAGGTTGGCAGGAACTTCAGAAATACGCCGATACCATCATTACCGTCCCCAATGACAGGCTGCTGTCGATTATGCAGAAAAACAGTAAGTTATCCGACATGTTGGCGATGGCGGATAATGTTTTGCTGCAGGCAGTGAAAGGAATTACCGACCTTATTAATGTGCCGGGTCTTATCAATGCCGATTTCGCCGACCTGCGTACCGTCATGCGGGAGGTAGGGCCGGCGATTATGGGTTCAGGATCGGCCACCGGAGAAAACCGGGCCGTCGAGGCTGCAAGAAAGGCCATTGATAACCAGCTTCTTGAGGATTATGGGATAGATGGTGCCAGAGGTCTGCTGATCAATATTTCCGCATCGAAAGAAACCTTCACCATGGCAGAGTTTATGGAGGCCTCGGCGATGATTCAGGAGAAAGCCGATGATGATGCCAAAGTGGTAATCGGTGCATTATATGATGATGCCCTGGGCGATGAGCTGCATGTCACTGTTATTGCCACGGGAGTAGGGGCGATGATTGAAAAAAAAGATACCATCACTCCTCTCGACACCCGGAAGAAAAAGCCGAACCAAGTCAAAGAGGTGGAGTTATTGATCAAAGGTTCGCCGGCACTGCCGAATCGAAACCCGCAGGTTTCTCGCTTGCCCGGATCAAATTTTGAGTCCTTTGACAGCCTCGGCTCTTCCAATCCTCCGGAAGGAAAAGCCGGAAGTGCCTTGAATTGGAACGATGATTATCTTGAAACTCCCACCTATCTTCGTAAAAATGCCAACTGATTGGTGCGACCAGAGGTCACGAGGAGCATTTGAGCGGTTTCCAGTGTCTTGTTCCATGATGGCGGAAATGAAAATGGCAAAAATGCCGGTTGTTTCTGCTCTTAAAAAAATGTCTCATGATTAAAGGGGAAAAGACGGCTTCCGCCCTTGACTCGGTACGAAAACAAAAGGTTTTGGCTGGCCTCGAACCTTTCAAATTAGTTGAATACTTCTCCTTTTCCAGTCTTGCCGTAATTCTGGTATTTACCCTCATCCTTTCTTGGTTGATTTCCGAAAATGCCCGCAAGGTCATGCTGGAGCAGAATGAAGAGTATTCTCTTTTGCTCGCGGAAAATCTCAACCAACAGGTATTTCGCCGCTTTGTCCTCCCTGCGGTTATCCGTCACGGGGGCATCGCCTTACGTAATCCCGAGCAGTTTGAGCTCCTTGACGGCATCGTCAAAGGGGTTACCCAGGGACTGAAAATTGATTCCGTAACCATCTATGATTCGAGCAAAAACATCATCTCCTATTCGACGCTCCCCGATCTTGTCGGCAAAGAGGGTGTCGGCGCTGCAGAGTATCACAAGGCTTTGAAGGGGGCACCCAATTCGCGATTCACTTATAGCGGCACGGTCCTCAGCATTATGGGTATAACAACCGAAGTGAGCTGTGAGCTGAAGACCTTCATTCCTTTTCGGCAGGTGCGCAAGGAGAGTGAAGGGGGAGGAGAGCTTATCATGGGGGTTATTGAGATAGAGAAGGATCTAACGGGAAACTATGCCAACATTATCCGTCTGCAAGGCAGGATAATCATGGTTTCCAGCGGGGTTATGGCCATTCTTTTCCTTGTCCTGCGATTTATCGTGTCGCGGGCTGGTGGGATTATCGAGCGGAGGGCTCTTGAGCGGCTGCGGCTCGAAGAAAAGCTTAATCAGGCTGAAAGGCTCGCCCATCTTGGGACGATGGTGGCAACCGTCAGCCATGAAATAAAAAGTCCCCTTGGCATAGTCCGAAGTACAGCCGAGATACTCGAAAAAAGAATCAGCAAACTCGCGCCGGGGAGTGAACATTTGGCGAGAATTGTCGTCGATGAAACCATCCGGCTCAACAATATTGTCGTTGAGTTCCTCGATTTTGCCAGACCCCCGAAGGCCAATTTTCTGCGCGGCAGCGTTAATGGGGTTGCCGTAAAGGTTCTCGATTTCATATCCCCGGAACTGAAACGTCAGCGCATTGAGTTGGTTGCCGATCTGAAGCCCGATCTTCCGGAAAGTAATCTCGACTTGGAACTGTTCTACCGCGCACTGCTAAATATACTTATGAATGCCATCCAGGCAATGCACGAAAACGGCAAGTTGCAAGTGTCTACACGGAGCCTGGCCGACGGGGCTGCAGTGCTGCAAATCATTGATAACGGAGTTGGCATAGCCCCCGAAAAAATCGATCAAATTTTTCTCCCCTTTTTTAGCGATAAAAGCAAGGGCACTGGTCTTGGCCTGGCGATAGCCAAAAATATCCTTGATAATCATGGTGCCGAGGTGGCCGTTGAGAGCACGGAAGGTCATGGAACTACCTTCACTATCAAGCTGCCTCCGGTAATGGATTGATAACTATTTTGGAAAAATAAAAATAAATACATAATGATATGTAAGGGGTAATAATTTTACAATAAGGTGGTTTTACAATGGGTAAACGAATTGTGATTATCGGAGGAGTGGCGGCGGGACCTAAGGCCGCTTGTCGAGTAAAACGATGCCTGCCGGATGCCGAAGTGACGATCATTGATCAGGACAGCCTTATTTCCTATGGAGGCTGCGGTATTCCCTATTATATCTCCGGTGATGTTGCCGATGAAAAGGAGCTCCGCTCAACTAGCTTTCACATGCTCAGGGACGAGTATTTTTTCATTAAGACCAAAGGAATAACGACACTTACCTCAACCCGAGCCCTGGCAATCGACCGGAAAAACAAGACGGTTGAAATTCTCGATTTGAAAACAGCCGAGAAAAGTCATCTTGGCTATGACACCCTGCTGCTTGCCACCGGCAGCCAGCCGGTAGCGCTTGCGATACCCGGCAGCAATGCCGATGGGGTTTTTACCATTAGTGATTTGCACAAGGCTGTGGCCATAAAGGAGCGGCTGGGGAGAGGGCAAATCTCCAAAGCAGTGGTTATTGGCGGCGGAGCTATCGGCATTGAAATGGCTGAGGCATTCACCGATCTATGGGGTATCGAAACCGCACTCGTTGAGTATAAGGAACAACTTTTGCCGAGGATTATCGACTGGCCTCTTGCAGTTATTTTGCAAAAGCATCTTCGCGACCATAACGTCGGAGTGTATTTGGGTGAGTCAGCTGAGGAAATAGTCGTTGATCAGGGCAAGGCAGTTGCTGTTCGAACGAGCAAGCGAAACCTCGAGGCGGATATTGTGGTTATGGCGGTGGGTGTCAAGCCGCGCTCGGAACTCGCTCGTGATGCCGGGTTACTTGTGTCACAGGCGGGTGGCATTGTCGTCAATACGCGGATGCAGACCTCCGATCCAAACATCTATGCAGCCGGCGATTGCGTCGAGATCGCCCATCTCGTATCCGGCAAACGTTTCGTCGCCCCGTTTGGCAGTATGGCCAACAAGGAGGGACGGGTTGCCGCCGACAATATTGCCGGCATTCCCTCTATGTTCAAGGGTGGGGTCGGGAGCTTCATATTAAAAGCCTTTGAGTTGTCCATCGGAGCAGTGGGTCTCAGCCTGGAGGTTGCACGCGAGGAAGGTTTCGATGTCGATTTTTCTCTTTCTTCACCCTCCGACCGGGCGCATTTCTATCCCGGTCAGGATATTATTTGCCTTTCCTTACTCTTTGATCGGCGGACCCGAAAAGTCTTAGGGTTCCAGGGCACCGGACCTCTCAACGACGCACTTTCGGCACGCATTGATGCGGCCGCCGTGGCACTCAGCAGCGGCGCTACTATTGATGATTTGGCTAATGTGGAGATGGCTTATTCGCCTCCCTTCTCAACAGCCATCGATCCGCTCAACGCCGCCGCCTATGTCGCCGATAATCTCTGCGATGGCCGGATGCGGCAGATGCGCATGGAAGAATTTTTCGATTGGATGGCCGATCCGTCAAGCCACCCCGATTGGCAGGTGCTTGATGTTCGGCATGAAAAACAGGCGGCGCCCTTTGTTGAAAAGTTTGGTCCGGCCATATGGTTGTCTCTGCCGTACGACCAGGTACGCGACCGCTACTCTCTGTTGCCGCTCGACAAGAAGCTGATCATTTTCTGTAATGCCGGCTCAAGGTCCTATGAAATCCAGGTTTTTCTTGATTTCGTCGGTGTAACCAACAATACGGTGCTGCCCGGAGGCTTCAATGTCATTCGCCGCATGGGTCCGGAGTGGCTGCCGGTGCGCTAATCAGCCTATCTTTTGTACCCTTTGATGGGCGAACATTTATCGTCAACTGCAAGGAAAATATCTTTTTTCTGCAAAATTAGACAAAAGCCGATGGCCCGTAATATGATATTTTTTTAAGAAGGTAGACGATTTTTTTTCGAGATCATCAATTCTTGTCACAAGAACACAATGGAGCAATTATGGCTGATGTCAATCCACAGGACATGATTGAGGAAATCCAAGCAAATATTCAAACCGGCGACTTGATTAAAGCACAACTCGTCTTGGCACATATGCGGGATGTAGATCAGAAAACCCGGAATAAACTGATGTACTTCCTGACCCGAGCAGATGCTGATTTTGCTGTCCCACTCTTTATTTATCTTTTGAAACATCAGGCAGATATCGCCGCAGAAATGCCGATCATCCGTGACACACTGCTGTCCATCCTCCTGGCTTATCCTGAAAAATTGATTGAATACCTGGCATCCCCAAAGATTTCAGATAAATCAGAACTTATTCGGGTAGTTGGTGAGCTGCATCTTGAAGAGGCGACTCCGTTGTTGCTTGATCTGATTGTTGCTTCGGAGGACGATGCCGAAATTCTCTTGATTATCGAGAGCCTTGGCCTCATCGCCGATCCTGACGCGATTAATACTTTGACCGACTATTTGTATGCGGCAAATCGGCAACTCATCATGGGAGCAATTCAGGCACTTGGGCAGGTTGGGACACCGACGGCAATGCATCGACTTGCTGAACGGATGGGAACAGACAATGAAATTGATTTCCTCATTCTATCAATTTTTTCCGAAGTCCAGGATCAGATATCTTTAGAAAAACTTAATGACTCCCTACGTTCCCACTACGCTCATATGCGGACCTATGCCAAAGCCGAGCTGGTGCGGATCGGACCTAAGGCCGTGCCTATTCTCATTGAAAACCTTCTCCATGATGATCCGGATTTTCGCATCCATACTTTGAACGTTTTAGGTGATATCGGTGACGAATCCGCAGTTGTCCCTATCCGTAAGCTGCTCAGTAACGAACCGAGAAGCGCCAGCGTCCGCTTTGCAGCCTATGAGGCGCTTGCCCTTTTACCTCTGAAAAAGGGTGCCTACACGCTTACTGCCGGTTTAACCGATTCTGAGGATCATGTCTGTATTGCGGCGGCAAGGGCGATCGATAGAAACTTTTCATCAATTCTTGAGGCCGGGATAAAGAATCTTCTGCGGGGGCCTGAGAACGAGGCCAGACATATCGCCAAGACAATAGTGAATGGCGAAGTTGATAATATTTTTATTAATCTGGCTGAAGACGAAGTGTTCCAAAAACTTGCCCTTGAGTACCTTCCTCATACCCACAGAGATATACGAGATCATTATCATAAGCTTTTGGTGCAGGCTGGGAAGACTGAGTTTGCCAAGAAGTTGACCGGGGGCGTGGAGACCCAGGGTCGGTTGAAAATTGTGGCGGTCGATGACTCGAGGATGATCCTGAATATCTACAAAGCCACTCTCCATGAACTGGGCTATGACCCTGTCCTTTTCGAGTTTCCGGTTTCAGCATTGGAATGGCTCAAGGTGGAAAAACCGCTCATGGTCCTCACCGACCTTAACATGCCGGAAATCACGGGGATACAACTGGTGGAAAAAGTGCGGGAAAAATATCCCGCTCAACTGCTGCCGATCATCATGGTAACAACGCAGAATGAAAGTCAAGACAACGAAGCGGCAATGGCTGCCGGAGTCACGGCCATCCTCCATAAGCCGTTTAATAGCAAAACGCTTGGGGAGGCTATAGCGAAGGTCCTGAAGTGATTTCTAATCAGGCGTTTCCTCTGGGGAAAAAGTGTAGCACCCCATCAATGTCGGAGGTATCACAAACATGCCCGAGCTCGAGTTCAAGATCAAGATATTCCTCAATACCTTCAATTTTGAGGCAAAGAGCAGGGCCATTTGGAAGGTGATAGACAACGGTGCTGACTCCGGTTAAATCTATTGGACGACTGAACAATTTCATGCTTTTTCAAAACCTCTTTTGCCGGTTGCCCAGCATAAAAAATGAAAAAATCTATTTTAGCATCAAGACATATATGCAGGAAAGGGAAAAACTGCAACAAATAAAGGAGGTCCAGGGATTCATTCTTAAGGGAATCGCCACAAATTTTCATTATGAATTGGATTTCTCTTCACCAGGGAGGATTTCTCGGGGGGATGGGTGTGAAATAGGTTTACACAAAAGGCAGTGAAGTTTACTATGCCGGTTTGCTCGCAACATACTATCCCGTTCGGCGGGTACTGACATAATTTTTCAATTAGGTGATGTAATGAGTAATGAAGGCAAAAACACCAAAGAGAAAACGATCTTTGGTAAAGAAAAGAATCCATCATCCATTGTTCCGAGAAAACTCACTCTAGACAGCCCTTTGAAGTTTCGTTGCCATCCCGGAGTGCGGTGTTTTACCGCCTGTTGCGGTGGAATAAAAATTATTCTCACGCCCTATGATATTCTCCAGCTCACCAAGAGACTGGGGCTTCTCGCCCATGAGTTTCTCCATCAGTTTACCCAACCGACATATCTCGAAAATACCGACATGCCTGGGGTAATGATTAAGTTGCGCGAAGAAGACAATAAATGTCCTTTCGTCACTCCTGATGGCTGCACCGTATATACCGATCGGCCGACGGCCTGCCGTTATTATCCGGTGGGAATGGCTGACTTTCATGAGGGTGGTACGAGAGACGCCGTAGGCAACGAAAACATTTCTCTGGAAGAGAAGTTTTTCTTTTTGGTGCGGGAAGACCATTGCAAAGGCTTTGAGGAAGACAAGGAGTGGACGATCCGTGAATGGCGTGCCGACCAAGGAGTCGACATTCGCGATGAGATGAACAAAGAGTGGTTGCGTCTGGTTATGCGGCGAAAATCCTTCGGTCAACAAGCCACCTTGTCGGAGCAGGCAAAACGCATGTTTTTCATGGCGTCAACCGATATCGCCACCTTTCGCAGATTTGTCCTTGAAAGCTCCTTTCTCGACACTTATGAGATTGATGAGGAGACCATCAATAAAATTAAAGAAGACGATGTCGAATTGATGCTTTTTTCTTTTAAGTATTTGGCGGCAACGCTTTTCGGCGCCAAAGTGTTGAAGATCAAAGAAGAAAAGGTCAAAGCGAAAATCGCACAGATAAAAGTACGACAGGACGAGAGCGTCGTGCAGTCCATTAAAGAGTATGAAGAACTGAAGGCCGAATCTGAGCAGAAGAAGACCGAAGCTGCTCGCAACAAAAAATAGACGGATACCAGGTTCTTCATAAAAAAAGGCTGAGTGGGCAATTGCCCCCCGGCCTTTTTTTATGCTGGATAATTCGGCAATGGCCGGAATTGATCAGGATTATTGCACTATTATTCGTGTGCTTTTTCTGCTATTCAAGACCCAGGGCCATGTTCTTTTAGGCATCTTTTTACAATAAGGGGTGGTCGGTAGGTTGCCGCCGTAGATAGAGGAGCAGCCGATGGCGTTATGAGAGGCCACGGCGATGTTGAGCTTTTCGTATTGGGTGGTGCCGGTAGGCCAGCTACCATCCGCCGGGATCCGGGAAACTTTCAATTTGTAGCCGTTGCCTTCAATGATCCTTGCAGTAACTTCTTTGAAAAAGGGAAAGAACTATGTTGCGAATGCAAGATCCGGACTTAGAAAAACTCCTGGGATTATTGTCCCGTCAGGAGGAGTTTGTTTTTCTTGACACATCTCGCCCTGACCCGGAAAACTGCCAATCATTTCTATTCCTTAATCCGGTTGATAGATTGATATGCCGAAGTGATGAGAGTCTTGAAAAATATCTTGAAGCTCTCCAGCAGCGCTTAAACGATGGCTATTTTCTCGCCGGGTGGGTGGCTTATGAATTCGGTGCTATGCTCGAAGGCGTAACACATCATGGCAGCGCATCCCAGCATGATTGTCGAACTAAACTTGCCGACTTTGGGGTTTTTTTAAAACCATATATTTTTTGCCACGTTACGGGAGAAAATGATTTCCCTTTCGATCGATCATCCTCTTTGAACGATCCGCAATACTTCATCGATAATCTCAGACCGAATATGCAAAAGGAGGAGTTTGTTGAGGCGCTTGGTGCCGTACGCCGATACATCGGGGCCGGTGACACCTATCAGGTGAATTATACCATGAAGCTCCTTTTTGATTTTGCCGGGTCAGCGGAAAGGCTTTACATCCTATTACGTCGCAATCAATCCGTCGCCTACGGGGCATATATTCGTAACAAAGAGGAACAGACATTGTCATTTTCGCCGGAATTGTTCTTTCGCAAAAAGGGGATAGAGATTACTGCGCGGCCGATGAAAGGCACCGCGCAGCGAGGCAGAAACAGCGAAGAAGAACGGACGAATTGCCTGGAATTGCATAATGATATAAAAAACAGGAGTGAAAACGTAATGATAGTTGATCTCCTCCGCAATGATCTGGCCCGTTTGATGTACGGCCATGGGCAAAGTAAGATTTATGTTGATTCTCTCTTTGACGTTGAATCCTATGAGAGTCTTCTGCAGATGACATCGACCGTCAAAGCGACAACCGCCGCTTCGACCATGCAGAAACTCAAGATTACCGAACTCTTTCGGGCACTCTTTCCCTGTGGTTCAATAACCGGTGCTCCAAAAATTCGCACTATGCAGATTATCGATGAACTGGAGAAAGGTTCGCGTGGAGTATACACAGGTGCCATAGGCTATTTTGGACCGGACGGTTCTGCGGTTTTTAATGTTCCCATCCGCACAGTCAGGTTGCAGGGAAAAAAAGGTGAAATGGGAATCGGTGCCGGTATTACCTATGACTCGGTGCCGGAGGAGGAATGGCTTGAGTCGATGCTGAAAGGACAATTCCTTACCAACAGACAGCCTGAATTCCATCTTTTTGAAACGCTCCTGTGGCAACAGGGCTCAGGGTATTATCTTTTAAAAGAGCATCTGAGAAGGCTTGAAGCAGGCGCTCGGTTTTTTCAATTTTCTTGTGATATATCAGTAATCAGCCTGATTCTTCTGCAAGAAGAAAAGGCTTTTTTAGAAGAATGCTATCGAGTGCGGCTGGTTCTGGAAAAAGATGGCAGGGTGGCGGTCACGGCCGACGCGACTGTCGCTCCAGTCGGCATTTCTTTACCCATGGTGCCGGAAAAAGGAGTTGAGGGGCGCTCGGCAATGATTGATTTTTCTCCCATACGGGTAAATACCGGTGCGGCCTGGCCGTTTTTTAAGACCTCAAGGCGTGAGCTCTATAACAAAGAATACGCCCGCGCTCTTGGCCAAGGGCTTTATGAATATATTTTTCTCAACGAGACGGGGGCGGTTACCGAAGGGTGCATAACCAATATTGTTGTATACAGCGATGGTCGATATAAAACCCCACCGGTTGCCTGTGGCTTGTTGCCGGGGGTTATGCGCGGTCAACTGCTTGCCGATATCAGTCGGCCAGTGTTTGAGGAGGTGTTGACCGAGGAGGATGTGAGAGGTGCAGAGGCGGTCTTTCTTTGCAATGCAGTGCGCGGTGTGGTGCGGGTTAGGGTGAAAAAAAATTCCTCTGGGGTGTTTTCTGCAGGCAAAGCGACGTGAAAAGGCCTGTTGTTGCTGCAGAAATGTGGCCTAATGCACGATGGTCGCGTCCTGTTCCGGTTTGAGCTGTGCAGGTGGAACGATGAGGCTATTCTTTTCACCGAGAGTTCTTATCCGCACCATAAAGGAGGATGGCAGAGGAACGTCGCGTTCTAAGAGGAATCCAAACTCTTTTGCCCGCACCAGGTTATGTGAACTGTCATTGCCTTCCTGGTAGTCACAGAGGGTCTGGATTCGCAAAGCATCGGTGACATCGGCACAGAGTTCCGGCAATTCGTCCTTCAGTGCCAGCAGTTCTCGCTCGATTTCGCCCCAATTCTCGGCACGGAAACAAACGAATGTACCTCCGGGATTTTGCATACCGAACACCTCATTGGTGATAGCTCCGGCGAGCCGAGAAAGGCGAGTGGCTTCGGCATCAGGTTTTTTCTTTCCCAGACGGGTGCGGATCTCTTTAAAGAGAACCATCTGCACCACCCCCACGGCTTCCCGTAAAGCATTGATGAGCTGAGAATTTTTGTTCATCGTTTCGGAATTCATACCTATTATTCTCCTTAAAGTACAATTTTCACGGCGGGATTATTTTTTAATTCGTCATATATCTTTAGTCTGGTAGCTTCATCGGGAACAATAATCTCGGCATTTATACTGTGATATTTACCTTTTGAGCTTGAACGGGAGTGGCTTATGTGTACCGCATGGGGCCAACAGGCAGTGGTGATGGCCTCTCCCAGCAGGGAGGGAGCCTCCCCGATAACCTTGTAAATCCAGGAGCAGGGGTATTCGATTTCCGGGCGATCTTGGCTAGTTGCAAGGGGCGTTTGGTGTATGAATTTCATAGGGGTGGGGTGATTTTTATCGATTCAGTTCTTTGAAGAATATGACTTGCTGAATTTATAAGAAATGGCAGCGGAAGAGTCAAGGGAAAGGGCTGGGAGAGTGATTTGAGCAGGGCATTGCCCGGAGAGGGCAGGTATTTTTTCATAAAAGGTGTAATACTCTTTTGTATATACCTGGATCAAATGATACAATTGGTTGAAGAACAGAGTATGCATCAATGAGCTCTGAACGATATAATGTATCATTTAGCCTTGCCAAAGAGAGAAAAAATTGGAATTAAATCATAAAAAAGAAGTAGTTGACGCACTTTTTGAGAGTGAATCACAGAAAAGAGCCATTGTCGAAGGATTTTCCGGCATCCTCGTTCTTTTCGATCGTGATATGAAAGCCCAATGGGTAAATAGGGCGACCTATGCGAGATACGTTGATGCTATCGGCAAGAGTTGCCATGATATTTTCTGCATGAAAAGTCAAAAATGTGCCGCCTGCGCCTTTCAGCAATGCATGCAGTCCGGCAAAATTGAATCAAGTACCCAGAAAACCGGCATCTTTGGGGTTGATGGTGACGAGCTTGTTTTTGATATCACTGCTTCGCCGGTAAAAGATCGATCAGGTAATGTCTCTGGAATAATAGGGATTGCCCAGAATGTTACAGAGCAGTACCGGCTTGAAAGGCAATTGCGACATACCCAGAAAATGGAGGCCATCGGGACGTTAGCTGGAGGGGTTGCCCATGATTTTAATAACGTACTTACCCCTATTATGGGGTATACCGAAATCATCCGCTTGAAAATGAAGCAGGACGGCTTTTCCGACAAGGCGGTATTCGATTATCTGGAAGAAATTCTCAAGGCGGCAAAAAGGGCGAAGTCCTTGGTCGAACAGGTCCTGACTTTTTCGAGAAGCATAGAGAAAAAAGAGGTGATGCAGTACATTCATCCCATTGTTAAAGAGGTGATGAAACTCATGCGGGCCACCTTGCCGAGCACCATTATTATTCAGGAAAAAATTGATGAACATTGTGGCCGGGTGCTTATCGATCCGGTGCAGATCCATCAGGTGCTCATTAACCTTTGCACCAACGCATCCCACGCCATGTCCGGCCAACACGGTATATTGGCGGTGAAATTGGAACTCGCGGCACAGACCGGAGATAGCAAAGAGTGGCTCGAACTGAGTGTCGCCGATACCGGTTGCGGCATAGATGATAAGCTTCTCGATAGAATTTTTGAACCCTATTTCACCACCAAAGAAAAAACCAGCGGTACGGGGATGGGACTGGCTGTGGTACATGGTATTGTCAGCCGTCAGGGAGGATTCATAAAGGTCGAAAGTGAACTAGGCAAGGGTTCGAATTTCAGGGTGTTTTTACCCCTGGCGCAGAAAGAAACAGCTATTGAGCAGATTATTTCTCTCGGTGATTTGCAAGGTGGAGCTGGGAAAATACTGCTTGTCGATGATGAAGAACAGGTAATGCAGGTTACCGGTGAGATCTTGGAAAGTCTAGGATATACGGTAGTAGGCAAGACTTCACCGCAAGAGGCAATTACCTTATTTTCTCAGGACCCCGCCCAGTTTGATATGCTTATCACCGATTTGACTATGTCCGACTTGACCGGACTTGAGTTGAGCGAAAAGGTTAAAAAGATTCGATCGGATATTCCCATAATCCTCATAACCGGCTATTCGGATCAGGTTTCAAAGGATGCAGCGATGGGAGCGGGTATTGACGAATACTGCATGAAACCTATTTCCATGCGAGAACTCTCGACCATCGTCGGCAAATTTCTCAGCACAGGAGAAAATGCAGTTACACAGCGCTACCGTTCCAAATGAGCCGTAGCTGAAAAGTACAGATGCTGATTGTCGAGAAAATGCCGCAGGTTCAAAAAAACAAAAAACCGGTCAGCCACTTTCCCATGTATATCAAAGAAATCTGAAGATAGAAGCCTGGCAGCCGACTGCAACCGAATGGGTGGAATGATTATTTGGTTGCATGGTGGGTTTTCAGCGAAAGTTTGAATTTTTGCACGAAGCTGTAAGCTTCTGCAATTCTTCGTTCAGTAATTTCCCCTCTAAGCACAGCCTCAAAAACCGCATTTTTGCTTTTCTGCAAGATGCGGGGATCGTACGCCAGATTGTTACCGATAATAAGCAGATCTATGCCGGCGGCAAGTGCTTTACAGCACGCTTCATCCAGGCCATAGCCGTTGGTTATTGCTTTCATCTGCATATCGTCAGAGATGACGAGGCCAGTGAAACCGAGATTCCATCGAAGGAGTACCTGGAGGGTGGCAGTGGATAAGGTGGCCGGGTATGTTGGGTCAAAAGTCCTGTTTATGAGATGGCCAACCATAATCGCTTCAGCCTGACCGCTATCGATAAGCAGCCGATAGGGCTCAAGCTCACTTTCGCGCCATGATGCGCTGATGTCGACAAAGCCATGATGTGAGTCGCTCTGGGAGCTGCCGTGGCCGGGGAAATGTTTCAGGCAGCATTGAATTCCCTCGGCCCGATGTTCTTTGATCCAGGCGGCCGCATGGGCGGCGACCGTACGACCCTTTTCGGAAAAACTCCGGCCATATCGACCGATAATCGGGTTCTCCGGGTTGACATTGATGTCTACCACCGGGGCTAAATTCAAGTTAACCCCTGCGGCTCGCAGCATTCGCGCTGTCTGTCCGGCGCTTGCTGTGGTCGCCTGAATATCCGGCATGCTGCCCAACTCGGCTGCTGTCGGGGTGATCGGGAAACCTCTTTCTTTTTTAAAACGATTAATCTCGCCGCCTTCCTGGTCGACGGCGATGAGAAGATTTCCGCCAGCGAGTTGCTGAAGATCCGTGGTGAGTTTTTGCAGCTGTTCGGCGCTGATAATGTTATGGGCCTCTTTTTTTTCAGCAAGGAACCGGTCGAAAAGAATGACACCGCCAAGATTTTCCTCTCGGATATCTAAAGCGATAGGGTGCTTCGACGGCAAGGTATCCCCGGCAAAACCAATGAGAAAGAGTTGCCCGATCTTGTGTCTCAATGTGGAGTTTTGCACATACGCTCCCAAAATAGGTTTTTCATTTCTTTGCCGATGCTGCTGATGAGAAAAATGAGTCGTACTGTTTGGGGTGAAAATTGTCAAAGATTTTCCAACAGTTTCTCTGTCAATATTTTGCCATTAGTGCTGGGGAGTGGGGATTGATAGGGGGTAATTGATCCAGAAGATTTGTTCCGGGAAGGATATCTTCAAAAATAAATGATTATTATTAATATATTAGAATAACGACAAAGAGAATTTTCTCAAGGAAAAGTGTGATGGCATAAAAAATGCTTTAAGAAAAATACACGAATAATGGTAAAGATTTTTGTCCGTCGGACGATAAGAAGGTTATCCAGAGAACTTATGAACATGCCATACAACAATTAGGAATATCATCCATGACCATCACAGCTAAAGAAAATCAATTTTCTTACCCCCACCAGAAGCATGTGGAGTTTGAAAAAGTAATGGTTGAGCTTGATCATCTGAAAAAGCAATCGGAACGACTCGATCTCATCAATAAACTGCACGGTCGAATGGCCGGAGTGTTGAGCTTGAGTGGAATGATTGAAGCCTATTCGGTTTGGTTGATGCCCTTGGTCGGTCATGAACTCATCGGCTATAACAACAGCCTCCGTAATAAACGCCATCTGTTTTGTTCCGGGCACGGTCCCTATCGCCGGAAAGCCATCGCTTTTGCTGAACAATTAATTGCCCAAGAAGTGTCTATTGATGGTTTTATGGCAGAAAAAGACGGTCGGTTTGCCTATAAGTGGATATTTGAAACCGCAGATGATGCTGGTATCCTTTTGATTTTAAAAGAAGGTTACGAAATATCCACTGAAGAACTCGATCTCGTCAACCATTCTCTTGAGATACTGGCAGAGTGTTTGCGCCGCGGTCTTGAGTATGAGGATTTGTGTGAGAGGGCGAGCAATGATTCTTTGACCGGACTTGCCAATCGCCGGGTCTTTGAGGATAGGATTCACCCGATGATGGACAGTGCCAGACGATACAATAACCCCTTGTCCATGGTTTCAATGGACCTTGATCGTTTCAAAAATATTAATGATAACCTTGGTCACCACAAGGGTGATGAGGTGCTGAAGGCAGTGGCAGAGGTATTGAAGCATGCCGTTCGCTCAACCGATCTTCTGGTACGCATGGGTGGCGATGAATTCCTTCTGGTTCTTGATAATACCGATCTGCAGAGCGGAAGAATTTTGGCCGAGAGGTTATGTGCAGCAGTCAACGAGCTGAATATTTGGGCAGATGGTACGACGAAACTTGGGGTAAGCATTGGAATGTCCGAACTCCGCAAAGGGGAATCCCTGCAACAATGGATGGAGCGCACGGATGATATTCTTTATCATGCTAAAGCCCAAGGCAGATCCCGGGTGGCAGCGGAATAGATACTCTGACGGATAGTGAATTAAAAAAGGGCCGACTTGCAAAAGTCGGCCCTTTTTTTTGGAATTAGTGTTGTTTTTCGCTTCAGTTCTTTTCCACCACTATTTTCAAGGGTATTACATGCAGAGATCGGTTTGGTTGCTCGGTATACCCCAGAGACCAGCTCGTGCAGCGGTACGATCCTCCTAGCAATACCTCGATATCTTTAACTATTCCCTGGACATTGATAACCGGATGGCGAGAAAACACCTGAGGCAAGCCCTGGGTCAGGTTGCAGGCCAGACAACGGTTTGGCCGCTCATGCAGGCGCAGTTCCATGATTAGGGCATTGCCCATGTTTTCGCGGTATGCCAGTTCGATGTCATATGAGCCCTCGTCGGCGTCGCCAAAAAGGGCTTCAAAAAATTCGTTGGATCTGCCTTTTGGAAAAATAGTTGCCAGATTTTCCTTGGTTAGAGCAGTTTGCAATGTTTCGGTTGTCATGATGTTTGCGGCTAGGCCTTGTGTCGAGAATGGTTGATCAAGAACCCCTGATTTCAAGGTGTTGAGGCCGATACTATACCAGTGACACTGATTTTGTCAACCGCTGTTGCGGCCGTGAAATCCCTATGTTAAAGTGGCCGCCATGAAAACTGATGGAAATTCTCAACAGCCTGGGGCCGTATCGGGCGCAGTAAATCTGCAGAAACTCAACGAGTCGCAATACGTGGCGGTAACCACCATGGCCGGCCCGGTGCTGGTCATTGCCGGTGCCGGAAGTGGCAAGACTCGGACGCTTGTTTATCGGGTAGCGCATCTCGTGGACCAGGGTGTCCCTCCCGAATCGATTCTCCTCCTTACGTTTACCCGCAAAGCCAGCCAGGAGATGTTATGGCGGGCCGGCAGGTTGTTGAACGAAAACTGCAGCCGGGTGGTCGGTGGGACATTTCACGGCATCGCCAATATGCTTCTCAGACGGCACGGGGCGCAGATCGGTTTTGGCTCTTCTTTTACCATCATTGATCGAGGTGACGCCGAGGGAATTATCAACCTGCTTAAATCGTCACTCGGTCTTGGCAAGAAAGACAAACGCTTTCCCTCCAGACGGGCGGTGATCAATATGATCAGCGGCTCGATCAACAAATCGATTACCCTGGAAGACCTCATTTCCGACCAATATTCCCACCTGGGCGAGCATCTCCAAGATATTCTTACGCTGCAGAAACATTATCAGATGTTTAAATTTGACCACGGCCTGATGGACTACGACGATCTGCTGGTCAACTGGAAGCGACTGCTTGTCGAGTCGCCGGAGGTTCGTCAGGCCATCTCGACGCGGTTTGCCTATATCATGGTTGATGAGTATCAGGACACCAACCTCATTCAGGCCGATATCATCAGGCTGGTGGCCTACACCCATGACAATGTCATGGTGGTGGGTGACGACTCGCAGTCGATTTACTCCTTCAGGGGAGCCGATTTCTATAATATCATGCGGTTTCCCAAGGTCTTCAGCAACGCCAGGATAATCAAGCTCGAAGAAAACTATCGTTCGACCCAGCCGATTCTTTCTTTTACCAACGATATCATCAAAAATGCGACGGAAAAATATACCAAGACGCTTTTCACCAAGCGCGAAGGCGATCTGCGGCCGATGATTTTTGCTGCTGCGAGTGAGCGGGAAGAGGCTGCCTTCATTGTCAATACGATGCGAAAACTGCTGGCAAGTGGTGTTGCGTTGACCGATATTGCCGTGCTTTTTCGCTCAAGTTTTCACTCCTACAAGCTCGAACTGGAACTGGCCTCCGCCGCCATTGATTATGAGAAGCGCGGCGGAATGAAGCTCACCGAGTCGGCGCACATGAAGGATATGATAGCCTTTATGCGGGTGCTGGTGAATCCGCAGGACACCCTTTCCTGGAACCGCATGCTCCTTCAGCTGGAGCATGTCGGGCCCACCACCGCCCAGAAGATTTCAGCGATCATTTCCCAGGCGGCCGACCCTTTCCTGGCCCTGGCCAAGTATCCGGCGGGAAAAAGCTGGCAGGAAGGGTATGCCGGACTCGTGCAGCTCTTTGATGAACTGCTGGCCGACAGCCATCGACTTTCCGTCCTTTATGAGATTGTCCTCAAGTATTACCAGCCGATTTTTGAGCGTTTGTATAGCGATGATTTCCCTAAGCGCCGCAAGGATATAGATCAGTTGAAGAGTATTATGGACGGGTACGAGGATCTGCAAAGCTTTATCGATGACACCAGTCTCGATCCCCCGGATGAAGGCACAGCCGACGGAAGTGGGCTTTCGCGGCTGGTGCTGTCGACTATCCACTCCGCCAAAGGACTGGAGTTTGAAGCTGTCTTTGTCATCGGCATGGCCGACGGCCGATTTCCCCATGCCTCGGCAACCTTTGGTGAACAATGGGAAGAGGAAAGACGACTGCTATATGTGGCGACGACCCGGGCCAAGAAATATCTCTATCTTACCTATCCGCGGCAGCTTATGACCCAGGATAGACAGTTTCGCCGGGCTGGGATGTCGCCGTTTTTGAGTGAACTGAGCGGCGGACTTTATGAACGGATCGGCGAAAAATTTTTAACAGAGCCTGATGGCTGCGCTTTTCAATCCTTCGATGAATCCTTCACACCCCTGCGAAAAACCAAGTCGAAGAGGTTGGAGATGAGCGATTTCTCCTTGGGTGTCAAGGTCAACCATCCGTTTTTTGGTAACGGTACGATTGCCAAAATGTCGACAGGCAGGTCGATAGTTGTACAGTTCGACCGCCATGGTTTGAAGACACTGCACCTCGATTACGCAAAATTGATGGTTATTTGACAGTTGCGTCTCAGCTGATGACTTCAGGCGGGGCGCTGCACAACCTTTTTATCCACGCGACAACAATGACGAATATGACCTATGCTGAAGTACTGGCGCATCTCGATGCCCTGCAGATGCATAAAATCAAACTGGGCCTTGAGGCAATGCAGTCCTTCCTTGCCAAAGTTGGTCGGCCGGAACAAACTCTTAGCTTTGTACATGTTGCCGGAACCAATGGCAAAGGTTCGGTATGTGCCGCTCTGGGAGAGGTGCTGGGGCGCGCCGGCTACCGGGTAGGCGTTTATACCTCGCCGCATTTAAGCAGTGTACGGGAGCGGTTTCGCATAGGCAATGAATATATCAGCGAGTTTGCATTTGCTAAATTGGGCAGTCGAATTTGCAGGGTACTAGCCGGCGAACAGATTACCTATTTTGAATTCACCACCGCTCTTTGTTTGCTGTGGTTTGCCGAGTCGCAGGTTGACCTGGTGGTTTTCGAGACAGGCATGGGTGGGCGCCTTGATGCGACGAACGTGGTGACCCCTCTGGTTTCGGTTATCACCAGTGTCAGCATGGATCATGAAGCCTACCTCGGCAATACTCTTGTTAAAATTGCCGGGGAAAAGGCCGGGATAATAAAGGCCGGGGTGCCGGTGGTCTCCGGGGCGGTTTCGACAGAAGCAGCACAGATAATTGAGCGGGTAAGCAGGGCGATGCATGCCCCTCTTTTTACTTTACGTCAAGAATTCGACTACATGCTCGGTCCGGATGCTATTTGGAACTGGGAAGGCGGCGATGCCTTTGCCAACTTGAATATCAAAAACCTACGAAGCAGTCGTGCCAGCCTGGTCCAACCGGAAAATGATTCTCTGGCCATTGCCGTGCTGCAGCTTTTACAGAAGATGGGTTTTATGGTGAGTGAGCAGCATCTTCGCGCCGGGATTGCCGAGGTGAAGTGGCCGGGCAGGATGGAATATTTTGAGCAGCAATATATTCCTGAGCCTGATAGGGATGCGGGCGCTCAAAAAGGAGGAAAAATAATTCGCTATCTCCTTGACGGGGCGCACAACCCCGATGGCGTCAAGAATTTGGCAAGCACTTTGTCGCGTAAGTTCACCTATCGAAAACTTTTTGCCGTCTGGGGCTCGATGGTTGATAAGGATTTGACGACAACCCTTGGGGTAATTGCTCCCCTGGTCGATGACTTGATATTCACCCGACCGTCCGGTGAGCGCGCTGCGACTCCCGACCAACTTGTAGCATTTCTTGACGAGGAGCTGCAAGGCAGGGCGCGTTGTATCGATGACAACCGACAGGCGTTGCTTGCCGCCCAAGATGCTGCCGGAGAAGATGATCTTATTGTTGTGGGTGGTTCGCTTTATCTTCTTGGGGCGGTACGGCAGTTGTTGTTGGGAGATCTTGTATAGTGGCGCGGGATTTTATCGATTTCGATGCCCCTGACGATGCGGAAATCCGCCGTGAACGGGCAAAAGCCCGGGAGATGCGCAAAAGTAGATGGTGGCAGCAGAAGACCGCCCCCGGTCTATGCCACTACTGCGGCCGAAAGGTCGATTTTCACGATTTGACCATGGACCACCTTGTGCCCTTGGCCCGAGGCGGGCGGTCGACGAAGGAAAACCTCGTGCCCTCCTGCAAGAATTGCAATACAATAAAGAAAACCAAACTGCCGATTGAATGGCAGGAGCATATCGACGGCACCCTAAAAGAACGGAGCTGAAAAGCAAGTCGGTCTGATGATTCTTCTCGCATGTTTCGGCGATTTGGTATAAAAAACTGGAGCAAAATTTTGTATTCGAATATGCAGAATATTAGGACGGGTAGCTCAGCTGGATAGAGTGTTGGCCTCCGAAGCCAAAGGTCGCGGGTTCGAATCCCGCCTCGTCTACCAATAATATCAGGCACTTAATGAATTATTTCATTAAGTGCTTTTTTCGTTCCCCGCACTATTCCCCGTACACAATCCAACCCCGCGACTAAATAATCTTGCTCGATATGGGGAAGCACCATTTGTGGTGGTTGAATTCTCCGTGCTGGCAGAGTGGAACATTTATAGCCACCTCCATTGGATTAAACTATAATGGACAAACAGGCTGATGCAAAGTGCCACTTCTGCCCACCATCAATTCCAGTCCAAAGCCTTCCCAGCTAAAGTAACTTTGCTTTGTATGATAGGAATTGCTCTTAACGGCAAATTCTCGCTGGAGGTTTGCAGGAGGTGCTTTATGAGAAAGATACTGAGGAAAAGTAGGAATGAGAGAAAATATTTGTTGTTTGGTGGTCAAAAAGAAAAGGCAGAATCAAATGAATGACTCTGCATTGGTGTAAAGCAATTTTGAGGTAGATAAATCAGCAGGCTTTCTTCTTTCTCCTACGTGCTGCTGCAAGTCCAGCTAGGCCAGTGCCAAAGAGGAGCACGGTAGCTGGTTTTTCCTGCCTGTCTGGGGCCGGTAATTGCCACAACGGGATAATTGTGATGAGTTGCAACGTAAGCGCAAAAAGAGCCGCATCTTTCGGAGCCGGGTCGGGCATGTCAGAATCGGGCAACCTTAAAATATTTCGGAAATAGCCCATGACAACCCAGAACAACAAGCAAAACCAAACAGGCGAGACCAATAGATGGCAAGCCCGCTTTGCCGCGCAAGCAAAGAGCGGGCTGCAGCAAAACCCGATCTCTTTTTCCTACAGCAGAAAATAGGTGGCCAAGAGTCCGGCGATACTCATGGTGATGGTGTAGGGCAGGGCCAGCATCACCATGCGCCCGTAGCTGAGCCGAATCACCGGGGCAAGTGCCGAGGTGAGCAAAAAGAGAAAGGCCGCCTGGCCGTTGGGGGTGGCGACGCTGGGGATGTTGGTGCCGGTGTTGATGGCCACCGCCAGCTTGTCGAACTGGTCCATGATCGCCTGGGCCTGCTGCGCCGCCTGCTGCGGCAGGGTGGCGTAGACTTCGGCACGGGGAATGGTCATGGAGGTGAATTTCTCCATGAGCTGGGCGCCGGTCATGCCGATATCGGGGATGCGCCCCAGGGTTTCGGTGATCGACAGCTTAGTCTCAGAAATATACACGGTGGCGACGAAGACGTTATCGGAGATCATCGACAGCACCCCGTTGGCAACATAGTAAGCGGCCAGCTGCGTGCTGCCCTGGAGGCTCAAGACGTATTGTATCACCGGGGTGAAGAGGTGTTGCTCATGAATAACGGCGACGATGGCAAAAAACACCACCAGCAGGGCGGTAAAGGGCAAGGCCTCCTGAAAGGCGTGGCCTAGCTGGTGCTCCTCGACCACCCCGTTGAAGGCGGTGAGCAGAACGATGACCGACAGGCCGATGATGCCCACCGCCGCCAGGTGAAAGGCCAGGGCGAGAATCAACCAGATACCGACCATGGCCTGGATGATTAGCTTGGCCTTGCCGGCCCTGCCCCGCTTGGCCTCCATCCTCACCGCGGTTTCGAGGAGTTGGGAGCGGATATTGCCGGGCATCAGCTCGCCATAGCCAAAGAGGCGAAACTTTTCCACGGCGACGCAGGTGAGCAGGCCAACCACCAGAACCGGCAAGGATACCGGCGCCACCTTGATGAAGAAGGGGATGAAGTGCCAACCCATGACACTGCCGATAAGCAGATTCTGTGGCTCGCCGACCAGTGTGCAGACCCCGCCGAGCGCCGTACCCACTGCTCCGTGCATCATTAGATTGCGGAGAAAACTCCGGAAATCCTTGAGTTCTTTCTTGTGAAGTTCCTTGACCTTGTCGTCGTCGATGAGGTCGTGCTTGGCACTGGCTTCGATCCCCGAGACATAGCGGTGATAAATATCATAGAAACCGTAGGCGACGGCAATGATCACCGCGGTCACCGTCAGGGCATCGAGAAAGGCCGAGAGAAAGGCGCTGAGAAAGCAGAAGAGGAGTGAGATCCAAATCTTCGATTGCACCCGGACCAGGATGCGGGTAAAGACGAACTGCAGGAAATCCTTCATGAAATAGATGCCGGCGACCATGAAAATGAGCAGCAGGATGACCTCGAAATTGGCCAGGGCCTCCTTGTACACCGTTTCCGGTTTGGCTAGACCGATGACCACCGCCTCGATTGCCAGCAGGCCGCCTGCGGGCAGCGGATAGCATTTGAGAGCCATGGCCAGGGTAAAGATAAACTCGCCGATGAGCAGCCAGCCGGTGATAAAGGGCCCGGCCACCAGCAGCACCAGCGGGTTGAGGACCAGGAAGACGACAATGGTCAGCTTGTACCAGTCCGGCGCATTGCCAAGAAAGTTACGGAGGAAGGGATTGTTTTGACGGTTCGGCATAGGGATTCCTTTTTCGATAAGGTTGGTAATGCCCGGGCCGTCCGGCCAAAAAAAAGACCGCTAACCAAAGCATCTGCTTTCGTTAGCGGCCCGACTAACAGGAACTCTCCGGAAAGCACTCAACGCCTTCCGGACCCAAATAGCTACTCAAAATCAATAAGTACAGCAAGAATGACAAAAGTCCGACAAAAAGTCAAGGCCTTTTCATATCACTGAACGACCCCTGCTGCTCCCCGTCTCTCCCCTCCAGCATTACGAGTGAATAAATCTCCAACCCCGGACAATGGCCCCTTGAAGATTAAGCAGGCATGGCAGCAAAGGACAGGTATCAGGCTTGACATTAGGGGTGTTTTGGAATACTTGAGAGATGCTCATAGGTCAAGCCTGTCACCAATATTTCCTTTTGCTCCCCTCCTGCACCAACCAAAGACAAGAAAAGATCAGCTCGGCGCGAAGAGGTGTACATTGGCAAGCTTATCGGTTCAGGAAAAACTGAAGATTACCTTATTCCTGAGTATGATGGCTTTAAGAAGAGCCGAATATCACTCCCGAAAAGGAGCAACTCGGCTCTTTTGTAAATTCGAAATTATCTCAGACGAAATAGCGAATAATGGAGTATCTTTGATTTGATTGATTCTTGATTTTCAAGAAAATCTAAGAGTTATCCTTTGATTTTGGTGAATGAGAACCGGCTGTGGAGCCAAAGTCAACATCTCTCCTCTGTTATACAACAACGATGTCCGGTTTCCATTGTGACACCTCTACTTTTACCACCTCCTATTATTGCCACATTTCTGAGGGTAATAATTTTCGGAGATGTCTTGGGGTGGAAAATGATCGTTGGCTGGTGATGACTCTCTTAGGAGTAATGATGCTGTTGAAACCATCAAACGTTCAGAAAGCAAGCTCATCTGGTTAGAATAAATGAAAATTGCCGAGGTAATGTTCCTTCTGACCTCAACTAATAATGAACACCTTACGGCTCCGAGATAATTTCATTCGAGACGTTGTCGACAACAACAGGAGTGTCTAGGTACGTCAACGAGGGCTCGGAGCCATATTTACTATGCACGAACGATTTCCAATCATCCGTGTACAAACTGTCTGCATCTTCACGAGACTGCCATAGATAGATGCCTCCGGCTTTATTGCCGTCCGGAGTCAGAAAATAGTATTTTCTAATCAAACCGGGAATGTCTTGGTATTTGGGAGCTGTACTTAAAAAAATTTCCCGAGCCGCATTGTTCGAGATCGGTCGGGGGAGTTTAAATTCTGCAATTACGGTAATCACTGAGATTTCCTCCGGTGTGTGTTATTGTCAGCGGGTTTTTATTATTAAATGACACTTAACTTTTGAAGTGATATGAATATATTACACGATGCTGCGCCATTTCAATTTATTGAAAACGCTTTGCCATTGTTGATCAAATTTAACTGCAAGTGCGATTTTTTTATTGGTAATTGGGTGTATAAAATCAAGGTTTTTAGCAATCAACATTAAGCGCTTGAAACCAAAATACTTTTGAAAAAATGGATTCTGCTTATTATCGCCATAGTTAATATCACCAATGATTGGGTGGCATAAATGAGCTAAATGCTGTCTAATTTGATGTCGGCGACCTGTGGTAGGTTCCAGTTTTATCAATGAATAACGAACAGTGTCGTATTTACCCAATGGAATTGGTAGCGATGCGGTCAAAATAGACTGATAGGCAGTCTGTGCCTGTTGCGGCTCTTTATGTCGACTGACATTTTTATCTCCTAACTCATCGAGACTTTCTTTGAGTGGATAGTCAATAGTCTCACTACCTAACAAGTGACCACGAGTTAATGCATAATATGTCTTCTTTATAGTCTTATTTCTAATATCGGCTTTACCTCAACAGCTATACCTAACGCTTCAGAACAATCTGTTTGGCTCAAACCACGCCTCTCCTCACTCTTATTGTTAATGTTAAGCCCACTGTATTTTTTTTTACGCCACGTCAAATCGCATGGAACTGAAGAGTAGAAGTACTATACCGAACGAAATAAAGACCACACCAATTTCTTTGAATTTATTCAATTTGAGAATATGATCGGTGCTGGTTCTCATAAAATCATTTCTCATCAACCATAGAAAAATTCCATGACACTTACCAAAGCAGATGTTGTGCAGCAGGTATATGAGAAGCATCAAAACTTGAGCAAGGCTCAGGCTGTCGAAGCGGTAGAGGCATTTTTGAGATTATCAAAAAATTCCCTTATATAAAAGGTTCAGATCTTCTACTGAGCGGATTTAGGAAATTTAATGTCAGGAACAAGAATCCTCGACGTGGGCGAAATCCACAGACAGGGGAAGATCTTGATTTGGATGCCAGGAGGGTTGTGACGTTCAAGCCATCAGGGATTTTGCGAAAGAAAGTTATCGAGGGGTGACTTTCTCCTGTAGTTGGCATTCTCCTGCGATCTGCAGAAGCGCTTTGATCTTCTCTATTGTCCGACGTGTAGAACCCTCGAAATGATTGTTGACGTTGACGAAGACCTGATGCTGCCGTTCACGAAGATCATTCACAACACTCTTCAACCACAAAAGCTCATTATCTCTTGGATCAACAATAGTATTTCAAATATTTTTCGACCGTTCTTCAAT